>CAJONO010000051.1 GCA_905235905.1 uncultured Prevotella sp.
GGAGAGAGAGGGATTCGAACCCCCGGTGCCTCTCAGCACGGCGGTTTTCAAGACCGCTGTAATCGACCACTCTACCATCTCTCCTTATGCTCAATTTTCGAAAAGCGGTTGCAAAGGTACGAAAAAAAAAATGAAAATTGAAGATTGAAGATTGAAAATTGCCCTGCGATTAATATTTTTTAACCACGTCGTTGTATAATCTTCAATTTTCAATCTTCAATCTTCAATAAAAATGCGTACCTTTGCACCATGATTTACCCGAATAACTACGAACAGAAGATTGGCTTTAACGAGGTTCGCTCTTTGCTGAAAGAGCGGTGCCTTAGTACGCTGGGACATGAAAAAGTCGACGAATTGTCATTTTCGACCGATGCTGGCCTGGTAAATGAGTGGTTAGCCCAGGTTAGGGAGTTTCGGCTGTTGCAGGAGTCGACGGACGACTTTCCTTTGCAATACTTTTTTGATGTGCGCGAAGCCGTGTCAAGAATCCGGTTGGCCAACACGCATTTAGAGGAGAGCGAAGTCTTTGACCTACGGCGCTCGCTTGAGACCATCTCGAAGATTGTTGCTTACCTGAACCGCAATGACGGTGAGGGTGACGACTTCCCCTACCCTGCCCTTCACCGTTTGTCAGAGGGCGTTAAGACGTTTCCCGCCATGATACGTCGCATCGACTCAATCATCGACAAGTATGGCCATATCAAGGATGGTGCCTCGATGACCCTTGCCGGCATACGTCATGAGCTCCATAAGACGGAGGGGAGCATCTCGCGCACCTTATACACCATTCTTCATTCTGCCCAGCGTGAGGGCTTGGTCGACAAGGATGCCGCGCCCACCGTTCGCGACGGTCGTCTGATGATTCCCGTAGCCCCTGGATTGAAACGGCGCATAAACGGCATAGTCCATGACGAGAGCGCCACGGGCAAAACGGTGTTTATAGAGCCTGCCGAAGTAGTAGAGGCCAACAACCGCATACGCGAGTTGGAAGCCGAAGAGCGCCGTGAAATCATACGCATTCTCACCGTTTTTAGCGACGAGGTGCGTCCTTTCGTCAAGGATATTCTGGACAGTTACCAGTTTCTCGCCACGATAGACTTGATACATGCCAAGGCCGAACTGGCCAAGCTGACGAAGGCCATTGAGCCTACGATAGACGACTACCCCCACGTTGATTGGATTCAAGCCGTCCACCCACTGTTGGCCCTTTCCCTTGAGCGTCAGGGGAAGAAGGTTGTGCCGTTGGATATTGCTTTGTCGAGGAATTCCACAAACACAGGCCGACTGCTGATTATCTCCGGCCCCAATGCCGGCGGCAAGTCTGTCTGCCTGAAAACGGTAGGCTTGTTGCAATATATGCTGCAATGCGGCTTGTCGGTGCCCATGAACGAGCATTCCACCTGTGGCCTTTTCCACGACATCATGATCGACATAGGCGACGAGCAGAGCATCGAGGACGACTTGTCGACCTACAGCAGCCATCTGCTGAACATGAAGAACATGATGAAGCAGGCCAATGAACGCACCCTACTGCTTATCGACGAGTTTGGCAGCGGCACCGAGCCGATGATTGGCGGTGCCATAGCCGAGGCCGTGCTGAAGCAGTTCTGGCAGCAGAAGGCCTTCGGCGTGATTACCACCCACTATCATAACCTGAAGCACTTTGCCGACGAACACGAGGGGGTGGTAAACGGAGCCATGCTCTACGACCGCCACCAGATGCAAGCACTCTTCCAGCTCAGCATCGGCCAGCCAGGCTCGTCGTTTGCCATCGAGATTGCCCGTAAGACCGGTCTACCCGAAGAGGTTATCAGCGATGCCAGCGACATCGTGGGCCGCGAGTATATCCAGAGCGACAAGTATCTGCAGGACATTGTGCGCGACAAGCGCTACTGGGAGGGCAAGCGGCAGACCATTCACCAACACGAGAAAAACCTGGAAGGGCGTATCGCCAAATACGAAAGCAGCATCGAGGAGATTGAGCAAGAGCGCAAGCAGATATTGCAGCGAGCCAAAGAGCAGGCCGAAGAGCTGCTTCGTGAGAGCAACCGCAAGATAGAGAACGCCATTCGTGAGATACGCGAGCAACAGGCCGAGAAAGAGGCCACCCGGCGCATCCGCGAGGAGCTTGACACCTTCAGGCAAGAGGTGAGCGAGACAGACGCCAAGGCTACCGACGAGATGATTGAGCGGAAGATGCGCCAGATTGAGGAGCGGAAGAAAAGGAAAGAGGAGAGAAAGAAAGCAAGAGGTGAGAGGCAAGAGGCAAGAGGTGAGAGAATAGACTCTCAGGCAGACACCTCCGATGGAAACAGAAATCTCTCACCTCTCAACACTCAACACTCAAAGAGGGTTCCACCGTGCGCATCAAGGGCCTCACCTCGGTGGGCAGGATCGAGGCCATCGACGGCAAGATGGCCACCGTTATCTTCGGCAGCATGCGCACCAAAATGCGTATCGACCGCTTAGAGAGCGCCAAGGAGCCGCCCAAGGAGCAAAGCAAGACCGACGAGCGCAACGCCTCGATTGTGGGCAGCTATGGCAGCGTTTCGAGCGGAACCCGTGCGGCCATCGACTCTCGCAAGCTGAACTTTCGTCAAGACCTTGACGTGCGCGGCATGCGAGGCGACGATGCCGTCAATGCCGTCACCTATTTCATCGACGACGCCATCCTGGTGGGCATGAGCCGCGTTCGCATTCTCCACGGCACCGGCTCAGGCATCCTGCGCCAGCTCATACGGCAGTATCTCGCCACCGTGCCCAATGTTGCCCACTTCCGCGACGAGCACGTGCAGTTCGGCGGAGCTGGCATCACCGTCGTCGACATAGAGTGAAACCTCAAATCAAAAAGGTGCTAAAATTACATAAATAGCACAGGAAAATGACCAACTACTATTAATTAATTTGGCTACTTTGCCAAAACCTACTATCTTTGCAGTACTAAAACGATAGTACATTATTTGCTAACAACAAAAGAGTATGAAAGAAGAACAGAAAATCAGGTCGCTGACCAAGGCGGAGCTGAACCTCATGAACATTCTATGGGACAAGGGACAGGCCACCGTCAACGACATCATGGAGGCGCTCCCAGAGCCCAAACCGGCCTACACCACCGTGCTCACCGTGATGCAGGTGCTCACCAAGAAGCAGGTGCTAAGATTTGAGAAGCAGGGCAAGGCCAATGTCTACATCCCTCTGCTCACGCGTGAAACCTATTTAGACAACTTCATGGACGAGACTCGCGACAGCCTGTTCCGCGGCTCGGCCAAGTCGTTCCTCTCGTTCTTTGCCAAGCACGAGCGCATCAGCAAGGACGAGCTGGAGGAGATTCTGAAGGAAATGAACAACTGATTTTTTGAAAACAACGAATTTCACGAATTATTATGACTGAAATATTGATTATCCTCGCAAAACTGATTGCATCGTCAGCATCGCTCTATGCCTTCTACTGGTTTGTGCTGCGCAACCGTGCCACCTATAGGCTGGCCCGCCTGTATCTCTTGCTCATGCCCTTCGTCAGCCTGTCGATGAGCGGCCTTACCTTGAAGGTGCTGCCAAGCAGTCTCACCCCCAGCCCCTCTCCGATTGAAGAGGAGAGTGTACGCACTCAGGTACAGACTCTACAGCAAATCCAGGTACATGAATTACCTGCCTCAGGGCAACCAGATCATGCGATAGAAGCAGACGAGGCAACCACGCCCCTCGTCCCTTGGAGAGAGGTTGACGGCGAGGTCCTCTTTCTCCTGGTATGGGGGGGTGTTGCATTCGTGCTGGTTGTCATTGCCCTTTACCATATTATATATATTCATCTGCAGGGGCGGCGGATGAAGAAAATGACCACCGTCGAGGGCTACACGCTGGTCTACTCGCCGAAGGTGCCGGCGCCCTGCTCGTTTGGCAGGACCATCTTCATGCCCACGGGCATCACCGACAGCCAGCGCGACCTGATGCTGCGTCACGAGAAGGCGCACATACGTCATGGACACTTCATCGATGTATGGCTGATGGAACTGCTGACACGCCTGCTGTGGTTTAATCCCGTGCTGTGGCTCTGTCGCATCGAACTGCGCAACGTGCACGAGTTTGAGGCCGACCACGACGTGCTGACGGGCGGTGCCGACATCGTTGTCTACCAGACGCTGCTCTTGGAGCAGGTCATGGTGGGCAGTCCCATCTACACCAGCGGGCTGACGCACTCGTTCATCCGCCGCCGCTTCGTGGAGATGAAGCGCTCCACAGCGGGCACGCTGGGCCGTATGGGCAAGCTGGGCATGCTGCTGTGGGTAGTGCTGTTGTTCGGATGCTTCACGTTTGTCAGGCAGGACACCTCCACAGAAAGCCGCGCCTCGGTGCCGGAACTCAGCGAGCCGCAGCCGTTCACCATCTTGGGTCTGGTGGATGGAGCCAATGCCTATGCCAACTATAACCTCTATCTTGCCGACGACTATATGCAGATTCAGGACGACCGTGTCGTGGCCTGCGAGAATGTGGTCGACGGGGAGTTCCGCTTCCAGCTTCATCTGACGAAGATGACGGCAGGGCGCGTGCGCGGCATCGCCGGCGACGGCACACTCAGCCCTACATGGACCGACTTCTTCCTGGTGCCTGGCGACTCGGTAGAACTGCGTGTCTACAGCGACTTCTTCCAGTTAGTGCCCACCGTGAGTTACATGATGAAGACGATGCGCGGGATGAACGCCCTGCGCAACGCTACCGGCTGGCAGTCGCCCCATCTGCCCAGGGTGGAGGGCAGGAAGTGGGAGTCGGTCACCTGTCAGGGCATGGGCTTCCCGGAACTGACGGTCAAGGAGGTCATCTTCGGCAAGGACGCGACGGTGCTGCGCATCTTCGGCGATGACTTCGCCACCGATATGGCCATCCGCAAAGCGACATGCCTCACCGACGACAAGGGCGGCAAATACTGGCTGCGGCGCGCGCTCTTTGGCAGTCTCGACGAAAAATGCAGCCCCGAAGCGCGTGTCTATGGCGGCTACTACGCCTTCGACCCCGTTCCCGACGACGTGGAGGAACTCAACCTCA
>CAJONO010000052.1 GCA_905235905.1 uncultured Prevotella sp.
TCCAACGTGATAACCTATCTGGCCAAAGGCGACTTGGCTCTTTCTGTGGGTATGACGGGCGTGTCAACCCTGTTGGCTCCATTCTTAACCCCGTTGCTGACATGGGCACTGGCAGGGAAAAGCGTCAACGTCGATGTGGCAAGCATGTTTCTGAGCATTCTCTGGGTGGTGATACTCCCTATTGTCATCGGATTGGTGGTAAAGTGGATCTGGCCCAGGTTCACGGAGAAAGCGACCGACTATCTCCCAGCCTTCTCCTCCATCGCCATTGCCTTCATCGTGGCTATCATTATCGCAGCAAATGCCGACAAACTGTTGGCTGGTGGACTGATTATCGTGTTGGTGGTCATGCTTCATAACATCTGCGGACTGAGCCTTGGCTACCTGATAGGACGGCTTCTTGGACTCTCAGACCCCAAGAAGAGAGCCATATCCATCGAGGTGGGTATGCAGAATTCCGGCCTGGCAAGCAGTCTCGCAACCATCCATTTTGCAGCATATCCGTTGGCCTCTATCCCGGGAGCCATCTTCAGCGTTTGGCATAACCTGTCTGGTGCCGCTGTAGCATATCTATATAGAAAGAACTGATGGCCTGGAAACGGAAATATATGAAAAAGGTAGTAGTAGCTATAGACTCATTCAAAGGTTGCCTGACCTCAAAGGAGGCGAATCGGGCTGCAGCGGAGGGTATCAAGAGTGTTCATCCTGAAGCAGAGATTGTGCAAGTACCCGTCAGCGATGGCGGCGAGGGCTTCATGGAGGCATTCCATGCGGCTATCGGTGGCGAGTTGGTAGAAATAACGGTACGCGATCCGTTGATGCGCCTCGTCTCTGCCAAGTATCTCTTGAAAGACAAGTTGGCCGTGATAGAGATTGCACAAGCCAGTGGACTGACGCTGCTTACCAAGGAAGAACGGAACCCGATGGCGGCTACCAGTTATGGCACAGGTCAGTTGGTGGCTGATGCAGTTCGCAGAGGTGCAGCGCATATCATCGTTGGT
Organism: uncultured Prevotella sp.; assembly: GCA_905235905.1. GTDB lineage: Bacteria > Bacteroidota > Bacteroidia > Bacteroidales > Bacteroidaceae > Prevotella. Next base: position 1,002 of record CAJONO010000052.1, read on the forward strand.
CTTGGCGGCAGCGCAACCAGCGATGCCGGTATAGGGATGCTCCGGGCACTCATAGATGCTTATGCAAAGCATGGCGAGTGGGATGATGTCGAGGCATTGAAGAACGTTTGCTTCACCATTGCCTCTGATGTCAAGAATCCGCTTTGTGGCGAGAATGGTGCTGCCTATGTGTTCGCACCTCAAAAGGGAGCATCGCCAGAAATGGTACTTCGACTCGATGATCGGGCAAGAAAGTTCGCAAAAGTCTCAGCCAAGCACTTCGGCTACGACCGTTCTGAAGCTGAGGGTGCAGGAGCTGCCGGTGGTCTGGGCTATGCTTTTCTGCAATATATGAATGCCGATTGCAAGCCCGGCATCGAACTGTTGCTTGACACCATCAAGTTCCATGAGATAGTCAAAGATGCCGACCTCGTTGTCACGGGCGAAGGCTCTGCTGACCGCCAGACACTGATGGGTAAGCTCCCCATGGGAATACTGAAGCAATCAGGCGATGTACCAGTCTTCCTGATAGCAGGAAGAATCAGCGACAAAGAAGAACTCTTGAAGGCGGGTTTTGCCCATGCCGGATGCATCGCCCCCGAAGGTATCACCCTCGAGGAAGCCATGCGTAAGGAGGTGGCCGCAAGAAACATCAGCGATACAGTAAGGCGTTTGACAAACAGATAGTATTGCAAGAAACACGGCTGCAAATGTTTCCCACCCTTTAAAGAACGATTGCGTATGAATATTTATTCATTTCCAAAATTCCGTAACCATCTGATTTGCAGTCTGTTATAATTCGGCACAAATTGCGTCGCAATTCAGGCTGAATTATACGACAATTCAGGCTTGATTGCATCGTAATTCAGCCTGAATTTCAAGCGCGTTTCCGTGAAGCCTCAAAATGCAAGAAATAATGCAACTTTTTACATCTGAATCACGTCTAACATATAGAAACTTTTTTAAAAAGAACAATTATGATACTATCAACAACCCCACAGATTGAAGGTCGCCCCATCCGCGAGTACAAGGGAGTGGTGACAGGTGAAACCATTATTGGTGCAAACTTCGTAAAGGATTTCTTTGCCGGCATTCGCGACATTGTAGGAGGCCGCGCTGGCAGCTACGAGAAGGTGCTTATCGAGGCTAAGGATACCTCCATGCAGGAGATGATGCAACGTGCCCAGGCACTTGGAGCCAATGCCGTAGTAGGCATCGACATAGACTACGAGACCATCGGGGCCAACGGTTCGATGCTCATGGTGGCCACCAGCGGAACAGCCGTCGTCATCTGATATGAGAAAGTATCGTACTGCCATCATTCTGTTTCTGGTGTTCGAAGTCATTGCCGTATGGCTTTGGCTGTCGACAGGAAACCTGTTCTTCCTGCTCAACTTCTCCTATTTAGGCATATCCATCGGTGGCGGTGCTGCTTTATTAGCGGCTGGATGGAAGTATGGCCGCGAACTGACTCAGTTCCTGGTCGGTTCGTATATGCTGGTATTCCTTGGTCTGATTGGCAGGGAGAATATGCAGATTGAGGGATTCTGGTTCTATATGGCATCCGGCATCTTCACAGGAGCCACGCTCCATTATCTCATTGCAAAAATCTTTGGCCCATTGCTTTTCGGCAGGGGGTGGTGTGGCTATGCCTGCTGGACGGCAATGATTCTCGATTTGCTACCCTATAAAACGCCCAAAAGTGAGAGGCGCAAACTTGGTTTTATCCGCTACATCATGTTTGCACTCTCGCTGGCCATTGTTGCAGGCTTGTTCTTTATGGGAGAAGCCAATCACTCCACCCTGTTTACGCTCTTCGTGGCAGGCAACGTGCTCTACTATGTGGTGGGTATCATGTTAGCCTTACTCTTCAAGGACAATCGTGCATTCTGCAAGTATATCTGTCCGATAACGGTATTCCTTAAACCGATGAGCTACTTCTCGCGGCTACGTATTCACTGTGACGAGAGCAAGTGCATCAAGTGCGGCAAATGTCTGAAAGTGTGTCCGATGAATGTAGAGGTTTGCAACGACTCCCGACAACGCAAGAATGCGACAGAATGCATTTTGTGTCAGAGCTGTACCAAGGTCTGTCCTGTCAAGGCATTGAAATGCTGATCACCCTTTCCGATACTCCTTCGGTCTCACGCCCTTCAGCCTTGAGAAGTAACCGGCTTGCCGCTTCGCTTGTCGAAGCGCTCGGCTCTGCCGCTTTGCTCAGCAAAGAACTTGCTGAACGAGGGGGGGGCGGCGAAATGGAGGTGGTCGGCAATCTGGGTGATGCTCATCGGTGAGGTCTGCAGCAGGAAGGAGGCCTCCATCAGCAGCATCTGGTTGATATAATCTACGACGGTGCGGCCGGTGACCAAAACGATGCATTCTCGCCAGCATTTCGCATATTTAACGCCCGAAACGCATCAAGTTTGCAGAAAAAGTTGTATCTTTGCCCCCGTAATCAAACATTACGCTTATGAGCACCCAGACAATGCAACACGCCATCGCTGAATACTTCAAGACGCAGCCCGTCCTGAAGGCATGGCTTTTCGGCTCCTTCGCCCGGGGCGAGGAGACGCCGCTGAGCGATGTGGACCTGATCGTGCAGTACGACGAGGATGGCATCAGTCTGCTGAAACATGCTGCCATGATTTGCGAGTTAGAGAAACTGCTTGACCGCCCCGTTGACATTGTCGAGGACGGTACGCTACGCCCGCGGGTAAGAGAACGTGTAAACCAAGACAGAAAACTGATTTATGAGAGAGAACGTTAGAGACCGCGAACGCCTAGAGCACATCATCGAGGCTATAGACTGCATACTCGACTTTTCCGACTGCAAGACAATGGAAGAGTTGGAAGCTGACAAACTGAAGTTTTATGGCATCGTCAAGAACATCGAAATTATCGGCGAGGCCGCCTATAAGTTGACGCACGCTTTCTGTCGCGAGCATCCCGATACGCCTTGGGAGTTCATCATGAAGATGCGCCACGTGCTGGTACACGACTATTATCAGATAAGTACAAAAGAGGTTTGGAAGGTCGTAAAAGAAGACCTGCAGCCGCTTCGCCAACAAGTAGCATGCTATCTGGACGAAGTGGATTGGGACGAGTGGGAGAAGAACGAGGTGGTTATCAAGGAGACCGCCACTCACAAGGCTCTCATGCAGACCGCCAGCAGGATGAAGAGCAAGGGATACGAGGTGAAGGAAATTATGTCGATTACCGGCCTGTCGGCAGAGGAAATCGAGGGGCTGTAAGAGATTGTAATATAGAGAAACGCAGGGCGGGAACCCGAGGCCGAGGATGTCGGCGCGGGTTCCCGCTCTTTTTCGTGACGATTTGTTAATTTTTCGAGGGGAAAGGAATTAGTTTGCAGATTATTTCGTATCTTTGCACCGTTAGAA
>CAJONO010000053.1 GCA_905235905.1 uncultured Prevotella sp.
CCTGCACGACGGGGCCTACATACAATATAATAAAGGTACGCTGAACATCCGCGCCACGGGCGACATCCGCTGGCGGCACTCCGAGGGTGTCGTGTGCTCGACGGTTTCCCCGTCGAGTCCCCTCAACGCTACCGACTTCCAATACGGCCTCTCCGCCCGCTACACCCTGCCACGACTGAACACCACGCTCTCAGCCGACGGCAACATGTACTCGCGTCGCGGCTACGGCAGCAGCGAACTCAACACCGACGACTTCGTGCTCAACGCCTCCATCAGCCAGCCTTTCTTCAAGGGCAAGCTCATCGCCCGCATTGAAGCCTTCGACCTGCTCCACCAGCTTTCATCCACCCAATACACCGTGAACGCCCAGGGCCGCACCGAAACGTGGTACCGCTCCCTGCCGCACTACGTTATGCTGCATCTGGTGTATCATTGGAACAAGAATCCGAAGAAGAAATAAACTATGGACTTTGAAATCGTTTTAGAATCGTTTGAGCGTTGGTTCAAGGGCTACCACCTGACCGACAACGGCATCACCATCTGAAGCATCTCGATGCCGTCACCCGCAACGGATACTGAATTAGGCTGCAACGGATACTGAATTACGCCACAATTCATGCTGAACCATGGCGTAATTGATGCTGAAGTGCGAGGTAATTGATGCTGAAGTGCAGGGCAATTGATGCTGAAGTGCAGGGCAATCTATTTTTTCAGCACCTTCCTTGTTGTGCCGTCGCCCATGCGAAGAATATTCAGACCCCTGCTCTGCTTCTCTTGCTTTCGGCCATAGAGGTCGTAGTAGCGTTTGTCGCGCTGCGATGCAGAAAGTGACGAAATGCCAGAAAGGTGTTCTATGACCTCCTGCTCTACTGCCATGCGGTCGTTGCTCACAAGTGCCCACTGGCGGTCTGCCTGCCCATCAATGACGACACCGTCTTTGCCGTTCTCCATTCCAACGGGTGTAGCGACATCTGTCAGCTTGAGGGTCTTGCCGTCTGGCGATGAAACGGCAAACTTCTTGGCTCCGATGTTATAGAGGTAGCGGTTGCCCTGGTGCTCTATCACCTGCCAGCAGTGGTTGGGGTTGTTCTCGTCGATGGCCCCGACAGAACCGATGGTGTCTATGCAGTCGTTCACGGGGTCGTAGACCGAGTATGCAAACGTGTTGGCATCCATCAGCGTGTAAGCCTGCCGTGCAGACACTTCCTCCTCGGTCATCGCCGTCTCGCGGATGTTGATGAAATTATACCATTTGTTATCGTAGGCGTATGCGTCCCAACTGCCTGTAGGAATGTAGAGAATTGTATGATAGTACGTCGGCCCAGAAAAAGCCTCGTAATAAGCAATCGGTGGCGTAACACTTTTGATAAGCACGTTACGTAGTTTGCATCTATCGAAAGCAGAACTTCCGATGGTTGTCACGCTACTGGGGATGGTTAGGGATATCAAGCTGGCACAACCATAGAATGCCGTGTTTCCGATACTGGTAACGCCGTCGGGAATAACGAGGTTCGTGATTTCTGTATTCTCATCACTATAGAGACGACGTCCAAGTTTAGTATCATCAGACCAATCTATAACAAACAAAAAGTTTGGATAACTGTCTTGAAAGTCTATATTGCACCATGCTGCAATATCTGGGACGATTATTTTTTCTAAATTGGTACAGACCGCAAATGCGCTGTTTCTGATGGTCGTCACGCTGCTGGGGATGGTGATGCTCGTCAGGCCAGTACAGCGACAGAATGCATACGCTCCGATGGTTGTCACGCTGTTGGGGAGGGTGATACTTGTCAGACCAGTGCTACCTTCGAATGCTTCGTTTCCGATGGTAGTTACGCGAAAGGTGTTTTCACCATCAGAACTAACAGTCTTGCGACTGCCATTAGGCAATAATGGCCCTACGGCGATGGTAATCTCAGAAGGAATTACAACATCTCCAGAATAATCAAGGCTGTCACGGTGATTATACGTTACTTCGGCTGTTTTGTTTTCCCAGTCCAGATTGTAATAGATGCCGTCTATTTGGACATCATACGCAGAGGCCGATACGCTCATCACGCAAAGGAGGGCGGACACAAGGCTTTTCAGATAAAATTGTTTCATAAGTTAGGTAAAATAAAAAAAGGACGGAACTGCTCTATAGCCTTTCCGTCTATCGGGCACCGCCAAGTAGCCATGTATCAAGAAAAGCATGAACACTTCACGCCCTACGGACGTGAACCCTTCATCGCTTGTTCTCTGATACGAATTTTGGCGGTTTCGATAGACGAGAACAAGGACTCGAAGTCCAAGTTATATGAAAAAGTCTGTTTGAGAGCAGAAACGCCGCTGATTGATAATGTTAGTTTAATCTCTCTGCGGGGCGCACTGGCTGAGCCGCATGCAAGTCCCCAAGGTCAGCGTTTCGCTACGGTTTCATTCTCTATGTCATAGTCTTAATCGTTTTAGTTATACTTATAAAGTAAAGGGCTAATAAATGAAAGTTGCCACAAAATTACGATTTTTTCCTGTTCCCTCCAAATTTTCAGGAACTTTTTTCTGGAATCAGTATGGGAGAACTTGCAAATTCTCCTGCTGTTTCTTTGTCGATTTCAAAACTTTTCGTATATTTGCAGCGTCCAAGTGGTAGGTCACGCTTCTAAGCGTGACAACGGCGTAACGCTTGGAAGCGTTACCTACTACTGTAAAACGGTGAAATAACCGTTAGTTATATAGCGAAATATCAACAGAAAGGAACAATCACTCTAAAATATTTTATGGACACGAAGAAACATTATATATCGCTCTTCATTCTTCACTGTTCACTCCTCACTATCCTTAGCTCCTGTGAGAAGGTGAGTCCCATCGGAGTGCTTGTGGCGGGTACCGGCGTTGAGGACCGTGTGAAGATGTCGAACCTCTATTTCCAGCAACAGAAGGGCGACTTTACCCACTTTAGCGTGGATGCCGACGAATACACCTTTCTTGTAGGTGCCGACAGCCACATGACCACTGATGCCGGACGCATGGAGGAGATGTTCCAGATTGGGCTGGACAACAACGACCTGCTCTACGCCCATCTGGGCGACATTGCCGACACCAAAGCCGAGTACTACATCAACCTGGAGAATGTTGTCAGGAAGTATAAGAAGAAATATGCCCAGAAGTATTTCGAAGAAATCTATCTGGGCGATGACGATAACGAATTCCAGCTGAACAGTGACGACTACTACGTCTACGAGGACACTGCTGCGAATCGTGTCTATGATGTCAATTCGGTGCCGTTCCCATTTTTCCCTGTTGTAGGCAATCACGACATCACCCATAATGGCTGGGCTCTTTGGTCAAACATCTTCCATTCGTCGTTCTATAGTTTCTATGTCCATATTAATACGGAGGGGCATAACACCTACTATGATCATTTCATCTTCCTCGATACGGCCAGTGGCACCCTTGGGCGGGAACAGGTAGACTTGATTGAGGCCGGCATATTAGACGACAAGACCTTCGAAGATGCCGGCATTTATACCCGCAACACCTTCGTGTTCAGCCATACCAACATCTTCCGTCCATCCTCACTCCAGTTTGCTTCCACCTTTCCGCGTGAAGAGATGTTCTTCCTGCTCAACCAGTTCGTGGAGTGGAATGCCACCATCGTGTTCTGCGGTCACGTACACAAGTGGGACGAGCAGGAGGTGGGTGGCGTACGCTACATCACCCTCGACTCAATGAGCGAGCGCAACAGCCCTGAGCCGGGCGACTATCTGGTGCGTGTCCATGTGAAGAAAGATGGAACACTCTCGTGGGAGCGAGTTCGCATGAATTATACATCTAATCATTAAATACTAATACTACACGACTATGGGAAAGAATGGTGGAAAACGATTTTCGAAACGCCTTGTGGCCGATGCGCTGCAGGCGCTTCTCGGTGCTCATCCTAATGAGGCCTTTTCACTGAGACAGATATTCAAGATGCTCAAGCTGGACACCCATCCGGCCAAGATGCTGGCCGTCGACGTGCTGGATGAGATGCAGTGGGACGACTATGTGAGCAAGACCAGCGACGGCTCGTTCCGCCTGAACCTGAAGACGCAGGTGCAGGAGGGCACCTTCATCCGCAAGGCCAACGGCAAGAACTCGTTCCTGCCCGACGACGGCGGCAAG
>CAJONO010000054.1 GCA_905235905.1 uncultured Prevotella sp.
CACGGCGAACATCCTGATGAAGAACTTTGTCGACTTTATGTTCGGCTCGTTGCTGTTCTTCTTCCTCGGCTTCGGCTTTATGTTCGGCAGCGAGGGTGCAGGTTTTATTGGCGCACCCAACTGGGGCGACCTGAGTTTCTACAAGGGCGACCTCCCGACTGAAGGCTTTTTGATTTTCGAGACCGTCTTCTGTGCCACCTCTGCCACCATCGTCAGCGGTGCGATGGCCGAGCGCACGAAGTTCTCGATGTATCTGGTTTACAGTGCAGTCATCTCGCTTTTCATCTATCCCATCGAGGGACACTGGACGTGGGGCGGCGGTTGGCTCTGCAACGATGCTGCCGATGGGTTTATGATGACCACCTTTGGCGATGTGTTCCACGACTTCGCAGGCTCTGCCATTGTGCATAGCGTGGGTGGTGTACTGGCATTGGTTGGTGCTTTGGCACTGGGTCCCCGTATCGGTAAGTACAGCAAGGACGGCAAGAGCAACGCTATTCCCGGTCACAACCTGGCCATGGCCGCGCTCGGCGTCTTCATCCTCTGGTTAGGATGGTTCGGTTTCAACCCCGGCTCGCAGTTGGCCGCTTCTGGTGAGGTGAACCGCATCGCCATCTCGCATGTGTTCCTGACCACGAACCTCGCTGCTGCGGCAGGTGGTGTGGCCACGATGTTCCTCACATACGTGAAATACGGCAAGCCCTCACTCTCTCTGACACTCAACGGCGTGCTGGCTGGTTTGGTAGGCATCACGGCAGGTTGTGACCTTGTATCGCCCGTCGGTGCCATCATCATTGGTCTCTTCTGTGGTATCGTACTGGTCTATGCCATCGAGTTCATCGACCACCGTCTGCATATCGACGACCCCGTTGGTGCCTCGTCTGTGCATGGTGTCTGCGGTATTCTCGGCACGCTGATGACGGGTCTGCTGTCTACTTCTAATGGTGCTTTTTATGGTCACGGATGGGGATTCTTCGGTGCTGAGTGCTTCGGAATACTCGTCATCGACCTCTGGGCTGCCGCTTGTGGTTTCGTCCTATTCTACGGTATCAAGAAGCTGCACGGACTGCGCGTCGACAAGCGCATCGAAGAAGAAGGTCTCGACGTGTATGAGCATGGAGAGCTCTGCTATAACTAAGGAAGCCATCCCCCAACTCCTCCCAAAATGGCCAATGTTTCACAGCTGACATGACACTGTTCTGCAATTCGTGCTAAATTAGCGTCTAATTCGATACGAATTGCAAGATAATTCAGTATGAATTACAACATAATTTGATGCGAATTTCAACTATCTGTGAATCAAGTTGTTACAGGGATTTTGATAATCTCGTGAAACATTGAGGGAAAGCTGGTGCTTGTGGCGGAAAAATTTAGTAGATAATAAAAAAGAATTGATTATGAAAAAGATTGTTTTTATGGCGATGATGATCGCTACAGGAATGAGTGCTACGGCACAGGATGAGATAGAAACGACGATTAGTGGTGACATCGTTAGTAGTTACATCTGGCGTGGCCAGGAGTTGGGAAGTACAGCCCTTCAGCCTACACTCGGTGTAAGCTACAAAGGACTCTCGCTGACCGCATGGGGAAGCTACGGACTGGTGAACACTGCCGACACGAAGGAATTCGACCTAACGCTGGCTTACACCATTGGGGGCCTGAATATCGGTGTGACCGACTATTGGTTCGACAGAGGTGGTCTTGATCCTGAGGGACGCTACTTCAAGTACGATGTCCACGGCACGAACCACGTCTTTGAGGCCAACATTGGCTATGACTTCGGATTTGCATCACTCCAGTGGTTTACGAACTTCACAGGCAACGACTATAAGGAGGACGGCAAACGGGCCTATAGCAGTTATATGGAAGTAGTTGTTCCATTCAAACTTTCTGCCATCGATTGGACTGCTACGGTTGGCGCCGTCCCCTTTGAGTCTGTTCAGTACGGCACAAGCGGTTTTGCGGTGACCAACCTGGCACTGAAAGCCACGAAGGAAATCAAACTGACGGACACATTCTCGATACCTGTCTTCGGACAGATAGCCGCCAACCCGTGTTCACAGAAAGCATACCTGGTCTTCGGGTTTACGCTGCAACCGTAAGGTAAATTTAAGAGAAACAAAGGGCGGAAAAGGCTACGGGTAGGCGAGCTTGCTCGGGAATGGCCGAGGGCGAGGATGACGGAAACGGCGCATCCTCGCCCACTTTTTGAACTTTTTTCGTCATCATCGCACCATAATTCCAAAAAGTTTCGTTATCTTTGCACCTGAAATAACGAATAAAACGACAGCGACATGGGCAAACTGATGATACTTCTCTACTTCATCCTCTCGGTGTTTCCCGCCGACGCGACGGAGAACCGGCGGCATATCCATGTGGTGCGCCGGGGCAGCAAGAAGTCGCATCGCGGCGACACCGTGGCCAAGATCTGGATTGAGGAGAACGGTCAGAAGAAGATTGAGGTGGCCTGGTCAGAACTCTCGGCTGACGAGGAGGCTCTGATAATGAAAGCCATCGATGACCATTGGGAGGAGCTGAACCGACTCATTGACGCTGTGTTCGCAGGCAAGAAGATACAGATTAAACGCATTAAATAATAGGAGGACAACGATATGTGCAAATTCAAGGACACCACTTTGGGCATCAAGAAGCTGGACTTCAACGTGAAGCGCGGCGCGATGGCGGCTTACCTGACGGACGGCCGCGAGATTATCGTCCCTGTCTCTATGTTCCCCGACATCAAGCATCTCAGCCGCAAGCAGCGTGAGGACTGGATGATTATGGACGACCAGTACTTCTCGTTCGAGGCCCTCAGCCGCATCTATTCCGTTAAGGACTTGCTGAGGCTTTAATATCTACTCATAATAAAGACTACGTGAACAGCTTTCTGATTCGTCTCATTTTAATCGCCACGCTGCTTTGTGGCTTCCTTGACTCTGCAAAAGGAGTTAAGGCGAAGAGTCTTACAGAGAATGAAAGACAGAAGAGCGAGGAACAGATTAAGCAGAATGACGGCTATCTGAAACCTGTGGCCGAGGAACCGCAAAGCCCTGTAGAAGTGGCTTTCCGTTCTGCGCCGTCGTCCCATCGCATAGCCTCCAATCGTCCCACCCGTCTGCTGCCTACCCACGGCGGTAAGCCCACTAATCACGGCGGAAGATGGGCTAAAGGCGAATCGTATAATCCTCTAATTTCCCCCTCCCTGCGGTCGTGCCGACGGCTTTTCTGTCACCGTACGACTGCCGCGTCTCCGCGCCTTCGCTATGTCATCGCGCTGAGGCGGCTTCTTTGTTAACGATACGACACTGAGGATTCTTCTGGA
>CAJONO010000055.1 GCA_905235905.1 uncultured Prevotella sp.
CTCGTTCTCAGCGTATGACGTCATTGTCATGCTGAGCATGGCTACTACCATCAGAATCATTTTTTTCATCTTTTTACCCTTTCTTTTCTTTACTCGGAGCCTTTCTTTTTTTGTTATCCTTTTTTGTTTTTACTTTTTTCTTAGGCTCCTACTTTTATTAATGTTGTTATCCTGTGTCGCAAGGTTTTGTTCCTTTTGACGGTGCAAAGTTACGGCGAATTTTGTAACTGACAATGGATTTTGTGCCGTTGTGTGCGCAAACAGCCCCTTTTGTTGACCAAAATCAACGAAACCCCCTCTTTTTTGTATTTTATGAATTGTATAGTTGCTTGTAACGAAGAGGGCTGCCAAACGGACAGCCCTCAACCAACACAAAAACTAAACTAGACTTAACTAAGCTTGTTAGGATTTTCACAAACCCGTAAAAGCATTTGCAAAGTTACAAAAAGGAATTGAAACATGCAAATTTTTTACGAATTTTTTTTCAATATTCATTCAAATTCCACGCTTTTTGTTGCATTCTGGAGTAGGATGTGGTCTAAAATGGTCATGGCGGCCATTGCTTCGACCACGGGCACGGCCCTGGGCAGCACACAGGGGTCATGGCGTCCACGGGCGGTGAAAGTGGTGGACTGACCGTTCAGGTCGACGGTTTGCTGAGGACGCAACAAGGTAGCTACTGGCTTGAAGGCCACGCGGAAATAAATGTCCTGACCGTTGGAGATGCCCCCTTGAATGCCTCCGCTATGGTTGGTTGCGGTAGTCACGGACAGTGCCTGACGGCCGTCGGCCGATGGCATTTGGGGCAGGAACACGTCGTTTTGCTGTGAGCCTCGTGAGGCAACGCCCGCGAAGCCTTCGCCATACTCAAAGCCTTTCACGGCGTTGATGCTGAGCATGGCTGCCCCTAACTGTGCGTGGAGCTTGGAGAATTCTGGCTCGCCTAATCCTGTGGGGCATCCTCTGACGACGCAAGTAATGATGCCGCCAATCGTGTCGCCCTCGGCTTTCACCTGTGCAATGAACTCTTCCATCAGCCGCGCTTTCTCAGGGTCGGGGCAGCGCACGTCGTTCTGCTCGGTGAGCGCGAGGTCGTAGTCGCGGTAGTTGCCTTCTAAGGCAATGCTTCCCACTTGCGAGGTGTAAGCCTGAATGCTGATGCCCATGGGCCGCAGGGCCAGCTTGGCCAGTGCTCCGCCTACCACCCGGCTGATGGTGATGCGTGCCGACGAGCGACCACCGCCGCGATGGTCGCGCACACCATATTTATTATAATAGGTGTAGTCGGCATGCGAGGGGCGGAACAGTGTGCGCAGATTCTCATAGTCCTGTGAGTGCTGGTTCTCGTTGCGCACGAGGAAGCCTATGGGGCACCCCGTGGTTCGGCCCTCGAAGATGCCGCTGAGCAGCTCTACGCTGTCGGCTTCTTTCCTCGATGTGGTAATACGGCTCTGTCCGGGACGACGGCGGTTAAGCTCGCTCTGTATGAAATCGAGATCCACCTCGATGCCGGCCGGCATGCCGTCGACCACACCGCCTATGCCTGCACCGTGGCTTTCGCCGAAGGTGGTCAGGGTGAAGAGGTTGCCGAATGTATTCCTCATGATGATTCCGAACAAGTTAGTGACAATGCCCGCAACCGCAGTGGTCGTGGCCCTTGTGGCCGTGGTCGCCGCAGCCGCCCTCGCAGTCGTCGCAGCCACAGCCCTCGCCGCTCAGGTGGTTGAGCATGTGCATAATCTCGTCTTTCGTCGCTTCGCGGTTCTCAAGCACAAGGCCCGTAAACTGTAGCGTCTCTCCGGCTAAGGGGTGGTTGGTGTCTACGGTCACGCCGTCTGCATCAACTTTCACCACACGGGCCATGAAGCGCTTCTCGTCGCTGTCCATGAGCGTGATGACGGCTCCGGGATAGATGTTCTCATGGTCGAAGTGGTCGTTGATACAGAACATCTCGCGCTGCATCTTGTGGACGCCTTCCTCGTCATATTCGCCGAAAGCCTCGCTGGGCTGTAGGGTGAAGTCGAACTTGGCACCAGGCTCGAGACCCACGATTTGCTCCTCAAACTTGTCGAGCGACACGCCGAAGCCGCTGATAAACACGAAGGGATTGCCCTGCTGGGTCTGCTCTTCCAGATGCTTGCTCCCGTCTTCGTCGATAGAGTAGAGCTGATAGCTCACTGAGATGTACTTGTTTTGTTTGTTGTCCATTTCTGTTCTTCTATTAAATGCTTATCGTTGTTTTTGCGGGACAAAGGTACACATTTTCTTTGTAATATCGAAAAATAATTCCACAAAAGCAACGATTATTTCAGTTTTTATGCTTATCTTTGCCCTGTCATTGACGTTTTTCGATTGTTTCAAATCCGTAAGAGAACGATGCAACAGCTATTAGAGCTATATCGCCGATGGAGCGGACATGAGCCGCTGACCACCGAACAGCTGCCTGGCGCAGGCAGCAACCGAGCCTATTATCGCATGACCGACGACGAGGGTCATAGCGTCATAGGCTGCATAGGAACCAGTCGCGACGAGAACCATGCCTTTGTCTATCTGGCCCGTCATTTCACCATGCGCAGGTTGCCAGTGCCCGAAGTGCTGGCCGTGAGCGACGATGAGCTGCGCTACCTGCAGACCGACCTGGGCTCAGTGTCGCTTTTCGATGCCATTCGTGGCGGACGCGAGGCGGGCGGCCGCTATACGTTGAAGGAGCAGGAACTGCTGAAGACGGTTGTCCGCGAACTACCGAACGTGCAGTTCCGTGGTGCCCGTGGCCTTGACTTCACACAGTGCTACCCCCAGCCGGCGTTCGATGTAGAGGGGGTGCTCTTCGACCTGAACTATTTCAAGTATTGCTTTCTGAAGGCAACCGAGCTCGATTTCCATGAGCTGAAGCTCGAAGCCGACTTCCGTTTGCTGGCAAAGGACCTCACGGCCGAGAAGTGCCACTCGTTCCTCTATCGCGACTTCCAGGCCCGCAACGTGATGCTGAAGGCATCCTCCTCGGATGATAGCCCTGCCCCGTCGCCCTACTTTATCGATTTCCAGGGTGGTCGTCGTGGTCCCTTCTACTACGATCTGGCCTCCTTCCTCTGGCAGGCATCGGCCAAATATCCCGACAAGCTGCGCAAAGAACTCATCGACGAGTACTACAGCGCCGCACAGCAGTTTGCCGAGATGCCCAAGCGTTCTGTCTTCGACCATCGCCTTCATCTCTTCGTGTTCTTCCGTACGCTGCAGGTGTTGGGAGCCTACGGCTTCCGGGGCTATTTCGAGCGCAAGCAGCATTTCATCGAGAGCATCCCGCCTGCCATTCAGAACTTGCGCGAGTTGCTTTCGCATGCGCAGTGCTATCCCTATCCCTATCTTATCGACCTGCTGCGGCAGATGTGCGAGCTGCCCCGGTTCAAGCAGATTGAAGTGGTGGCGCAGAACCGCTCCGATGGCTATAAGACCACCGAGACCAATCCCTATAAGGCCCACCCCAAGGACGGCCCCGCCACCTTCTCCAAGTACGATGGCAAGGGACCGTTGGTGGTCAAGGTGTTCAGCTTCTCTTTCCTAAAGGGCATCCCTGACGACGAGAGCGGCAATGGTGGCGGCTACGTGTTCGACTGTCGCTCCACCCACAATCCCGGTCGCTATGAGCCATACAAGCAGCTCACGGGGCTCGACGAGCCAGTCATCCGTTTCCTGGAAGACGACGGTGAGATACTCACGTTCCTCGACAGCGTCTACAAGCTGGCCGATGCCCATGTGGCCCGCTACATACAGCGTGGGTTCACGTCGCTCATGTTCTCGTTCGGCTGTACGGGTGGGCAGCACCGCAGCGTCTACAGTGCCCAGCATCTGGCAGAGCATGTCCATGAGAAATTCGGCATCGAAGTGCGCATCTGCCATCGCGAACAAAACATTAGACAGGTGCTTCCCGAAAAAACGGCATGATTATTGCTGTAGCCATATTAAAAAGAAAGGAGAACAGATATGGCATTTATCGATTACTACAAGATTCTGGGCGTAGACAAGAACATACCTCAGAAAGACGTAAAGAAAGCCTACGTCAAGAGGGCCAAGCAGTTCCATCCCGACCTGCATCCCGACGACCCGAAGGCAAAGGCCAAGTTCCAGGCACTCAACGAGGCCTATGACGTGATTGGCGACCCCGAGAAGCGCAAGAAGTACGACCAGTATGGCGAGCAGTGGCGGCAGGCAGACGCCTTTGGCGCTGCCGGTGCTGCCGGTGGTTTTGGCGGCGGACAGGGTGGCGGCTCACCGTTCGACGGCTTCGACTTCAGCTCGTTCAAGGGTGGCGGAGGCTTCAGCAGCTTCTTCGAGAACCTCTTCGGTGGTGGCCGCTCATCGGGCGGCTTTTCCGGATTCGGCGGATTCGGCGGCACAAAGTCGCCACAGGCCACTCAGGCCTCCGTCAATATCGACATGTACACGGCTTTGCTCGGTGGCGAAGTGATGCTGGGGCTGCCCGACGGACAAAAAGTGAAGCTGAAGGTGAAGCCATGCACACAGCCGGGCACGAAGGTGAGGCTGCGTGGCAAAGGGCAGGGTGGGGCAGACCTCATCATTGCCTACAGCGTTTCGCTGCCCACTGCCCTCAGTGACCGTCAGCGTCAGCTGTTGGAGGAAATGCGAAGGTCGTAGAAGTCAGTCCTATCTTACGACAATCTTTCTGCCCCCTACAATGTTTAGTCCTCTCTTCGGAGCCGACAGCTGCTGGCCCTGTATGTTGTAGACGGCCCTTTCCGTGATTTGACGGCCCGACAAGGGAATGGATCCTATGCCACTGGTTCCTTCCTCCTCAAACAAAGGAATCACCTCGCGCACCGCATCGCTTCCTTCCATAGTCAGGTAGGTCTCGAAGGGATGCACAGGGCGTAGGTTTCGGATAAAGGCGCTACCCTCAACAGGAGATTCCCCTGTATATTCAGCCAATTGGTTGTTCACATTGAGCGGATAAATATTAGAACTTGCCACCTGATACTGATATGTTGGCACAAACACCTTCTTACCATAATCTACGGCTTGCAAATTGTCTGAAGCAAGCACTTGCACATTCGTCCCACGAAACTCTATGTCACCCGTCAGACAATAGGTCTGAGCATAGTTTGAATTATTGGGCATACTTATGAGATAGGGCGTGTTTGCCTTAATGCCCGTTTGGGGTTGCCATTCTCCATCTGTCAGACCATACAGGAAGAACGGTCGTTTGCTACTGTCCATCGTCCATTCTGAACGCGGTATGAGTTCTGTACCTGTCTGATTGACAACAGAAGTCACATCGAAAGGCAGCACGATCGTTTCCCATCCCCTACACTCCCTATAGCCAGACCTCATGCTATAGTTATGTACATAGCTAATGTGTTGGGCTTTGAACGCTTGGGGACAATAGAAGTTATTACCGTTTGGAGCATCATGTAGCACAATCTTCTTTGCCGTCCCGTTAGCTACAACATTCAGACTGCTTCCAGATGCATATTCTTCACTTTTCACGTAAAGCAATAGATTTGGATTGGCAATGCTCTCTATTAGCGACGTGGGAATCGTCTTCTCTACATTCCAGAAGATTGGGCTCTATACTATTTATAGAATTGGGAATAATAATGCTAATCAAATTATTACAAGCAAAAAATGCGTTTTTTCCGATGGAGGTTACTGAATTTGGAATGGCAAAGTTGGCCAAGCTACTACAGCCATCGAATATTTTAAGTATTGATAATCAGGAACTTACATATTAAACGGTAGAAAAGTGGCTTGGAGGATTCATAGTTATCTCCAAGACACTGAAGATTTAACGTATTTAACGTTGTTAAACGCTACGAAC
>CAJONO010000056.1 GCA_905235905.1 uncultured Prevotella sp.
ACCTTGTCCTCGCTCTGTGCATCCTTCACGATGTACTTGTCCTTAGGCGAGCGGCCGGTGTAGATACCTGTCATTACGTTTACGGCGTTGAGTTCAGTGTTCACACCCTTGTCGAAACCTTCGAGACCAGCCTTTGTTTCCTCCTCGAAGAGGTACTCATAAGACGGATTGTGGGCTATCACGGTAGAACCTGTGATGCCATACTGTGTCAAATCTAACTTTGCCATTGTTTTATTTGCTTTTATTTGATTAATACCTTTTTACTTTTTAACGACTGCAAAATTACGAAAAAGTTAGGAGTTTCTTATTAGCGGTAAGCGTTTTTTTCCTCTTGTTTTAATGTTTTTTAGATTCAGGGCCGACAAAAAAAGTGTAAGCCTTACCCTTTTGCTACGCTGACATTGCAATTTTCCGCCCCTTGCCGTCGATTACTGCAGCAACTCCTTCACCTTGTTATAGAGGTCGTCGCCTCTGAGATTGGAAGCCACGATGCGCCCTTTCTGGTCAACGAGATAGTTCGACGGTATAGACTGCACACCATATAGCTGCGCTCCTTCGCACTCCCAACCCTTCAGGTCGCTCATTTGCGGCCAGACTAACTGCAACTCGCGAATGGCATTGAGCCATGGCTCGCGCTCACCGTCGAGCGACACGCCGACAATCTCGAACCCTTTCTGATGGAAGGCTGTGTATGCTTTGCTCACATAGGGCATCTCTGCCCGGCAAGGCCCGCACCAGGAGGCCCAGAAGTCAATGAGTGTTAGCTTGTTCTTGGCAACGAAGTCGCTTACGCGAATCAAGTTATTGTCGGTTCCTGGCAAGGCAAAGTCCGTGTACTGCGGATAGTCTTCGGTTGCTTCTGCCTCTTGTTCCACCACATTGGCAGCCGACTCAGGTTCCTCGACGGGCTGTGCCTGCTGTTGTTGGCGCTGGCCACACGATGCCATGACGGCAATGGCCGATAGAAAAACGAACAGATTCTTCATTTTGCTTTCAGATATGATTGGTAATTAATTGACTGACTGCAAATTTAGCCTTTTTCTTTCAAAATTCGGCAAAGAAGCTGTTAAAGAAACAAAAAGACAGTTTTTTTGCCGATAATATGAGAATTTTTATTACTTTTGCAGAAGAAAAAACCAAAACAGTCTATGAAAGTCATTAACATCAGTGAGCAAAGCTCTGTCGTCAACCAGTTTCTCTACGAGCTGCGCGACAAGAAGTATCAGCAGAACCGTCTGCTGTTCCGTAACAACATCCGTCGTATCGGTCAGATGATGGCCTACGAACTGTCGAAAACCCTGGACTACCGTATGCAGAAGGTGACCACCCCGCTGGCTACTACCGAGATGCTTTTGCCTCACGACGAACTGGTGGTTGCCACTGTGCTGCGCGCCGGACTGCCTTTCCATGAGGGTTTCCTCGACGTGTTCGACCATGCCGAGAACGGTTTCGTCTCTGCCTACCGCATGTATACGAACCGTGAGCACACCGAGGTGGGTGTGCATACCGAATACATGGCAGCACCAAGCGTCAGGGGCAAGACGCTCGTCATTGTCGACCCGATGCTGGCCACCGGCGGCTCGATGGCTGCCAGCTATGAGGCGCTCGTTCAGAGCGGTAAGCCAAAGAAGATTCACATTTGCTGCGTGATTGCCACGCCTGAGGGCATAGACATGGTGCGGCAGACGGTTCCCGACGATGCCACGCTCTGGGCGGCCGTCATCGACCCGGGTATGAATGAGCACAAGTATATCGTGCCCGGCTTTGGCGATGCCGGTGACCTCTGCTTTGGTGAGAAACTGTGAGAACTATTCAACTTTCGCAAGTCGTATGTCTTTGTAGTTAACTTCAGAAACTTGAAAAACCTATAGTTTAGATGAAGAAAGCCATACCCAACCTCCTTGTCAACTGGACGATGCTGATGCCAGACGACTCGCTTAGCATGGTCGGGGGCAACACGCCCGAAGAAAAGGCGGCACAGGTGGAAAGCTACCTGAAGCCCCTGTTCGGCAAGCACCTGAACGGGATGCCCCTCGGCGAGCAGCAGTCTGTCAATCTGGCCGACGGACTGCAAGTGCCGTTTGACTATAAGCTGGCAGACAACAAACTGGAGATAACGGTCTATGACGAGCGTGACCACAAGCAGACGGCTCTTCTGGAAATGGGCAGCCGGGTGTCACTGCCATACGAGATAAAGATGGAAGGCTGGTTGCGCGACCTGATCCTCCACTTGACGGTCGGGTTTCCACCGCAGCACCTGGGACCTCGCAAGCTCTCTGACTTAGCCGCCAGCATAGCCCACGAGCGCGACTGGCACGGGTTTGTGCTCAATCAGTGCCGCCAGTGGGCTAAGAACTATGGAACAATCCATGACGACGACTTTGGCCAGCTCATGGTCATGGTGGGACGCAACGGCGGTGAGCCGACTGAGGATTACAAAACCTACGAAATAGCCGATTTCGTCGAACATATCGGGGGTGACCTCATGGCAGATGCCGCTGCACTGGCCGACGTGAGCTGTCTCGCCGTTCAGGCACAGGTGTTCTACTACACCGACCCCACCGACTGGGAGCACGACTGCTTAGGCATTCCCTGGGATGAAGAGCAGCGCCGGACGCGTCAGGGTGAAACCGTCATCCTCTACCCTATTCACTAAAAAACCAATAACGCCTATGAACTACGAACAGGAACAACTCATCCGGCAGGCCTTTGAGAAAGGCCCCGAACTGCTGGCCAAGCAGCAGATTGCCGAATTCTTCGACACCGTCTACATGCCCGCGCTGTGGGACAACCGCCTGCAGCCGCTCATGATCCGGCTCACGCTGGGCGATGCGCCTATCAACAAGTTGCGCGACGACCAGGTGGCGCTGCTGCTCAGCCACACCCAGAGCAACCAGCAGCCGCTGCCGCAGTATCTCTATGCCTACTGGCTCTACTGCAACCGCGAGCGCTGGACCGAGACGCCCACCGTCGCCCGCATGATGCGCTGGGCAGCCGACTGCGGCATCGGCGATGCCGCATGGTTCCTGCGCTACCTGCTGCGCTGGGGCGAGGCAGGCGCCGTTGACCGGGAAATGGCCGACAAGTGTGAGCAGGAGGCACTCGAAAAAGGCAGTGTGAAGGCATATATTTGGCAGATGAAAAACCGCATCAGCGATGCTGAGGGCGACGAGCTGGGCGACCTCATCGACCATCTGAAGGAGCGCTACGCCAAGAGCGAGGACCCCATCTTCCTCTTCCTGCTGGCCAAGGCCTTCATCAAGAGCAATGAGACGGAGAAGGCCGAGCAGTGTGCCCGCAGGGCCATCGACTGCGGCCTCGTGGAAAGGGGCTATGAATGTCTGCGCACCATCTACACCCTTGATGAATACGGCGAGGACCTGGAATATGAAGACTGGGACTGGGACCGCCTGTTGCCTATCCTGCAGGAAGGTGCCGACCACGACAACCCGGCGTCCCTGTATCTGCTCGCCCGCTGTGCCGACGATTACGGCTGCGAAGACAAGAGCCAGCTGCCGCAGCTGTTGCAGCGGGCAGCCGAGCTGGGCGATGGCGACTCCTGCTACGAACTGGCCATGGCCATCAACAATGGCGACTACGGCATGGAGGAGGACATGGAGCAGGCGTGGCGCTGGTTCCACCGAGGGGCCATGTGCGGCAATATCCACTGCTTCTACCATCTCTACCTGATGGCCGCCTACACCGAAGACCCCGATGCCGACCAGACCGACATGGAGTTCTATCATACTGACCGGCTGAAAGACCGCATGCCTGCTGCCGACTGGATGCGGCTGGCCAAGACCGTCTTTGAGGCCAACGAGCAGGAGTGGCCGGGCGACTACGATCAGCCCGACAACGAGACGGTGACCTGCGGCAACGGTGTGACCCACGCCAAGATTTCCTACCCCAACGGCGACGTGTATGTAGGCCAGGTGGATGACGACCAGCTGCCTCACGGCTGGGGCACGATGGAGTATGCCGAGAAGGAATGTGACGAGAACGGCGTGGAGTATGACAATGGCGACTGGCTCCGTCCGCATTGTCCGGAGAAGTACGAGGGCTACTGGGTTCACGGCAAGCGCGAGGGCGAGGGCGAGATGCACTACTACGTCAATGGCAACTGTTCGCGCTATTATAAGGGTATGTGGAAAAACGACAAGCGCCACGGCAAGGGTACGCTTTGCAAGATTTGGTTCGGAGGCAGCGACAGCCATCAAGAACTTACCGGCAACTGGACTGACGACCAGATGCCTACACATGGAGAACTGATCGACTCTATCTGCTATGAGGGCGAACTCAAGGACGGAAAGCCCGAAGGGCACGGCAAGTGCGAAATACGGGATGGGGTCTACGAGGGTGAGTTCCACAACGGCCAGCGCCATGGTCATGGGGTGGAGATCTATGACAACGGCGACCGACTGGAAGGTGAATGGCAGAACGGCTCGCAGGATGGTCACAGCATCTACCGACTGGCCAACGGACAGCAGATGGAGGTGGAATGGGAAAAAGGGCATTTCAAGTCAGAGACGCTGAACGTCATCGGCGGCGACTCTGCCCCTGTCCTTGTAGTTCAGGTCAGCAACCAGGGCTTCGACTACTCGCACTCGCTGATGTGTTTCTTCACGGCCAAGACGGGCAAGAACTACTTCAAGGATGCAGTCATCCTGAATATGGACAAGAGCTTCAAGGACGATTTCATAGAGATAGAAGAGGTGACAGCCGACAGCGTGACCTTCATCGTAAGCGGGCTATACACCAAGGACAGCCAGCCGCTGCGCGAAACCATCCACACGGGCGAGCAGCGCACCTATCGCGACCAGCGCGACTGCACAGCCACCATCTATGACGAGGACCACGACTACGAGATGGTCCACGAACTGAAGCTCACCTGCGTGGCACCGGGTAAGCCTCAGTTGACGGAGCATAGTGTCCTACAGCTGATTGAGAAGAAAGACGACTGTGCCGCCAAGGTGCTGGACGAGTACTATCTGCAAAACGGTCATAGCTACAGTCTGATGACGAGCCTGCAACACAAGCTCTGGCCCATCATGCTTGAGGGCGACTACGACTTCTTGCTGCCTGTCTATGAGGTAATGGCCCGTCACGGCAATCCCTACGGACACCTGGGGCTGGGCATGGGCTACATGGAGGGGCGTGGCGGTCTGGAGCAGGACTACGACAAGGCATTCCCCTATATCGAGTTTGCCTATCAGCATCGCGGTGAGCCCGACATTGCCCCCGACTGCCAATTGGCACAGGATGCCTCGCGTGCTTATGCCGACTGCCTGAGAAACGGATGGGGAACGCCTGCTGACGAGGCTCATGCCCGCCGTGTGCTCAACTCTCTCAGCAACGACCAGCACGACATGTATGAACTGCTTTGCAGGTAACACCATGAATAATTTACTATTTGACTATGTATAGTAAACGACATGAATGTTTTCCTTTTGGATGCGTATAGCGGCCTGGAAGGCCGACCAATAAACGAAATTTATTCTGACGTTTACTATACTATTTACGATTTATTGACGATTGTATGATTGGGCTATTTGTTCCCCCCACAGATTGCGCACGAAATAATTAAATCTCCAAATAGTAAATAAATAGTAAATCGTAAATCGTCAAATAGTAAATAAATAGTAAATCGTAAATCGTCAAATAGTAAATACATAGAGACTTAAGAAACTTGAATAAATAATAGAAGAAGATGGAAAACAATTATCGTACCCCACGCACCAAGCTGGTGCTGCGACTCTCCTGCACGAACCTGGAGACCCTCAGCGATCAGGAGAAAACCGAGATGATGAGATACATGCGCGGCTACAAATGCGAAATAGAGTTAGAGAAGGACTATGTCGTAGACACCAGCGACAAGGACCTGAATCTCCTGACACCCACACGCCCCGATTGCGGATTGGGCTTCGACGGCGAGGCCTTCCGCGTCTACTGCGAAGAGAACGGTCAGCGCGGCGTGGTGAAGCGTCTGTTGCCCGGCGGGAGCGTCACCTCGGCATTTATCTACATGACAGACAAGGAAAAGCGCAGCAAGCGCCCCACCGCTCCGCACCACGCCACGCTGACCGTCTCGTGGCCCGAATGGAAGAAGGACATTGTCAGCGTGGAGCAGATGCTGAAGGAGATGGCCGAGAAGGAGCAACTGGTGAAGACCGACGACTGGAACGGCAAGCCCCTCGATGCCGACTGCGACGAGATTGAGGTGCAGGTGGCCCGGGGCATGGAGGAGCCGGAGACGCTGAAGGCCTACCGTTTGAACGACTGGCCCGAGGCGTTCGCGGCCGACTGCAAGGCCGATGCGCAATGGCTCAGCGACTACGCCTTCCTGCGTGTGCAGCCAGTGAGAACCAACCGGGTGACCTATCGCCATACCGACGACTATATGGATGCAGCCGAGGGTTATGGCGAAGACGTCGAACGCGAAACGACCGTCACGGAGCGCACCCCCTTCGGCAACCGGTTGGAGTTCGATTTGAAATAGCAGAAATTCATAAATATGCAATTCTGTTATGAAAAATCAAGACAAGGGAAAAAACGCAAAATAGAATGACGGAAGGGGAAAAAAGGCGCTGAAAAACTGGCGAAGACGCTGTTTCCTGTTCGGGGCAGGGCTACTTCTCCTGCAATTCATGCTTGATTCCTGCACAATCGAGCCTTGATTCTGGTGTCATTCAGCATTGTTTAGGACGCAATCGATGCTCCGTTATAACCTAATTCGGCATCGATTGCGTCCTGCTTTGTTTTGTCTTGAGGACTTGAAAAAGCTAAAGTGCTGTATGGCAGGCGTTTATGAACTTCGCTGAGAATCGCTTCTTTCTGTCCCACTCTCACTTTGGTGACAAGGAAGCGATTCTCGCGAGCGTTCAGCGAATAATTATGCGCAAAAATATTCACTGCCTACTTGTTCAGCTTCCAGGTCACGCCGTCCTTCGTGTCCTTCACCTCGAAGCCGGCCTGGGCCAGTGCGTCGCGAATCTGGTCGCTCGTGGCCCAGTCCTTGTTGGCCTTGGCCTTGGCGCGAAGGTCGAGCACCATGTCGACCACCTTGCCGAAAGCCTCCTCACGGGCAGCATTGTCGGCACCGGCATTTTGCGGCTGCAAGCCCAGAATGTCGAACGTGAAGAGGTGCATGGTGTCCTTCAGCTCTTTCAGGCAGTCGGCACAGATGGTGGCCTTGTGGTCAATGAGCTTGTTGACCACGGTGCAGCCCTCGAACAGCAGGCTGATGACCTGTGGCGTGGCGAAGTCGTCGTTCATGGCGTCGTAGCAGCGGTCGCGCAGCGTCTTCACCGTCTTTTCCGTTTCGGGGTCACATTGCGGGGAAACCGCAATGCGCTGTAGGTCGCTGATGCCGTTCATCAGCTTTTCCAAACCTTTCTCGGCAGCCTGCAGGGCTTCGTCGCTAAAGTCGACGGTGCCGCGGTAGTGGGCAGAGAGGATGAAGAAACGGATGACCATCGGGGCGTAGGCCTTCGAGAGCAGGGGGTGGTCGCCTGTGAAGAACTGGTTCAGCGTGATGAAGTTGCCGAGCGACTTGCCCATCTTCTGCCCGTTGATGGTCAGCATGTTGTTGTGCATCCAGTATTTCACGGCCTGATGGCCCATCGAGGCCACGGCCTGGGCAATCTCGCACTCATGGTGGGGGAACACCAGGTCCATGCCGCCGCCGTGGATGTCGAACTCCTCGCCCAAGTACTTGCGGCCCATGGCCGTACACTCGCAGTGCCAGCCGGGGAAGCCGTCGCTCCAGGGCGATGGCCAGCGCATGATGTGCTCGGGCTGTGCCTTCTTCCACAGGGCGAAGTCGGCCTGGTTGCGCTTCTCGCCCACGCCGTCGAGGTTGTCGCGGCTGGCATCCTTGATGTTCTCCAAGGAGCGTCCGCTCAGCACACCATATTTATATTGCTTGTTATAGGCTTCGATGTCGAAGTAGATAGAGCCGTTCGACTCGTAGGCGAAGCCCCGGTTCAGGATCTGCTGCACCAGCTGCTGCTGCTCGATGATGTGGCCCGTGGCATGCGGCTCGATGGAGGGGCGCAGGCAGCCCAGCCGGTCCATGGCCTCATGGTAGCGGTTGGTGTAGTACTGTGCTATCTCCATCGGCTCTAACTGTTCCAGCCGTGCCTTCTTGGCAATCTTGTCCTCGCCCTCGTCGGCATCGTGCTCCAGATGGCCCACGTCGGTAATGTTCCTGACGTAGCGCACCTTGTAGCCTAAGTGCTGCAGGTAGCGGAACACAAGGTCGAACGTGATGGCCGGACGGGCATGCCCCAGATGGGGGTCGCCATAGACGGTGGGACCACAGACATACATACCCACCTGCGGGGCATGCATAGGCTCGAAGCGCTCTTTCTGGCGCGTCAGCGTGTTATAGATTACAAGTCTTGAGGCTGTCATTTCAGTTTTTCTCCTTTTTTTTATTTCTCTGTAGCATAGATGGCCTGCACCTCTTCGTCGGTGAGGGCCACGCTGTAAAGTCGCAAGTTGTCAATCTTCATGGCATCGGCCCATTCGCCGTCTTTTCGGGGCGAGTTCTGTCCGCCGATGGTCATCGACGAAGCCCCCTTGTTGCTGTCGGTGTCAGAGGCTATGATGGCCGTGCGCTGCCCGTTCACGTAGAGTGTGCTCAGGCCTGCGTCGTGTCCTTCGGTGTGTGTCACGATGGTAATCATGTTCCACTGGTCGCTCTGCAAGGCCGACAGGTTGGTGTTGAAGAGTGCGCGTGACGAGTTGTAGGCGCTGTTGCCGGTGAAGAGGAGTAGGCGCTGTGCCTCGGTGAGAATGACCGACGGCCCGAAGATGCGGTCGTTGTTCATAGCCTTCACGATGCAGCCTGTGCTGAAGTCCTTTATCCAGAAGCTTACGGTGAAGTTCTGCTTCCCGTCGAGGGGTGCCTGGGCGATGGAAACGAATTCCTTCTGCCTGAGACTCAGGGCTTTGCCCAGTCCCGTGGGTGTGTCGTCGATAAAGGTGCCGCCGTTCATCATGCCGTGATAGCTGCCGCGCTGGTCGTCGGCATTGCTGTCGTCGAAGTTATAGTAGGCTGCCAGTCCGCGTGTCACGGCAGCCAGGTTCTGCTTGGCCTTCACGCCGTTCTGCACTTCAACGGCCACGGTGTGGCGCGAGCCTTCGGCCGTCACGGTGACGGTGCCGCGCCTGAACGGCTGCGTCTCGCGGTTGGTAACGCTCACTTCTACCGAGTTCATGCTGTGGGCGGGCACCTCGCAGCGTGTGGGTGTGAAGGTTAGGATGCCCGTGTTGTCGGTGAGCTGGCAGCTGATGTCGCGGGCGCTGTTGTTGGTGATGGTGAAGAATAGCTGCGACATGTCCTGATTGATTTCCATCTTCAGTGGCGAGAGGGCGATGCCGGGGCCGCGTTTCTCTAACTGGTAGACGGTCTGGATTTCCTCGTCGGTAAGGGCTGCGCTGTAGAGGCGAATGTTGTCAATCTTCATCGGGTCGGCCCAGGCGCTGCGCTCGTCGGTGTTCAGCTGTCCGCCTATGGTCATGGCCATCGCCCCGTCGTTCGAGTCGGCATCGCTGTTGCCCTGGTCGGCGCGGCGCCCGTTCACGTAGAGCGTGTTGGTCGTCTGGCCGTTCTCCGTGCGCGTCACCACGCTCAGCATCACCCACTGTCCGTCCTGGAAGGGAGCCAGGTCGGTGTTGAAGTCATGGCGCGACGAGTTATAGGCACTGTTGCCTGTGAAGCAGCGCAGCTTGGTTCCCTCGACCACGAAGAGTGAGGCACCGAACACGCGGTCGCGGTTGAAGCTCTTCAGCAGACAGCCGTTGTTGAAGTCTTTCACCCACAGGCTCACGGTGCAGTTCTTGCGGTTGTTGAGCGGAGCGTAGGGGATGCTGATGAATTCGCCCTTCTTCAGCAGCAGGCTGCGGCCCGTGCCCGAGGGGGTATCTTCCACGAAGCTGCCGCCGTTCTGGTAGCCGGGGTAGTTGCCCTGGCTGTCGTCGGCCGTCATGGCATCGAAGGTGTAATAGGCTTGTAGCGAACGCGATACGTCGGTAATGGCCTGAGTGTCATCGACCTGAGCCATTGTCGGCAGGGCAACGGTCAGGACAAGTGCTGAGAAAAATTGTCTAAGATGTTTCATAATTGCTCGTTTTTTTCGCAGTCTTCAAGAGGTGAGACTGCCGTTTTAATACTTCTTCAATAGGGCTTACACAGAGTTTTGCTGCAAAAGTAATAATTATTTTCCAAATGGCAAAGGATTTTGGTTGTAAAAATCCGTAAAACCCTTGTAATACGGTTGTGGAAGGGGAAGGGTGGGAGAGTTTGGTTACAAATTGTGGCCGCTGATGGCCGTCGCCACCGTGTGGGCGGTTGTCCAGGCGGCTTGGAAGTTGAAGCCGCCCGTCACGCCGTCGATGTCGAGCACCTCGCCGGCGAAGAACAGACGGGGTCGCAGGCGGCTTTCGAGCGTTGTGGGGCTTACCGACGAGAGTGCTATGCCGCCGCAGGTCACAAACTCGTCCTTGAACGGTGCCCAGCCTGCTATCTGGTAGCTGTCGTTCACGAGCAGGTTCACGAGCCTGTTCAGCTCCTTCTGGCTCAATTCCTGCCAGCGGCAGTCGGCCCTTGCCCCTAAGCACTTCTGCGAAAGATAGCCCCACAGGCGGGCAGGGAGGGCAAAGGGCCGCACGGTGGCCACTTGCTTCTGTGGGTGCCGGGCCACGATGCCCATGACTTCCGCCTGCACGTCGCGCTCGTTTCGGCCCGTCCAGTTGATGCTGAGCGGCTGCCGGTAGCCGTTTTCGGCCAGCAGGCGCGCCGCATAGCTCGACAGCCGCAGAATGGCGGGGCCGCTCATGCCCCAGTGGGTGACCAGTAGCGGCCCGTCGGCGCGCATCTTGGTTCCGGGAATGAAGGCCACGGCCGTGTCGACCACGGTACCCATGAGCGACTGCAGGGCGCTGTCGGCTATCTCAAAGGTGAAGAGCGAGGGCACGGGTGGCTCGATGGGATGGGCCAGCCACTGCAGGCCGTCGGCCCGTGGCGAGCCGCCCGTGGTGACCACGATGTAGTCAAAGTCGGTTAGCGAGTCGAGTGAGTTGACCTTTGTCCCGGTACGTATGTCAATGCCATGACGGCTGGCCTCGCTCAGGAACATGTTGACGATGGTGTGGGAGTCCTGCGACCGGGGGAACACGCACTGGTCGGCTTGCGTGGTGAGCTCCACGCCGTGATGCTCGAACCAGCGGTAGGCATCTGCCGGCCCGAAGGCTTTGAAGAGCCGCTTCAGAAGCCGATGGCCACGGGGATACACCTGCGACAAGTCGCCTACGTCGCGAAACGAGTTGGTGCAGTTGCAACGGCCGCCCCCCGAAATCTCGACCTTCCGAAGCACACGATCCGACCGTTCGAAGATGCTCACCTGCATGGCAGGCACCATCTCCTTCAGGTTCACTGCGGCAAAGAAGCCGGCAGCTCCGCCGCCTATGATAGCTGTTCTCTTCATGACTCTCAGGTTGCAAAGTTACGAAAAAAGACTGTAAAGGCAAATAAAATCTGTTTTTTGTTTTCGTTTCTCTCACTTATTTTGTAACTTTGCACCGCAATTTCGTAAATCTTAAATACAATTATGAGTTATGCACGTATGACGGCTGCCGAGGCTGCAGCCCTTATCAAGAACGGAGAGAACATCGCCATGAGCGGCTTTACGCCTGCAGGAGTGGCAAAGGCAACAACGAAGGAGCTGGCCAAGATAGCCATTGCAGAGCATGAGGCCGGCCGCGAGTTCAAGGTAGGCATCTTCACCGGTGCCTCGACAGGTCAGAGCACCGACGGCGACATGGCCAATGCGCAAGCCATCAAGTACCGCGCTCCTTACACCACGAACCCCGATTTCCGCAAGCATGTGAACGCAGGCGACATTCCCTACAACGACCTGCATCTGAGCCACATGGCCCAGGAGCTGCGCTACGGTTTCTATGGCGACATCGACTGGGCCATCCTCGAGGTGTGCGACATTGAAGAGGTGGGCGACGAGCTGCGCGTCTATCTGACCGCTGCCGGCGGCATCAGCCCCACGGCGGCACGGCTGGCCAAGAAGGTCATACTCGAGCTGAACGCCTTCCACAGCCCCAACGCCAAGTATATCCACGACGTCTATGAGCCGCTCGACCCACCCTACCGCAAGCCCATCCCCATCTTCAACGTGAGCGACCGCATAGGCCGTCCCTACGTCAGCATCCCCCGCGAGAAGGTGGTGGGCGTCGTCGAGTGTAACATACCCGATGAGGCTCGCGCCTTCAAGGACAGCGACCCCGTGACCGACAAGATCGGCTTCCTCACGGCCGAGTTCCTCGTCAGCGAGCTTCATGCCGGACGCATTCCCAAGGAGTTCCTGCCACTGCAGAGCGGCGTGGGAAGCACCGCCAACGCCATCCTCGGCGCACTGGGCGAGGACAAGCACGTGCCCGACTTCAACATCTACACCGAGGTCATCCAGAACTCGGTCATCGACATGATGCTCAATGGCCGCGTGAAGGACGCATCGGCCTGCTCGCTCACCGTCTCGAACGACTGCCTGATGCAGGTCTACGACAACATTGGCTACTTCAAGGACCACCTGACGCTGCGACAGAGCGAGATTTCGAACCACCCCGCCGTCATTCGCCGCCTGGGCGTCATCGCCATCAACACGGCCATCGAGGTCGACCTCTACGGCAACGTGAACTCGACCCATATCAGCGGCACGAAGATGATGAACGGCATCGGCGGCAGCGGCGACTTCGAGCGCAACGCCTACCTCAGCATCTTCACCTGCCCGTCGAC
>CAJONO010000057.1 GCA_905235905.1 uncultured Prevotella sp.
ACCAACGGCGACAGCGACATTCACCTTGTGCTGGCTCGCTCTGAGGAAGGCACGAAGGACGGACGCGGCCTGTCGATGTTCATCTACGACAAGCGCCAGGGTGGCGTCAACGTGCGCCATATCGAGCACAAGCTCGGCATCCACGGAAGTCCCACTTGCGAGCTGACCTATAAGAACGCCAAGGCAGAACTCTGCGGAAGCACCCGGCTGGGACTGATCAAGTATGTGATGGCCCTGATGAACGGTGCCCGTTTAGGTATCGCCGCACAGAGCGTCGGTCTCTCTCAGGAAGCCTACAACGAAGGGCTGGCCTACGCCAAGGAGCGTCAGCAGTTCGGCGACAAGATTATCAACTTCCCCGCCGTCTACGACATGCTTTCTCGCATGAAGGCCAAGCTCGATGCCGGTCGCTCGCTGCTCTATCAGACCGCCTGCTATGTCGACATCTACAAGTGCTTGGAGGACATCGAGCGCGATCGCAAGCTCACCCCTGAGGAGAAGCAGGAACTGAAGAAGTACCAGCGCCTGGCCGATGCCTTCACGCCACTGGCCAAGGGCATGAACTCCGAGTATGCCAACCAGAACGCCTACGATGCCATCTCCATTCACGGTGGCTCCGGCTTCATCATGGAATATAAGTCGCAGCGCCTCTACCGCGACGCCCGTATCTTCTCTATCTACGAGGGTACGACACAGCTGCAGGTGGTAGCCGCCATCCGTTACATCTCAAACGGCACGATGCTCCAGAACATCAAGGATATGGCCGAAAGTCTCGTGTGCAGCGGTTTGCCCGCTGCATTGAAGGCTCGCGTAGAGAAACTCATCCCCGTCTATGAGGATGCCCTTGCCTATGCAAAGAGCCTCGACAATCAGGATGCCTTTGACTTCCTGGCCCGCCGCCTCTATGATATGACGTGCGAAATCGTGATGTCGCTGCTCATCATCCGTGATGCAGCCAAGGCACCTGAGCTCTTCGAGAAGTCGGCAAATGTCTATGTGCGCATGGCCGAGGAAGATGTAATCGGCAAATCTGCCTACATCAAGAATTTCCAAGTAGAGGACCTTGACAGCTTTAAGGCTGCTGAATGTGATAGCCATGCATAGGCGGCAGCGCAGAATCATAAAATCAACACACCATATTATTTATACTTATGGCTCACAACACAATCGTCGGACTTAAAATTAAAAGTATCAGGGAATCGAAGAATATCACCATCGAAGAGGTTTCCGAACGCAGCGGTCTGTCGACAGACCAAATCAGCTCCATTGAAAACGACCAGTCGTTGCCCTCGCTGGGACCGCTCATCAAAATTGCCAGGGCACTTGGCGTTCGCTTGGGCACATTCATGGATGATAACGATGCCTTAGGCCCAGTGGTTTGCCGGGCTGCAGAGCGCGAGAAAAAGAGTAGCATCAGTTTCTCAAACGGTGCAACAGATGCTCGCAAGCACATGGAGTACCATCCGTTGGCTCAGCAGAAAGCCGGTCGCCACATGGAGCCATTTGTCATCGACATTAATCCTGAAGAAACGGCCAATTTCCAGCTTTCTGCCCACGAAGGCGAGGAGTTCATCTACGTGATGAGCGGCGAAGTGGAAATAGTATATGGCAAGGACACCTACCACCTGAAGGAGGGCGACTCGATCTTCTACGATTCGATAGTCCAGCACCACGTTCACGGGGCACCGGGCAAGAGTGCCAAGATTCTCGCAGTAGTTTACATACCGTTCTAACGCTATCCCGTCATAGCACAATGTCGAAATGTCGTAATATCGAAATGTCGTAATATCGAAAAGAGAGAATGAGTAACGTAAAGTTAGATATGACAGGCAGGCCGCTGCCAGACAGAACATATCCTGCGGAAACAGGCAGTGCTGGCTATAAGCTCCACGAACTGACACTGGGCCAATGGTTGGAGCACTGGGCTGAGACAACGCCCGACAAGGAATATATCGTTTATTCCGACCGTGACCTGCGCTTCACATGGAGTCAGTTCAACGAGCGTGTGGACAATCTGGCCAAGGGCCTGATTTCCATCGGCGTGAAGAAAGGCTCGAACGTCGGCATCTGGGCCACCAACGTTCCCGACTGGCTCACCTTCCTCTATGCCACCGCCAAGATCGGTGCCGTGCTCGTCACGGTGAACACCAACTACAAGCAAAACGAACTGGAATACCTCTGCAAGGACTCAGACATGGAAGTTCTTTGCATTACTGACGGTACATGGGACTGTAACTATGTCGATATGACCTACACCATGCTGCCCGAGCTGAAGACCTGCGAACGAGGCCATCTGAACAGCAAGCGCTTTCCCTACCTGAAAAACGTTGTCTATATCGGTATGGAGAAATACCGCGGTATGTTCAACACTGCCGAGTTGTTGCTTTTGGGACAGAATGTGGAGGACGAGACGCTCGAGGAGATGAAGAAGAACGTAGACTGCCACGACGTGTGCAACATGCAGTACACCTCGGGCACTACGGGGTTCCCCAAGGGCGTGATGCTTACCCATTTCGGCATTGCCAACGACGGTTATTTCACCGGCGAGAACATGGGCTTCACGCAGGACGACAAGCTCTGCGTCTGTGTACCCCTGTTCCACTGCTTCGGCGTGGTGCTGGCC
>CAJONO010000058.1 GCA_905235905.1 uncultured Prevotella sp.
GTGCTGAATTGTCTTCAAATTCATGCTGAATTAGGCGATGGTTTAGCACGAATTGCAAAACGGCACTGCCTCACCGTGAAACATTGGTGCGATGCCCGATGATTCTGTTTTTAATGTCACACAGATTTTAATGTCACAAAAAAACCGATTATCCGCAATCGTACCGCCAAGACGCTGAAAGCGTCGACGCTCAGTAACCGAGGTGTGCGTAGCACCCTCGGATGGAAAGGATGCTGCACAATCGACCCGCTACGCTCGTACCCTCGGTTATGGAGCGAAGACCGCGCTGCGGTCTCTTTGGTGGTATCATTGCGGATAATCATAAAACAAAAAGCATACAGGACATTTTTTCTCCATAATTATTTGCAATAATATTTGGTCAATACAAAATAACTCCGTACCTTTGCAACCGTGTTTCTTCGGAGGCACAACTTTTATTTGCTCAATTATCCTGCCGAACTGCAACCTCGGATAAGGATTATGAGCATAAACAAGTACAATGGAGCTTGCGCTATAGCGTGGGCAATCCCATAGTACTTGTTGGTTGTTGCAGGCCAGAGCCGGATATGGTTTTTGTCTGCGCTTCTTTATTATAATAAGGTTAGTACAGACTTCCCATTTGGATAAAGCAAACATAGTATTAACCAATTATAAAAACAAAATGAAAAAACTTTTACGTTTAAAAACAATGCTCCTGCTATGCGCCCTCATAGCAGGCAGTTTGAGTGCGTGGGGATACAGCAAAGAAGCGTCGTTTGACATGACATCTTCTACATCTTCTCCCAAAGTTGTTAATGGAGTTACCTTTGCCTGGACTAGTTCCAATATTGTGACAGGAAGTCCAACATCTTCTGGATTTAAGGCAAGTTCCAATATGACAGTAACGATTCCAACGGGTGCAAAACTCATTAATATATCCAAAACGAATGGCAATACATGGGGCGGCGGTGCTACAATCAATGTATATGCAGGAAGTGACGCTACAGGAACGAATATAGCCTCTATAGTTTCTGAAACAAATAGCTATGATATTAGTTCTAACAACACTGGAACTACTTATTATTTGGCAAATGCTACAAGTAAAAATGAGGGCCTGCCGTCCGTGAGGATAGCAGGCTGTTTTCTGTTTCCGCCCAGTGTGTGGGCCGAATGATTACCGACAAAGATATTCGATGACTTTCTCTTGCGGATTGAAGGGCTTCAGGTCGTCGAGGTGCATGGCCTGGATGGCGGTCTTGATGAGATGCTCTTCGCTCCACTGGGCGCTTTCTTCTTGGGGCAGGTCTTGCCTTTCAAGGAAATGCCTGCCGGCATCGGTGAGCGACTTTTGGGGAACAAGACCGATAATCTCGGTGCCAGTGACGCACACGCCTCGGTTGCGGGCGCAACGGCTCACCTCCTCGAAGGCTGCGTGAAGGGGCGTTACGTGGAGGTTTGTCATGTTCATCGATACCTGCGCAATGCCATATTCCTCGATATACCAGCCTATGGCCTTGGTGCCTTTCAGGGTTCCTCCTTTCTCGCGCACGTCGGCGGCAATGGCCTTGGCGATGGGCACCGATGTGGTGTTTAGGTTCCAGTTTACGGCAATAAGGAAGTCGCGGGCACCCACGGCGGTGCAGCCGCAACGCAGGACAGATTGGGGAACAGCCTCTGAAGAAAGGGTGGGCGGGAGGCTTGGCATGAAGTCGGGGCGTTTGTCGGGGTTTGTGAGCTTCTCGTAGAGGGCTTCGTATTCTCCTGCCCGGCAAACGGCCAGGTTCTTGCGTTCGGGACGGAGGGCTGCTGCCTCGTAGGCATAGCAGGGAATGCCAGCCTCGGTGGCCATGCGACGGGCCAGTTGCCGCGCCAGCTGGGCACACTCTTCGAGCGTGATGCCCGACACGGGGACGAGGGGCAGCACGTCGGTGGCTCCCATGCGGGGATGTGTGCCGTGATGGCGGCGCATATCGATGACCTCACTGGCTTTCCTGGCTCCACGGAAGGCGGCCTCGACCACGGCTTCTGGCGGCCCGACAAACGTGACCACTGTGCGGTTGGTGCCTTCGCCAGGCTCTACACCGATGAGGCTCGCGCCACTGACGCTCTCGATGGCGTCGGTAATCTGACGGATTACCCCCATGTCGCGCCCCTCGCTGAAATTGGGTACGCACTCGATGATTCTCTTTCCCTCAGAAGCGGTCATATTCTTTGATGTCCTGCTGTTTCACGGCCATACATTCCATTTCGACCAGCCATCCGGGACGACACACGGGGGCATGCACGATGATGTAGGGCTTGTCGGGGAATCGCTCCTCGAACAGACGGCTCACCGCGGCATAGTCGGACACGTCGCGCAGATAGACGATCAGCTCGCATACGTCCTCGTAGCTGCAGTCGGCCTCGCTGAGCAGTGCCTCTACGTTCTCCCACATGCGGTGGGTCTGCTTCACCACGTCGCGTTCATGCACTATCAGACCTTTGTTGTTGATGCTGGCCGTACCTGAGATGAACACATGGCGGCGGTCGGCATAGTCGACACGGGTGCCGCGCTCGAAGCTCACGCCGTAGTCGCTGGTGCGGTTCAGGTGGGTAGAGGCATAGAGATGGGTCACTTGTCCTGGCTTCAGGCCTGCGATGGCGTAGTTGTCCATCTGCATCAGCACGTTCGGGTCTTGCTGTCGTCCGCCTATGCCCGTTGATGCCACGAAGTGGGTGTGCTGGGTGAGTCCTTGGGTGAAGAACACTTGATTGCGGGCTCTTACCACGCCGCCGTAGTTCAGGTCGACATCGTTGACGAAGAGCCATGTGCGTATGCAGTTGTCGGCCAGGGTGCATCCTTCTTGTGCCAGCTGCATGACGTACTCGTTGAAGAGCAGTCGCGTCTGATATTCGGAATTGGCGGCCAGATTGTGGGCTGAGCCGTTCCACAGATGGCGGTAGCTGCCGTGGCTCACCTCGTAGAGTTCGCTGGGCAGCTGTCGGGTGGCGACGCCTGTCATCAGATAGACCCAGAGTCCGATTTTCGTGCCGTCGAGCGGTGCCTGCTCGATGATGCTCTTGGCGCAGTCGCTGGTGTCGGCCATGAGCACCACGTCGGCCTGGTTGGCGGCGTCGCTCAGGAAGTAGCGCTTGAACACGGCCACTGCTCCTGGCAGTTCCTTCTCGCGTAAGTGGGCGTAGGCATCGAGCACGGCATCCAACTGCTGCTGGAAGGGAAGCAGCGCATCGGTGACATGTATCATCACATGGTATTCGTCTACTTCGCCACAGCCACAGAACGAGAATATTTCGGCCTTGGTCTTAGATAGTTCATAATTCATAGTTCATTGTTCGTAGTTCGTAGTTGCAGCTCTTCCAATTGCTTGGGATCCAGCTCGCCAGGAGCGTCGAGCATGACGTCGCGCCCAGAGTTGTTCTTGGGGAAGGCGATGCAGTCGCGTATGCTGTCGAGTCCGGCCATGAGGCTCACGAAGCGGTCGAGTCCGAAGGCAAGTCCGGCGTGAGGAGGTGCGCCGTACTTGAAGGCGTTGATGAGGAAGCCGAACTGGGCCATGGCCCGTTCGGGTGTGAAGCCGAGTATCTGGAACATCTTCTCCTGTAGCTTGCCGTCGTGGATGCGCAGTGAGCCGCCACCCACTTCGACGCCGTTGCAAACGAAGTCGTAGGCCACGGCGCGTACTTTTGCGGGATCGCTGTCGAGTAAAGGAATGTCGTCGGGGTTAGGCATGGTGAAGGGATGGTGGGTAGCCATGAGGCGCTGCTCTTCGTCGCTCCACTCGAAGAGGGGGAAGTCGATAATCCAGAGGCAGACGAACTTGTCCTTGTTGCGCAGGCCGAGGCGGTCGCCCATCTCCAAGCGGAGGGTGCAGAGCTGAATGCGGGTCTTGTTGGCATTGTCGCCAGAGAGTATGAGCACGAGGTCGCCATCGTTGGCACCGCAGGCTTCTTTCACTTTCTGCCACACCTCAGGCTCGTAGAACTTGTCGATAGAGGACTTTACGGTTCCGTCTTCGTTGAACTTGACGTAGACGAGGCCCTTGGCCCCCACCTGCGGCCGCTTCACGAAGTCGGTGAGCTGGTCGAGCTGCTTGCGGGTGTAACCGGCACAGCCAGGCACACAGATGCCACCGATATAGTTGGCCTCATTGAAGACGGGGAAGGTGCCTGTGCCTTTCAGCTGGGGCATCAGCTCGACAAATTCCATGCCGAAGCGCAGGTCGGGCTTGTCTGAACCGAAGCGCCGCATGGCCTCGTGCCACGTCATGCGCTGCAGCGGGGGTAGCTCTACGCCGCGTACCTCTTTGAACAGATGGCGGGCGAGGTCTTCGAACACCTGCAGCACGTCTTCCTGCTCTACAAACGACATCTCGCAGTCGATCTGTGTGAATTCTGGCTGACGGTCGGCACGAAGGTCTTCGTCGCGGAAGCATTTGGCTATTTGGAAATAGCGGTCGAAGCCTGAGACCATGAGCAGCTGCTTCAGTGTCTGCGGTGACTGCGGCAAGGCATAGAACTGACCGGGATTCATGCGCGAAGGCACTACGAAGTCGCGGGCACCCTCGGGAGTGCTGCCTATAAGAATAGGTGTCTCTACCTCGATGAAGTTCAGGTTGTCGAGGAAGTTGCGGATGAGAATGGTCATGCGATGGCGCAATTCCAAGTTCTGGCGCACGACCGAGCGACGAAGGTCGAGATAGCGGTATTTCATGCGGATGTCGTCGCCACCGTCGGTATTGTCTTCAATGGTGAAGGGGGGCGTCAGGCTCTCACTCAATATGTTCAGCTCGCGCACTAAAATCTCAATGTCGCCAGTGGGCATCTTCGGGTTCTTTGACTCTCGCTCGCTCACCTGTCCTATCACTTGGATGCAGTACTCGCGTCCTAATTTGTTTGCCTTCTCACAGAGGGCGGCATTGCTCTCTTCGATGAACACGAGCTGGGTGATGCCGTAGCGGTCGCGCAAGTCGACAAAGGTCATTCCACCCATTTTCCTTGTTCTCTGTACCCATCCGGCCAACTTCACTTCTTGTCCGGCATCGGCGAGCCTCAACTCGCCGCAAGTTTTCGTTCTATACATCTTTTTTATTTACGATTTATTTCGGAAAATCATATTTTTTCTCTAATTTAGCTGCAAAATTACAGATAATATTCGAAACGACGGCATTTCTGACAAAAATATTTTCCAATAATGCCATCTGTTTCAACTTTTTTGTGTAATTTTGGGGCATCATTTATAGTTTATAGTTGATAGTTTATAGTTTTGAGAAGATGGTAACAACAACGAAACCACTTACCGTCTATAAGGCCAGTGCCGGCAGTGGGAAAACATTTACATTGGCAGTCGAATATATCAAGCTTGTGGTGCGTTCTCCTCAGGCATACCGTAAGATTCTTGCAGTGACGTTTACGAACAAGGCCACCGAGGAGATGAAAATGCGTATTCTCTCCCAGCTGTATGGCATCTGGCATCATCTGCCAGAGTCGCAAGATTATGCCGATGCCGTTCAGAAGGCGCTCGACGTCTCGCCCGATTATGTGTCAAGCCAAGCAGGCATAGCACTCAACAACCTGCTCCATAACTACAGCTATTTCCGCGTGGAAACCATCGACTCCTTCTTCCAGAGCGTATTGCGCAATCTGGCTCGCGAACTCGACCTTACGGCCAACTTGCGCATCGGGCTCAATGACTATCAGGTGGAAGAAATGGCTGTCGATCAGCTGATAGAGAATCTTTCTAAACAAGACGTGATGTTGCAATGGATTCTCAAGTATATCATGGAGAACATCGAGGACGACCGTTCGTGGAATGTAATAGGGCAGATAAAGCAGTTCGGCAAAACCATTTTCCGTGACTACTACAAGCAGAAGAGCAAGGAACTCTATCGGGCGATAGGCCAGAAAGACTTTATGGAGCACTATCATGCCTTGCTGCGTAAAATTCGCACAGATGCGCAAAATGAAATGACAGGAATAGGTAAGATGTTCTTCACGGAGCTTGAGTCGGTGGGGCTTACGATTGACGACCTGTCGTATGGCAAGGGGGGAGTGGCCGGCCTCTTCCTGAAACTGCAGAATGGCGTCTTTGACGAGAGCATTCTGGGCAAGCGCGTTACCGATTGCGTAGGAGTGCCTGAGAAATGGTGCAAGAAAAGCCATCCAAGGCGCGAAGAAATCTATATGCTGGCCGACGGTGTCCTGGGGCGGCTGTTGCGCCTTGCCATCGATGAGCAACCTCGGCAATGGAAGCTCTATAAAAGTGCTGACCTGACACTGCGCCATCTAAGCCAACTGCGACTGCTCGACAGCATCGAACGGCAGGTGCGCCAAATGAACGACGAAGCCAATAGGTTTCTGCTGAGTGACACGCAACGACTGTTGCACGAGTTGATTGAGGGTAGTGATACACCTTTTTTATATGAAAAGATTGGCACACAGCTCGAACATATCATGATCGATGAGTTTCAGGACACATCGACCGTGCAGTGGCAGAACTTCAAGGTGCTGCTTCAGGAAACAATGAGCCACGAACAGACCGAGAACCTTATTGTAGGCGACGTAAAGCAGAGCATCTACCGTTGGAGAAGTGGCGACTGGCGACTGTTGGCAAACATCGGGAAAGAGTTTCCACAGCCCGAAACACAGTTAGACGTCTGCACCCTCGACACGAACTATCGCTCATCACGCAACGTTGTTGAGTTTAACAACTCTTTCTTTATGAAAGCTGCACAATTGGAAAATGTGCTGGCATACGACGACGTGGAACAGAAAGTGCAGGGAAAAAGACCCCTTCATGGACATGTGAAAGTGACGCTGCTATCGGGTGACGACTATGAACAACAGACGCTCGACAGTATCGTTGCACAAGTAAGCCAGCTTCTTAGTCAGGGCGTTCCTTCTACCAAAATAGCCATCTTGGTACGTACGAATAGCCAGATTCCGCTCATTGCCAACTATTTTATGGAACAGATGCCTGAGGTGCGCATCGTAAGTGACGAGGCTTTCCGCCTCGATGCCTCGCTCGCCGTGCAAATTATTATACAGTCAATACGTCTGCTCACGCATCCCGATGACCATATTGCCCGTGCCTTTCTTGCCAAAGTCTATAGCGGCGAGCCACTCCATTCGACCACACCCAGCGACCTGCTGCCAGAAGAACTGACTACTCATGCCGACGAATTGCTCCGACTGCCACTCTATGAACTCTGTGAACGTCTTTATGGCATTTTCCAACTGCAAGAGAGCAAAGGACAGACAGCCTATCTTTGCGCTTTTTACGATCAAGTCGTCGCCTATGCAGCTGAGCAACCTGCTGACCTTCAGGCATTTCTGACCGAATGGGATGACACAATCTGTTCAAAGACTATACAGTGTCCCGAAATTGAGGGTGTGCGTCTCATTAGTATTCACAAGTCGAAAGGATTGGAATTTCCTTATGTCGTCATTCCTTTCTGCGACTGGAAATTGGAACATAATGATATACTATGGTGCTCGCCTCAGGAAAAGCCGTTCTCCCTTTTGCCCATTGTTCCTATAGACTATAGTCAGAAA
This sequence comes from uncultured Prevotella sp., assembly GCA_905235905.1. GTDB lineage: Bacteria > Bacteroidota > Bacteroidia > Bacteroidales > Bacteroidaceae > Prevotella. The sequence goes on from CAJONO010000058.1 coordinate 7,531, forward strand.
GGCATGACCGGTACCGTCTACCAGCGTGACTATGAGGAAGAGCATCAGCAAAACACGGTAGATAACCTGAATCTGCTCTATGTGGCGTTTACCCGTGCTATTAACGGCATTTACGTCATGGGCAGAAGAGGCTCCAAAAGCCGTAGGTCGGCCCTGATTGAGCAGGTGCTTCCCGAAATTGTTCCTTTGCTGAAGGGGGCAACTCTCCTCGGCGGGCAAGACGAAAGTACACCGCTCCTCTTTGAATTTGGAGAAATGTCAGGGGAACCTGTAGATTGCGGAGATTCGAACAATAACGCCCCCTCCCCAAACGTGTTCCTGCAAAAAAGCACCCCTATCCACCCAACAATTGAAGTGTTCAAGCAGAAAGTAGAGTTCCGCCAAAGTAACCGAAGCCGTCAGTTCGCAATTGCTGTCGACGAAAAAGAGCAACAGCAGCAAGACCAATACATACAGATGGGAAAAATTCTGCATGAGGTGTTTTCTACCATCCGTACAACGGCCGATGTTGATGATGCTTTGCGCCGAATGGAATTTGAAGGCGTTATCTACAACGAAAGTCTAACTCGCGACCACATTGCGTCTTTGATACGCAAGCGTTTGGCCAACCCTCGTGTGGCCGAATGGTTCAGTCCGCGCTGGACACTATATAATGAATGTTCAATACTTGTTGTCGACCCTGTCAGCCAAAACGTTTTCAGTCGGCGACCAGACCGTGTGATGACCGATGGGAAACGAACCATTGTCGTCGACTTCAAGTTTGGGCGTCCAAGCAACGAATATCACAATCAGGTCAGGGAGTACATGCGGTTGCTTGCACAGATGGGCCATGGCAACCTGCAAGGTTTTCTGTGGTATGTATATAGTAACGAAATAGAAGAAGTAAAATGAAACCATTCCTGCAATATGTCGCCGAAGACCTCATAACCAAGCGAGGCACCGACCTTTCGCGAGTTGCTGTTGTTTTTCCCAACAAGCGCGCCGCCCTTTTCCTCAATGAGCATTTGGCTCGTTTGAGCGGTCAGCCCGTCTGGAGTCCGGCCTGTCTCACTATTAGCGATTTGTTCCGCCAGCATTCAGAGCGACAAGTGGCCGACCCCATTAAACTTGTCTGCGATTTGCATCGCATCTTTATTCGGCAAACGGGTGTCGAAGAGACCCTCGACCATTTCTACGGATGGGGGCAATTGCTATTGGCCGACTTTGACGACTTGGACAAGAACATGGCCGATGCAGACAAGGTATTTGCCAATGTTCGTGATTTGCGTGAACTTGACGACGTGTCGTATCTTTCTGAAAATCAAAAAGAGATTATTGCCCGATTCTTTGGCAATTTCTCGGCCGAACACAACACTCAACTCAAAGAGCGCTTCCTGAAACTTTGGTCACGCATGGCAGCCATCTACCATGCCCTCAACGAACATCTTGCTGCGCAAGGATTGGCTTACGAAGGAGCTGTTTATCGGGAAGTAGCTATGCAGAAAGACATTCCTTTCCAGTATGACCATTATGCCTTTGTGGGATTCAACTTGATACAGCCAGTAGAACAGTGCCTCTTCTCACAGCTCAAGGAGCAGGGAAAGGCCAGTTTCTATTGGGATTTCGACCATTATTACATGGAGAATGAGGCCGGCTTTTTTGTTTCACAGAACATGGCTCACTTTTCCAATGAGCTGGATGCCGACACCCCGCAAATCTATAGTCAATTCTTACGACCGAAGGACATCAGTTTCGTTTCGGCTCCGACAGAGAACATCCAGGCCCGCTATGTAAGCACATGGCTTCGGCAAGGAAAACGGATTGAGGACGGCAGGCGAACGGCTATCGTACTTTGTAATGAAGGACTTCTGCAGACCGTCATTCACAGTCTGCCCGACGAGGTTGGAAAGGTGAACGTTACCACAGGCTATCCACTTATACAAACGCCGGCAGCTTCGTTTGTTACGCTCCTTCTCAACCTGCAGACGGTAGGCTTTTCCGTGAGCCGCGACCGTTTCCGCCTGAAGCAGGTATCGGCTGTGCTACGCCATCCTTACGTCAGGTATTTGACAGAGGAGGCACCTGCCCTGTTGAAGATGCTCACCGAACAGAAACAATATTACCCCAGCCGTCAGCAGCTCTCCGTCGACGAAGGCACCAGCCTGCTTTTCACCCCACAGACGGGCAATGAGAATCTCCTTCGCTGGCTTTGTGCCATCGTAGAGCAAACGGCTCGCAAACCTACTGAAGAAGAGGAGCTGTTGAGATCAGACTTTCAAGCTAAAGGCGATGCCCTTTTTCAGGAATCGGTATTTCGTGTTTACACACTGCTCAATCGCTTGCGTTCTCTCGTTGAAAGTGGCGACCTTCTGGTCGATACCATTACCCTGCAAAGGCTCGTATGCCAGCTCATGTCTTCGGCAAACGTGCCTTTCCATGGAGAGCCTGCAGAGGGGGTGCAGGTGATGGGCATTCTGGAAACGCGCAACCTGGATTTCGACCATGTCCTTATGCTCTCCTGCAATGAGGGTAATATGCCCAAAGGCATCAGCGACACCTCTTTTATACCTTATAATGTACGTAAGGCATTTGGGCTGACTACCGTCGACCACAAAGTCAGTATCTTCTCTTACTATTTCCACCGGCTGTTGCAACGGGCCGGCGACGTTACCATCGTCTATAACAATGCTACGCAAGACGGACAGACAGGCGAAATGTCGCGTTTCATGCTGCAGCTCATGTCCGAGTGCCCACACAAGATTCATTTCTCCACCCTTCAAGCCAGCCAGGACATTACCCCCTTTCGCCCTCAGACGGTGGAAAAAACCGATGCGGTAATGGGAATCCTAAGAAAGAGGTTCTCTACCGACATGTCGTCTGCCAATACCTCCCTCGGTCCCTTACTCACTCCTACGGCTATCAACCGCTATCTGCGCTGCCCTTTAATGTTCTATTACACTTATGTTTGCAACCTTCGGCAGCCCGACGAAACGGATGACGACGTGATTGACAGCCGTATCTTCGGAAACATCTTTCATGAGGCGGCACAGACGCTCTACGAAAGAATCATGACAAGGAATCATCAAATAATGCCAGGCGACATTGAGGATGTATTGAAGTCGAAAGCCGATATAGAACGAGCCGTCGACGAGGCCATACAGAAAGAACTGTTTCCACTAAGCTCCAATCTCAGGTCTCAAATATCAAATCTCAACGGACTGCAATTAATCAATCGCGAAGTAATCATTCATTATTTGCGACAGTTGTTCCGTTTAGACAGTAAGCTTGCACCCTTTACGATTGTCGGACTGGAGTGTGACATCGTTGCACCGATACAAACGCCTTTCCTCAACACCACGATAGGTGGCCGCATAGACCGTCTGGATTGCATCACTCTTCCCGACGGAAGAGAGCAGATACGAGTAGTAGACTACAAGACTGGCAGTCGTCGGCTGGTGGCCTTGCCCGACATTGAAGCCGTGTTCAGTCCTGATAACATCGACAAGCACAGCGACTACTACCTGCAGGCACTGCTCTACACCCGCCTGGTGCGCCATTCGGTCGAATACAATCCTAAGTCTCTGGCTTCGAGTCCTGCCTTGCTCTTTATTCAGCATGCCAGTGCCGACGACTACGACCCCGTGCTCTATTTTGGCAAAGAACGCATAGACGATGTTGACAATCATACTCAGCGCTTCGATGAGTTGCTCATGGCGACCATTTCACAGATATTCAATCATGAGCAGCCTTTCCTGCCTACTACTAACCGCCGCCTGTGTGCCAACTGCCCCTATAAGCTGCTATGCCATGCCGATACCTATATGAAGTGCCGGTAAGTTTGAAAAACGGCATGATATTTGCTGAATAACAAATAAATTATAAAAACAACAAAATCATGGAAGAAGAAAAGCAGAATATTGAAGAAGAAGTGCTGAACTCTGACGAAATGGCAGAAGAAACAGTTACTGACGAAACGGCAGAAGCTGAAGTGGGTGCAACAGATACCGAAGAAGAACAGGCAGAAGAAAAAGACCCGTTGGAAGTTGCCAACGAGCAAATTGCAGACTTGAAAGACAAGTATTTGCGTCAAGTGGCCGAATTCGACAACTATCGCAAGCGCACACTGAAGGAGCGTGCCGAGCTTATTCTGAATGGTGGAGAGAAAGTCATAAGTACCCTGCTACCCATACTCGACGATATGGAACGAGCCATTCAGAACGGTGAGAAAACCGAAGACCCGCAAGTGTTGCGCGAGGGAATGGAACTCATCTATCACAAGCTCTTCAAAGTGCTCGAAGGTCACGGGGTGGCGAAAATCGACACGGAGAATGCCGACTTTGACACTGACATACACGAGGCGGTAGCAATGGTGCCAGGCATGGGCGACGATAAGAAAGGCAAGGTTATAGATTGTCTTGCTACCGGCTATAAGCTCAACGATAAAGTAATACGCCACGCCAAAGTTGCCGTGGGACAATAATCAATAAAAACACGAAACAATAACCATGGCACAAAAGCGTGATTATTACGAGGTGCTGGGCGTTGCCAAGACTGCCTCTGAGGAAGAGATTAAAAAGGCATATCGCAAGGTAGCCATCAAGTACCACCCCGACCGCAATCCTGACAACAAGGAAGCTGAAGAGAAATTCAAGGAAGCTGCAGAAGCATACGACGTGTTGCACGACCCAAAGAAGCGCCAGCAATACGATCAGTTCGGCTTCGATGGCCCTATGGGGGCGGGCGGTTTCGGCGGCTTTGGCGGTGCATCGATGAACATGGACGACATCTTCTCCATGTTCGGCGATATTTTTGGTGGTCACGGCTTCGGCGGCTTTGGCGGTGGCCAGGGTCGTTCGCAACAGCACAGAGGCAGCGACCTGCGGCTGAAAGTTAAACTGACATTGGAAGAAATCAATCAGGGCGTCACTAAGAAATTCAAGCTGCGGAAAGACATAGCATGCAGCCATTGTCACGGCTCAGGAGCCGAGGCAGGAAGTGGCATGGAAACCTGTCCTACTTGCCATGGACGTGGAGTCATCATGCACACCACACAGAGCATTTTCGGTATGATGCAGACGCAAGGCGTATGCCCCACCTGTCATGGTGCTGGCACGGTCATCAAGAACAAATGCCATGAGTGTGGCGGCACAGGCGTGACCAAAGGCGAAGAACTTGTGGAAATCAATATTCCTGCCGGTGTGCAGGAAGGCATGGTGGTCAATGTGCCGGGTAAGGGCAACGCAGGCCACAACAACGGTGTCAATGGCGATATCCAGGTGTTTATTGAAGAAGAGGAGAACAAGACCTTCCTAAGGGATGGCAACGACTTGATTTACAATCTGTTGCTCGATTTCCCAACGGCTGCACTTGGTGGCGACGTGGAGATTCCTACCATAGAAGGCTCAAAGCTGAAGATAAAGATTGACAACGGCACACAACCTGGAAAAACACTACGACTCAGGGGAAAGGGCCTGCCGGCAGTGCAGGGCTATGGCAGTGGGCGCGGCGATCTGGTGGTCAATATCAGTGTCTACGTACCCAAAACGCTCAGTCGTGAAGAGAAACAGGCATTGGAGTCCTTTAGGGATAGCGACAATTTCAAAGGCGACTCGCAGACAAAAGACTCCATATTCCAACGATTCAAAAACTACTTCTCGTAACTATGAACTATCAAGAGGTAACCGATTATTTGTTTAGTCAGGTGCCCAGCTTCGAACAGCAAGGGCAAACGGGCTATAAAGAGGGGCTGGCGACCACACTGAAGCTTGACGAGCATTTTGGTCATCCGCATGAGAATTTCCGCTCCATCCATATTGCCGGCACCAACGGCAAGGGGTCCGTCTCGCATAGCATTGCTGCCATCTTGCAGACATTCGGCTACAGGGTGGGCCTTTACACATCGCCCCACCTTCTCGACTTCCGTGAACGTATCAGGGTGAACGGCGTCCCTATACCCGAGGATTATGTGGTGAATTTCGTAGAGCAGGAGAAGGATTTCTTCGAGCCACTATCCCCCTCGTTCTTTGAAATAACTACGGCAATGGCATTCAAGTACTTCCATGATGCCAATGTCGATATTGCCGTGATCGAGGTGGGGTTAGGCGGACGGCTTGACTGCACAAACATCATTACACCAATTCTTTCCGTCATCACCAATATTTCGCTCGACCACACCCGGATGCTGGGTGCCAGCTTAGAGCAGATTGCCACCGAGAAAGGAGGCATCATCAAGGCCGGAACATCTGTCGTCATTGGTGAGGCAACGCCTGAAACACGGCCCGTCTTCGAAGCGCTGGCTGCAGAGGCGAGCGCACCGATTTGCTTTGCCGAAGACGAAGAGGAACAGGAAGTGGCCTCTGCCGAGATGCTGGCCGAAGGGGGCATCCTCTACCATTGCAAGCATCTTGGCGACATCAAGGGCGAACTGAGCGGCTATTATCAGACGAAAAACACCAATACAGTCCTCGTGGCCTTGCACCAGCTAACGAAAATTGGCTACCTGTGCGACTGCATAGACCCCAAGTATCACCATGTAGTAGAGGCAGAACTGAACAATGCGCTGCAAAACGTTACCACGTTTACAGGACTCATGGGACGCTGGCAAGTGGTGAGAAGACTGCCTACCGTCGTTTGCGACACAGGCCACAACGTTGGTGGCTGGCAATATCTGAGCAGGCAACTGGAAAACGTGAAATGCCGCGAGATGCGCATTGTCTTCGGGGTTGTCGACGATAAGGACATTTATGGCATCATGTCGTTGCTGCCCAAAAGCGCCACCTATTATTTTACGAAAGGCGACACCAAGAGGGCCTTCCCCGAAACGTCGCTCAAAGTGTTTGGCGATCAGTTCGGGCTGAAGGGAGAAAGCTACCCCACCGTAGAGAAAGCCTATCAGGCAGCTATCTCAGGCACTACCCCCGATGATTTCGTCTTTGTGGGAGGAAGCACATACGTCGTGGCCGACTTCCTGAAACTGCGAAATTAAGAGAAACACCCCTAAACACGTCACACATACTATGGCAGCAAGAGAATGGAAGGAAATCAGGAAGTTTGAAGAGATTCTTTTCGAAGAGTATAACGGAATAGCCAAGATTACCATCAACAGGCCGAGGTATCGCAACGCCTTCACGCCGAAGACGACGCTCGAACTGAGTCAGGCCTTTGCCATGTGCCGCGAGCTGCAGCGCATTCGTGTGGTGCTTCTCACGGGAGCCATGAGCGAGGTGCCCAAGGGCCGGCAAGCGGAAGACGTCGTCCATGCCTTCTGCTCTGGCGGCGACATGCACGTGAAGGGGCGCGGCGGCTACATTGACGACGATGGTGTGCCCCGCCTTTCGGTGCTCGACGTGCAGATGCAGATACGGCGCCTGCCCAAACCTGTCATTGCCATGGTCAATGGCTACGCCATCGGCGGCGGCCATGTGCTGCATTTGGTTTGCGACCTGACGATAGCTTCAGAAAATGCCGTCTTCGGACAGACGGGGCCGAAGGTAGGCTCGTTCGATGCAGGCTTCGGCAGCAGCTATCTGGCTCGCATCGTGGGCCAGAAGAAAGCTCGCGAAATATGGTTCCTGTGCCGGCAATATACCGCAAAGGAGGCCGAGGCGATGGGGATGGTGAACAAAGTGGTGCCGCTTGCCGAACTCGAGGACGAGTGTGTATGTTGGGCCGAGCAGATGATGGAGCGCTCGCCTATAGCACTCCGCATGATCAAGGCTGGCCTCAATGCCGAGCTCGACGGACAGGCAGGCATACAGCAGCTTGCAGGCGATGCCACCATGCTCTATTATTTCCTTGACGAGGCGCAGGAAGGCGGTAAGGCCTTCCTTGAGAAGCGAAAGCCCCGCTTCGACCAATACCCCCAGATACCATGAAAGTCGATATTCACCAGCAAACGTTCCATTTCCGCCAACCGGCAGGTACCAGTCGCGGCATCTACACCGAGCGGACGTCGTGGCTCGTAACCGTCACCGATGGCGGCAAGACCGGACGTGGAGAGTGTGCACCATTGCCCGATTTGAGTTGCGATGCCTTGCCTCCCCATATATATAAAGAGGTGTTGGAGAAGTTCTGTCGGCAGTTAGAGCAGACGGGCCAGATTGACACCGAGGCCATGCGTCCCTACCCGTCGATGCTCTTTGGGCTTGAAACGGCGTTGCTCAGTCTTCGCAATGGCCCACGTCTTTTCGACACGCCCTTTTCGCGTGGCGAGGAGGGCATCCCCATCAACGGCTTGGTGTGGATGGGCACCTACGACGAGATGCTCGGCAGGATCGAGGAGAAGCTGCAGGCAGGCTACGGCTGTGTGAAGCTGAAGGTGGGTGCCATCGGTTTCGACCACGAGCTCGACCTCGTCAGTCGCATCCGCCGGCGTTTCTCACCCCGTGAGGTAGAGCTGCGCCTCGATGCCAACGGCGGCTTCCAGCCCGAAGAGGCCCTCTATCGGTTAGAGCTACTCTCCCAGTATGCTATCCACAGCATCGAGCAGCCCATCAAGGCAAGGCAATGGGCGGCCATGGCCAGCCTCTGCCGTGAGGCACCCCTCCCTATAGCCCTCGACGAAGAGCTTATTGGCGTGAACGACCCCGATGCCAAGCGCCAGATGCTTCGCATCGTCAAGCCCGCCTACATCGTGCTCAAGCCATCGCTCCATGGTGGCATGGCAGGCTGCCGCGAGTGGATAGCCATTGCCCGCGAGGAGGGGATAGGCTCTTGGATTACCTCTGCCCTCGAGAGCAACATCGGTCTCAATGCCATCGCCCAGTTCTGCTCCCATGTCTATGGTGCCCGAATCACCTTCCCACAGGGACTTGGCACCGGCCAGCTCTTCACCGACAACATTCCCATGCCCCTCGAAATACATGGCGACCAGCTGTGGCTTAGGACGTTGGACATTGACCATTGACCATTGAACATTGACCATTGAACCCTCAACTCTCAACCCTCAACTCTCAACTCTCAACTCTCAACTCTCAACCCCCAATGACTCTCCCTGAGTTTATAGCCGAATGGCAGTCCGACAGCCCCACGCTTCTGGTGCATACCAGCGGCTCTACGGGTCAGCCCAAACCGCTATGGGTAGAGAAACGGCGCATGGAAGCATCGGCCCGCATCACCTGCCAGTTTCTGGGACTGCGACCAGCTGACACGGCCCTGCTCTGCCTGCCACTCGACTATATCGCAGGCAAGATGATGGTAGTGCGTTCGCTGGTTTGCGGGTTGAAACTCATTGCCGTCGAACCGAGCGGCCATCCGCTTTCCACCTCAAATCTCTCATCCACCCCCAGCCCCTCAAACCCACCCCCCAGCCCCTCCCAAGGGGAGGGGTGTCTGGATAGTTCTGTAACCTCAGATTCAAGTAGAAAGAGTAACCAAGCTCCCCTCCCCTTGGGAGGGGTTGGGGGTGGGTATCAGACCTCACCTCTCACCTTCGCCGCCATGGTGCCCCTACAGGTATACAACTCCCTGCGTGTGCCAGAGGAGCGTGAGCGGCTGATGCAGATACGCCACCTGATCATTGGCGGCGGAGCCGTCGATGCCGCCCTGGCCGAAGAGCTGAAGACCTTTCCCCACGCCGTGTGGAGCACCTACGGCATGACCGAGACCCTCTCGCACATCGCCTTGAGAAGGCTCAGCGGCCCCGATGCCACCGAGTGGTACACGCCTCTTGAGGGTGTAGCGCTCTCCCTCAGTGCCGACTCCTGCCTCGTCGTCGATGCCCCTGCCGTTCACGAAGGCCCCCTCGTCACCAACGACATCGCAGAGCTTGTCCAAGGCCGTTTCCGCATCCTTGGCCGCAAGGATAACGTCATCTGTTCCGGCGGAGTGAAGATTCAGGCAGAAGAGGCCGAGCGCCTCCTGGCACCCCACATGGCGGCACCGTTTCTTGTCACCAAGCGCCGCGATGCCAAGTATGGCGAGGCCGTCGTCCTCCTTACCGAGGGCACCGTCGAGGCCGCCCGCGCCGCCTGCATGGTCTGCCTACCCAAGCATTGGCAGCCCCGCTATTACCACCATACCGACTGCATCCCCCTGACCGAGACGGGCAAGCCCGCCCGCCATCTGGCCCAGCAGATGGCCGAGAAGCTGCCGAACGCCGAATGTGAACCGAATGTGACGAACGTGACGGACGACGAATAAAAATAATCTCCGAATCGCTTGGCGGTTCGGATTTTTTTTCATTTTGGGGCTTTGCGTAAGCACGTTTGAAATTCAAGCTGAATTCCGATGCAATTAAGCTTAAATTGCCATGTAATTCAGCATGAATTGAAACGTAATTCAGGCTAAATTGTAACACGTTGGAAACCAAACATTTAGCAAGTCCTAAAGATGAATATTTATTCATGGGTAATCGTTTCTTAAAGGCGAATTCAGATATTTTTCCCTGTTTTGTTTGGCGATTAGGAAAAATATGATTATTTTTGCACCGATATTACACAAACTTCAGTAAATTTAAAACAGATTTATTATGGAAAAGATGAAACTGATGATGCTCGCAATGCTTGTGGCATTGATGGGCGGTGCGCTTGCCTCGTGCGGCGACGACAAGAGTGATAATGGCGACAACGGCGGCGGTGGCGGCAATTCGTATGGCACCTACACGCTGCACGTCGATTTGATTGACCAGGGAACGCTCCCCGACTACGCCTTTGTTGTGCTGGTGAATTCGATGGCAAACTATGGCGGCACCCTTCCGAACGTGACGCTGGAAACGGCAAAGGCTGCGCTCGACGAGGCTTTTGACTCGTTCAAGAACCCAATGGCGGCCTATAGCTTTACGCTTGAGTTCTACATTACCAATGCCAGTAACAATAAGGTTTATAGCCGTACGCTTCAGGTGAAGGCTACTGAAGACGAGAATGGTGAGGAAAACGGTGAGGACAATAAGGAGGCTAACTATGAGAGTCCGAGCGCTTCAACTTATTATGTGCTGCGCTGCACCATCTCCGACATTGGTACGCTGCCGCCGACCTATGCTGCCATTCTGAAGCAGGGACTGGAGGAAAGCGTCAAAGAGCGCATTTCGGGCGTTTCGCTGGAAGATGCCAAGAAAATGGTCGACAAAGCCGTGACCGATGCCGTGGCAAACGGTGACTATAATGGTGAGGAGTATAACTACACCATCGAGTTCTACATCACCGATAGTGAGGGTAACAAGCTGTACAGCCGATATATCGTGGTGAAGGATGGAAGTGCAACTGTGAGATGATTCCTTCTCGCTTTCTATAGATGGCACAAAGGCAAGGCCTCCGCTGATGCAAGCGGGGGCCTTGCCTTTTTGAGGTGAGAGGGTTGAGGGTTGAGAGTTGAGAGTTGAGGGTTGAGAGTTGAGAGTTGAGGGTTCAATGTTCAATGTTCAAAGTTCGCGGTAGAAGTCGAGGGCTTCTTCTATTTCCTGCTTGGTGGCCGTCTGGTTGATGCGGATGTCGCCCACGCCGGCGAGGAGGGTGAAGTTTATTTCGCTGCCCGTGTTCTTCTTGTCGTGGGTCATGAGTTCTATGAGGGTGGGGTAGTCGTGGCAAGTGATGGGCATGCGGCCGTAGTGGTCGAGGATAAAGCGCACCGTCTGCCGCATCTTCTCTACGGGGAAGGCTGTCTTGACGGTGCTGAGATAGAGCTCGCACACGAGTCCCCACGCCACGGCATAGCCATGGAGCACGGGTGTGCGCTGCAATGCCAGCGACTCGAAGGCGTGGCCAATGGTGTGGCCGAGGTTCAGTGCCTTGCGTATGCCTTTCTCGGTCGGGTCTTCTTCTACGATGCGCTCTTTCACGGCCACGCTCTCGGCCACCATCTTTCCTAAAAGGGCCAGGTGGTCTTCTGAGGCAGGCGAGGCGAGGCGGTCTAAGGGGAAGGCCATGAGCCGTGACCAGATGGCTTCGCTGGCTATAAGCCCGTGCTTCAGCATCTCGGCATAGCCAGAAAGGATGTTCTCGAAGTCGGTGGTCTTGAGAAACGTGGGGTCGATGATGACGGTCGAGGCATTGCTGAACACGCCAATCTCGTTCTTCAGGCCTCCGTAGTTGATGCCCGTCTTGCCGCCCACTGAGGCATCGACCATTGAGAGCAGGGTGGTGGGTATGTTGACCATCTGTATGCCCCGCTTGAAGGTGGAGGCGGCAAAGCCTCCCAGGTCGGTCACCATGCCGCCGCCTAAGTTGATGAGGAGCGAATGGCGGGTGGCTCCCATGCGTTGCAGCTCGCTCCACACGTGGCTTGCGGCTTCGAGCGTCTTGTGCTGGTCGCCGGCCTTGATGACTATCGGCTCGGCATCCTTCATGCAGCCGAACCCCTCTATAACGGGCAGGCAGAGGCGGCGGGTGGTCTCGTCGGTGAGCACAAACGAGCGGTCGGGGGCGCACTTGCCGATGGCCTCGGTGAGTGCTGCTTCCAATTTGGTGGGGAAAACAATCCTATTCATAGTTGAGAGTTGAGAGTTGAGAGTTGAGAGGTGAGAGGTGAGTGGTGAGAGGTGAGTGGTGAGAGTTGAGAGTTGAGAGGTGAGGGGTGGAAAGCGAATTATGAATTATGAACGACGATTCTGTGCTGCAGCAGGCGGTCGGAGGCCAGCTTCTCGTATTTCGTGCCGGGCATGCCGTAGTTGGCGTATGGGTAGATGCTGATGCCGCCACGGGGCACGAAGAGGCCCAGCACCTCGATGTATTTGGGCTGCATGAGCGCTACGAGGTCTTTCATGATGGTGTTCACGCAGTCTTCGTGGAAGTCGCCATGGTTGCGGAAGGAGAACAGATAGAGCTTCAGGCTCTTGCTCTCGACCATGCGCTTGGCGGGCAGGTACATAATCTTGATCTCGGCAAAGTCGGGCTGGCCTGTAACAGGACAGAGCGACGTGAACTCAGGACAGTTGAACTGCACCCAGTAGTCGTTGTCCTGGTGCATGTTCTCGAACGTCTCTAATACGCCTGGGTTGTAGCTGCTGGCATAGTCGGTTTCCTTGCCCAGCAGGCGCAGGCCTTCTTCTTTTCTTTCTTTCATGGGTCGTTGCTGTTGGTAGAGAGGAGGTGGTCAGGACCATCGCCTCTGTCGTTGGGTGTGCAAAATTACATAAAAAATCTCTAATTCGTGCGTGTTTAGGATTTTTTTTGTTTACTTTTGTACCCTCATTTATTAATAACGAGTAAAAACATGAAGCGAATACTTACTATTTCGGCCCTGTTGCTGGCCCTGCTGCCAGCTGTGGCACAAGTGAATTTCATCGTGAAAGGAAAGGCCCATCCCGAGGCAAAGATGCTGCAGGTGGGCGATATGAGCGGCATGACGCAGCCCGAGACTGTGGCCGTGGTCGACGGGCGGTTTGAAATAAGGGGCAGCAAGCCCGAACAGACCTTTATGGTTGTTCTGGACCGCGAGCACCGCATGCAGAGCTTCTTCATAGTCGACGGGGCTGACTCACCAGTGGCCATCGAACTCGACATGAACACCGACGAGGCTACCGGCTCGAAGCTCAACGAGCGCCTGTCGGGGCTGATAAGGCAGATGAACACGGTGAAGAGCGACGAGGAAATGACGGCACTGATGAAGCAGGCCGTCGACGACAACAAAGACAACGTCGTAGGGGCCTTTGCCTTCTCGCAGCTTGTGTATGTGCTGGACTATGCACAGCTGAAGGCCTACGTAGACAGCGGCGATGCTTTCTTGCAGTTTCCTATTTGCGAGAGGGCCAAGCAGCAGGTGAAGGCCATGGAGCTACGCGCTCCGGGAACCATGTTTAAAGACGTGGTGGAGAAAGACACTACGGGCGTTGCACATCGTCTGAGCGAGTATGTGGGGCATGGCCAGTATGTGTTGGTAGATTTCTGGGCTTCGTGGTGCGGACCCTGCATGCAGGAAATGCCCAATGTGAAGCAGAACTACGACAAGTATAAGGGTGAAGGGTTCCTGGTGGTGGGCCTCTCCTTCGACCGTTCGGCCGATGCCTGGAAACGGGCCATCCGCGAGAAGCAGCTCGACTGGATACACTTGAGCGACTTGAAGTTCTGGCAGACAATAGCCGCCGAGACATACGGCATACACAGCATTCCGTCGAGCATACTCGTCGACCCGAAAGGAACGATTATCGCCGTAGACCTTCGCGGCCCGAAGCTGGGGCAGAAACTGCAGGAGATTTACGGCTTCTGAAAGAAATGAAACAAATAGAAAAGTTCGTTACAGGAATTAGTCGTAAATTTGCCAACAAAGAACTATATGACTGTAAATATGAATTTTTTGAGTACGGATTTTATGGAATGCAGATTTTTTAGACGGTTAAAACCTGTTTGGCTATGCGTCGCAGTCGGTCTTCCTTTCGGGGCGAATGCACAGTTGTCGTCGAATGCCGACAAGTTTCTGGGTAACATAACCACCCGCTATCAGATGGATGCCGGCGGTGGCGTACCCCAGTTCTACAAGCTTTGGAACCAGGTTACGTGTGAGAACGAGTCGAAGTGGGGATCGGTAGAAGGCACTCGCAACTCCTACAACTGGGGCTGTGACAATGCCTTCAACTATGCCAAGAACCACAAGTTCACCTACAAATTCCATGCACTGGTGTGGGGTTCGCAGTATCCTGGCTGGCTTGAGAAACTCTCGGTGAAGGAGCGCTATGCCGCCTTGGTGAAGTGGTATGATGCCGTGAAGAAGAAGTATGCCACGCTGCCTCTGATCGATGTGGTGAACGAGGCCGTGGGCATGCACCAGCAGGGCAACCCGATGATGAAGGAAACGCTGGGCGGTGGCGGCAAGACGGGCTACGACTGGCTGATTAAGGCCTTTGAACTGGCATACGAGCGCTGGCCAGACGCTATCCTTATCTACAACGACTATAACACCTTCCAGTGGGACACCGACAACTACATTACGCTTGTACAGACCTTGCGTGATGCCGGTGCGCCCATCGATGCTTACGGATGCCAGTCGCACGACCTGACCGACTGTAGCCTCGACAAGTTCAAGGCATCGGAAAAGAAGATTCAGGATGCCCTGAAAATGCCGATGTACAGCACGGAATATGACATAGGCACTGCCGACGACAACCTGCAGTTGCAGCGCTACAAGGAGCAGATTCCCTATATGTGGGAGAAAGACTATTGCGCTGGCATTACCCTCTGGGGCTATGTCTATGGTGCCACATGGACCACCGATGGAAATTCGGGCCTTTACAAAGACGGCAAGGAGCGCCCTGCCATGACCTGGCTGAAAGAGTATATGGCCAGCGATGCCGCCAAGAATGCCAAGAGTCCCTTCCCTGGCATGAAGAAAGAGGCTTCTGTCTATGTGCGTCCTGCCGCTATGAAGGTGGCCAAAGGCGACAAGCTGCCCATCATGGTGAGAGCCCGTATGGCTACGAAGACCATCGAGAAAGTTGACCTGTATGTGGGAACCGAGCTGATAGCCACCATGACCGAGGCTCCCTACCAGACGGAATACACTACAAGCTCGACTGGCTGGAAGACACTGAAGGCAGTGGTCACGACCACCGACGGGGCCACCTACGAGCGTCTGGCTCGTTTCAATGTGCTCAGTTCAACCACCAAGCGCGAGCCGTATAAAGAGACGGTTCCCGAACTGCCTGGCACCATTGCGGTAGGCGAATATGACAAGGGCGCTTCGGGCGTATCCTATTACAATGCGACACGCACCACCACAACGGCTACCAAGGACGGCGCGTGGATGGAGTATACCGTCGACGTGAAGGAAGACGGTGTCTACTCGTTCGATGCCGAGGTGGCGGCCTCTAAAACTGGTGGAACGTTCCATCTGGCAGAATATGCGCTTGACAATCTCACGTATCTCACTGAGTTTGTAGAGGTGCCCAAGACGGGCAGCAACACCAAATATGAGACTCTGCACGGGTTGCTGCAAGTGCCGCTGACGGCAGGTCGCCACGTGTTTACCCTGCTCGTTGACAAAGGTGGCTTCTGCATGAAGAACATCGCCTTCAGCCGTTATGAGGAGGACAAGAGCATCAGCGTTACCATCGCTTCTGTCAAGCCTACTACCGTTTCGCTTGGCGACTCGACGGTCATCTCTATCACGCCGAGACCGTCGTCGGCCTCAGCCAGCCCCATTGCCTGTGTGAAGGTCTATGCCAACAGCATGCTGATAGGTTCGCTCACCGAGTCGCCTTACTCGCTCGTATATTATCCTTCAGAGAAGGGCACATACACCATCACTGCCGTTGCCACCGACTCGCTTGGAAAATCGAAGACGTCGGCTACCAAGACGCTCAAGGTCAACGGTAAGCGATTGCCCTATAAGAGCATCATAGCCATTCCTGGCATCATCCAGGCAGAGAACTTCGACCAGGGTGGAGAGGGTCTTTCCTTCCACGACAGCGACAGCAACGACGAGGGCGATGCCAACTATCGCACTGACAATGAGGGACTTGACCTTGTGAAGGGCAATAACGGAACGGCAATTGGCTATACGGCCAAGGGCGAATGGACTGAGTATAGCGTCAACGTCACAGAGCCGGGCGAGTATTCGTTCACAGCCACCTGTTCTAACGGAGCCAGCTCGAATGGCGGCTTCACCATCAATCTGGTAAAAGGCACCACCGTTACGAAGATTGCCACGGTTACCGTGACACCGACGGGCGGCTGGAACACCTATAAGACCATGACGGGCAAACTGCTGAAGAATCTGGCTGAAGGCGAGCAGATTCTGCGCTTCACCATCACCGATGCCAATTGCAATATTGACAAGGTAGAACTGAAGTGTACGCTCAATACGGGCATTGAGACCGTGGAGAGCAGCCAGATGCCGACGGGTGTCATCTATAATCTCTCTGGCCAGAAGGTTGATGCCAACTACAGGGGAATTATCATTAGAAACGGAAAGAAGATTCTGAAAAAACGGTGATTAACGAATATCAGATACGGGTGCTGCCACAGGTGGCGGCACAGGAAGAAGCCTTGAAACACTATCTGGCCGATGAGTTTGCTCATCGGCCAGATAGTATTCGTGGTATTCGCATCTTGAAGCGAAGCATCGATGCCCGTCAACACACTATCTACGTAAATCTGAAAGTGCGTGTCTATATCGACGAGCTTCCGCAAGACGATGCCTATCGCCACACCCATTACCCCGACGTCGGCAAGGGGCCGCAGGTCATCGTCGTGGGCGCTGGCCCAGGCGGGCTGTTTGCTGCCCTTCGACTGATAGAGCTGGGCTGCCGGCCCGTCGTGCTGGAGCGTGGGAAAAATGTGCATGAGCGCAAGAAGGATCTGGCCGATATTGCCCGTACCCAAGCGGTCGACGGTGAAAGCAACTATTGCTTTGGCGAGGGCGGGGCAGGGGCCTATAGCGACGGCAAGCTCTACACGCGTAGCAAGAAGCGCGGCGATATAGAGAAAATACTGAACGTGTTTTGCCAACATGGCGCCTCGACAGCTATTCTGGCCGATGCCCACCCCCACATTGGCACCGACCGCTTGCCAAAGGTCATCGAGGCCATGCGCAATACTATAATAAGATGTGGCGGCGAGGTGCATTTTCAAACGAAGATGACGCGGCTTCTCATTGACCGTTCACCATTGGCCATTGGCCATTCGGGCTGTGAAAGAGTGATAGGAGTAGAAGCCGAGAAAACGGTCGATGGCCAGCCTGCTATCCATGAGTTTCGGGGGCCAGTCATCTTGGCTACTGGCCATAGTGCCCGCGACGTCTATCGCTATTTGGCCGATGCCCGCATAGAGATGGAACCCAAGGGCATTGCCGTGGGGGTGAGGCTCGAACACCCGTCAATGCTGATTGACCAGATACAGTATCACAACAAGGCAGGTAGGGGACGTTGGCTTCCCGCCGCCGAATACTCTTTTGTCACCCAGGTTGAGGGGCGTGGCGTCTACTCGTTCTGCATGTGTCCGGGTGGTTTCGTCATTCCTGCCGCCACGGGAGCTGGGCAGATTGTGGTCAACGGCATGAGTCCTGCCAACCGAGGTACACGGTGGAGCAATTCAGGAATGGTCGTTGAGATACGGCCTGAAGATATGGAGCAGATGTCTCTCGATACCGATTGTCCGGCCTTGGGCATGATGCGCTTTCAGGAACAATTGGAGCGTGACTGCTGGCAGCAGGGCAATCGCAGGCAGACGGCTCCCGCCCAGCGCATGGCCGACTTCGTCAATGGTCGGCTGAGCTATGACTTACCCAAGAGCAGTTATGCTCCGGGCCTTGTGTCGTCGCCACTTCATTTCTGGCTGCCCAAGAGTATTGTTAGCCGTTTGCAGGAAGGCTTTAGGGTCTTTGGCCGGCAGGCTCACGGCTTTCTGACCAATGAGGCTGTGATGATTGCTGTAGAGACGCGCACCTCCTCGCCTCTTCGTATCTTACGTGATGCTACCACCTTGCAGCACGTCCGCCTGAAGGGCCTTTTCCCTTGTGGCGAAGGTGCCGGCTATGCTGGTGGCATCGTCTCGGCGGCCATCGACGGCGAGCGTTGCGCCGATATGTGTGCGGCTTTTATTACAGAAGCGTGATGCCGTCGAGCAAGTCTTGGTGTACTATTCCATTGGTGGCAACAATGCTGTCGCCCTCCATGAAATAGGCATCACCGCCGTAATTGGTGACACACCCGCCAGCCTCCATCACAATCAGCGCACCTGCCATATAATCCCATTGGCCTATGTAGCGTTCGGCATAGGCATCTAAACGGCCTGCCGCTACATGACATAGCGCTACTGCTGCGGAGCCAATCATGCGAATGCTGCCCACATGACCGTAGAAATGGTCAATGAGCTGTTTGATGACGGGCTTGTAGGCATCGCTGTTATAGGGTAGTTGCAGACAGAGAAGCGCATCGTTGATGATGCTGTGACCCACATGGATGCGAGTGTCGTTCATCCATGCACCGCCATTTTTCCAGGCATAGAAGCACTCATCGGAGCAAATGTCGTAGACCACTCCCAAAAGAATCTCCCTGCCACATGTCAGGGCAATGGATACGGCATAGGGAGCAAAACCGTGAATGAAGTTTGTGGTGCCGTCGAGCGGGTCTACCACCCAGAGCATCTGTTCGTTGCTATGGGTGGCTAGCCCCTCCTCGGTAATAAAACCTGCTTCGGGAAGCAGTTGGCGCAGGGCATTTATGATTCGCTCCTCGGAGCCTTTGTCAACATACGACACATAGTCGTGGGCATGTTTGCGTTCCACCTTCTCTAAGCTGAAGTTGGCACGTTCATCTTTAATATATTGTCCTGCCTGCCGGGCAATCTCACAGACACGACACGTCATTTCCTGTAAGTGGTTATTGCTGCTTTCCATCGCTCTTCCATTTGGCACCTTCACGCAACACGAATCTTACTTTCGATTTCTTGGGCAATTTGGGCTTCTCCCATTCGCCACCAAGAATCTGTACAACAGTTTCCTTGTTCGGGTCTGTCTGCTCCATTGCTTTTTGCAAGGAAAGGTACTGTCCACGTCCGTGACGGTCTACGGTCAGGTCGGCATCGGTGCGGAACTTTCTAAGCACAGGCACTTCTTGGCAGATGGCATCGGCCAGCAAGCGGGCCACCATGTGGGCACCATAGACGTTATAGTGGGTGTTATCCTGACGTCCCTTGGGCACACTGGGCTCTTCGCCAGGCAAAAACCACATGTGCAGCTTTTTCGATGGCTCTGTTCCCAATCCTTGCTCTAAGTCATGAGTAATCTGGTTGGCATCGACGAAGTGTACGTTCATGCGACGGGCTACATCGCGTGGAGCTACACGGTAGAGGCCGTGGGTATCGATGAGCGAGTCGCCTTCCACCATTTTCACCCCGTCCTTGAAAGTGGTGGTGCGCAGTTTCTCGTCGTCATCATTATCGGGGGCATTCACAAAGAAATTGCGCCTTACCACACAGTTCATGAGGATGGGAATGCCGCCGTGCTCACGGGTCTCACGCACAAACTTGGCTAAATTATAGTCGAAGGTAGAGCCTGGGTCGGTATGACGGTTGGCCTGAGGCTTCTCGTCGTTGTGGCCGAACTGTATGATGACATAGTCGCCAGGCTTCATACGGCTCACCACCGTGTCCCATCGTCCCTCATTGATGAAGGATAGCGACGAGCGGCCGTTCACGGCATGATTGTCAATGACGATATTGTCGTCGAAGTAGCACTGCAGAGCCATTCCCCATCCCCTTTCCTGCTTGTCGCCAGAGATGTCTTTGTTGGCTGCGGTCGAGTCGCCAATAATAAACACAGTGGTCTTTTTCTCGTTGGTAGCGGCAGTCAGCAGCAGAAGCATGCCTGCCGCCATTGCCAGTATCTTCGTTTTGTTTCGCATATTCTGTATGGTTTAGAAACGTCCGGGACCACCGAAGCCACCTCCGCCGAAGCCGCGTCCTCCGCCAAATCCGCCACCGCGATTGCCGCCGCGGTTGCCGCGCTGACCGTCGGGACCGTCCATGCCAGGACCGCGTCGCATGTTCTGGCGCATATCCTTAGAGCCGAAGAGGTTCAGGCGATAGGTGGCGCGGAGCATGATGTAGCTGTTGATAGAGTTGTACTCGCTATCGTTACGCGACATGGCGCTGATGGTGCGTGAGAAGTTTGACTGCTGCTGAAGGATGTCGTAGAATTCGAGACGAACGGAGAGAGGTTTGCCAGAGAGGAAACTCTGCGAGATTTGTGCATTCCAGATAAGTTCGTCGGTGTTGGCTGCGGCATCGCTATAGCCGCGACGGCTCGACATGTTGAGCGAGGTGGTGAACTGCATGCCCCAGGGAGCCTGGATGGTGGTGTTGAAGCCGTAGTTGAAGGCCCATGTGTTCAGGTTCGAGTTGGCTTGCAGGGCGTTGTAGTTGTTGTTGTACTGTACGCGTCCGTTCAGCTCCACTTCCAGCCAGTTGTTACGGTAGCTGGCACCGAGGCGTTCGCTGATGGTGGTCGACTTGGTGGTCATCTTTGAGATGTTTCCGTCGCGCAGCAAGTCGATGTAGCCCACTCGGTTGGCATAGCTGGCCTCTGTCCAGGTGTTGACGTTGAAGTAGCCTGTGGTGTCGATGGCCGTGTTAAAGGTAAAGTTACCGCTGATGTCCCAGTTGCCGTTGATGTTCTCAGGTCGCGAAGTGCGTCCGCCGGTCACGGGGTCGTATTTCACCATGTTGGCCACCGAGTTTTTTGTGGTAGAGAAGCGCATGCTGGCGAAGATGAACTGCTGGCGGCGCTCGAAGAAGTCGTTGTAGCGCCAGTTAAAGCTCTGCGTGAACGACGGCTTCAGGTTCGGATTACCCGAAGTGATGTTGAGCGGGTCGCTGTCGTCGGTGATGGGAAGCAGGTCGCTCATGGAGGGCTGGCTGGTTGAGCCGCGATACTCAAAGCGCATATTGCCTCGGTCGCTGAGCTTCCAGCGGAAGTTGGCCGTCGGGCTCCAGTTGATGACATTGCGGGTGGTCACGGTGTCGAGACCCTGGTAGCGGTAGGTGAATTCCGACGACTGCGGAATAATTTGTACGCCGATGTTGAAGTTGTAGTTTGTGCGGATGATGCGCAGCATCAGCTCGGCTGTATGTATATAGTTTTTGTATTGCGAGAAACGGCTCTGCAGGGTGTCTTTCAGGGAGTTGAGAGGAACGGTGCCCAGCTCGTTGAAGATGGTGCCCCACTCACGGTAGTCGGGGTTGACGTCTTTCATCGTAAAGCGTGGCCATGTAGGGTCGTTGGCATTCCAGAAGTTATAGGCCGTTCGGTCGTTCTTGGTATAGCTGTACTGGAAGTTGTAGCTGAACTGCAGGAAGGTTGCCTTGAAGATGGGCTCACTATAGGTGAGTCGGGTGTTGTAGCTGTAGTTCTTTGTGGGTGTGTCGTAGTAGTAGTTACGGTAGTAGGTGCTGTCGCCCGTAGCCAGCTGATAGAGGTTGACGAGGCTCTTTGAGAACGACTCCGACTGTCCGTCGCTATAGTTGCCGCCTAACTGCAGAGTTATGTTCCGACCGTTGCCGCCCAGCTTGCGGTTCAGTTGCAGAGTGCCTCCTATGCGCTTGGAATCGCTGTAGGTGAGGCCGCCGTTGGTTCGGTCGTTGACAATGATGGAGTCGAGTCTGAGTCCCTTGAGCGTTCTGATCATATAGGATATGTCTGAGGTGGCAGAACTCATGTAGTCGTAGGGATCGGCGCTGAATGTGGCCGAGAGGCTTTGCGATACGCCGTCGTTGGTGCCGTAGCCCCAAGTGGGACGGAACGAGAGGTTCCACAGTGTGTCGGGTGTCCATTCCACGCGCATCTGTGCGTTCCACGAGTTAGAGCGGGTGAAGCTCTGGCTGGTGGAGTTTGAGAACGAACCTGTGGTGGCTACGAAGTTCTCTGACGACTGACGCGACCATACGTCGCCGTCGTTGTGGTTCCAGCGCACGGAGCCGTCCCACTTCAGCAGTTTCTCTTTCTCGTAGTTCAGGTTTACCATGCCCATCTTCGAGGCTTGCAGGCCATTGCGCCCACCGCCGCCGAAACGGCCTCCGCCGCCACCGCCACCGAAGCCCATGTCGTTGACGTTGTTGGCATTGAGCATCGACATGACGCGCCAGTCGCCATTCATAATGGCACCGAAGGCACGGCCGGCATAGCGCTTGTGGGTGCCCACGCCGCCGTCGATATTGGCAAACATGCCACGGTTCATGCCGGCTTTCAGGCCGAAGTCGAGCACCATCTGGTCGTTGCCGTCGTCGATGCCCGTCACGCGGCTCAGGTCGCTCTTCTCCTCATAGGTCTTGATTCGGTCTACGATAGAGGTGGGCAGGTTCTTCACAGCCGTCTTCGTGTCGCCGGTCATGAATTCCTTGCCGTCGACCTTGATTTTCTGCACCGTCTTGCCGTTGATCTTGATGGTTCCGTCGTCCGACACTTCTGCGCCCGGCAGCTTCTTCAGCAGCTCTTCGACAACCGAGCCTTCGGGAGCGCGGTAGGCTCCGGCATTATAGATAATGGTATCGTCTTTGGTAGTCACCTTGGCCATGTTCTTCACCACCTCGGTTCCCTTCAGCATGACGGCATCGGGGTTGATGGTGAGTGTGCCCATGGCCACAGGCTTGTTGTCGGCAATGTTGATGTTTCGGAAGAGCGTCTTGTAGCCCACATAGGTGATGCGCACAATAAAGGCACCATCGGCAGGCGCTGTCATCGAAAACTGTCCGTTGGCGTTGGTCACGGCGTTGCCAGCGAGCGTACTGTCTTTTTTCAGCAGTGCTACGGTAGCCTGAATAACGGCTTCTTTCTGTTCGCCGTCTATCACGCGGCCGGTAATGGTGCGCTGTGCTTGGATGGAAATGGTTGCCGTGAAGAGTACGGCCATTAAGAGTAGAACTCGTTTCATGTTGAATGAATTGGTTTGCTTTTTACACTTATAACAATCTGACGTGTAAGACATCAATAAGTTTAACAGAGTATGGAAAAAATTATAATTTCGTATATTCGGGTATGTCTGTCAGGAACTCATAGCGGTGATGGGCGTAATCCATTCGGCAGCAATAGTGGCGCACACCGTTCGAGACGATGAGATAGTCGACGTGGAGCAGCATGTTGTAGACAGAAATCTGGTCGAACACCCGCTGCGTGATTTCTATCTCGGGAGCTTTGTATTCTATAATCATGCATGGTTGCAGTTCTTTATTATATAATAAGGTGTCACAGCGCAATCGCTTTTCGCCTATGCGCAATTCCACCTCGTTGGCCAGCAGACCTTTGGGGTAGCCTTTGTGGCCGATGAGGAAATGGACGAAGTGCTGGCGTACCCACTCCTCGGGTGTGAGTGCCACATACTTACGCCGGAGCATGTCGAAAATCATGCGCCGACCGCCTTGTTCTTTCACTCGAAAGTCGTATGGTGGCAGAGTCAGTTGAATCATGGTGCAAAATTACGAACTTTCGGCGAGAATGGCAAGAAAAAACAGATAATACATTTGGGAGAAAAGATTTTTTTACTATTTTTGCTTTACTTGAGCTTGCAAGCCGTTGACCAGCCATGTTGTACATAAGAGGGGCAACAGGAGCGAGGACTCCCATAGAAGAGTTCCTTACATGGGATATAGGCAGGTAGCTTAATGAGGCTTGTCGGCGCGGTAGCGCTTCATTACGAAAAAGATACATTAAAACCAGTAGTATTAATATGGACGTGCTGTAAGTTAATAGTGTGGAGAAATGAAGGGCGGGATGGGCGATTTTCTCATTTTTCCGGCTGAAACGGAGGGAGTTTGAAGAAATTGTTGTACCTTTGTACCTGCCTACAAGAAAAACTTAACCCCGAAGTTTGTCTTTAGGACAGGGACTCCGGGGAATTACGCTGCAAATTTATATAAAATTTCTGAGATTATAAGCCAGTCGAGATAAAAACTTACACAAATTGCCCCGAAAAGTTAGAAATCAAGGCTCA
>CAJONO010000059.1 GCA_905235905.1 uncultured Prevotella sp.
CGCACTCAGCGAGAGCCGCCTGCTGCAGAACATCTACAACACGCTCGACACCGCCAGCATCTATTCGCGCGGACTCGTGGCCTACTACCCCTTCGAGAAGCGGTACGAGGAGAACAACCACGTGGACAAGGTGGAGACCTTGGACAACATGGCTCCGGGGGCTGCGGCCAAGGCGATGATTTACGACGGCTTCCATGAGACGGACCTGGTAAAGGCCGCACCGCCGCTGAAGAACGCGCCCGACGAGAAACCGCTCATCGTGACACCTATAGCCTCGGAGCGCAAGGTGGTCATCAACCTGACGGGCACCGACCTGACGCCACGCAAACTGGAGGGCACGACGCTGAACGTCACTGTCGATAAGATTCACGACCTGCACGGCAACACGTCGCTGCCCATTAAGTGGACGGCCTACGTGCAGCAGAACACGCTGAAGTGGACGAAGGACTCGGTGAACGTCATCAAGCAGTACGGCGACGACTACACCTTCGACGTCGCCATCGAGAACAAGAGCGGCAACATGGAGTACTACACCTTATATAATATGCCGCAGTGGCTGTCCGTGGTCGGAAGTTTGCCTTCCGACGACATAAACCCGCTGAAGACGAAGACGCTGCGCTTCGAGGTTAACCCGCTGGTGTCCGTGGGCAACTACGATGTGACCATCGGCCTGCAGGGCAACAACGGCATCTTAGAGCCGCTGCGCATCGTGATGAAAGTGCGCGGCGAGAAGCCGCAGTGGGCCGTTGACCCGACGAAGTACGACCACAACATGTCGATTATCGGACAAGTGTATATCGGCGGCATCCTGATGGAGAACCCCGAGAGCATGGTGGCAGCGTTCATCAATGGCGAGTGCCGAGGCGTGGCATCGCCCGAGAAGGTGCGCGGAGCGGCCTATGTGACGATGAACGTCTATGGCATCGACGACAAGCGCTACGACATGGGCAAGGAAGTGACCTTCCGCATCTGGGATGCCTCGCGCGGCGTGGCCTACACCGACGCGAATATCGCGGTGCCCGTTTCGTCCGTTACCGGCGCTACCAGCGCCGACTCTCCCCTGACCACCGTCATCTTCGGCCAGGACAAGATGCTGGGCACCTTCGACGCGCCCGCCATCTGGACGAAGAGCGAGAACGTGGAGCAGCTCATCCCCGTCCATGAGAACTGGAACTGGATAGCCTTCGGCGTGGAGCCGCAGAGCACCTATCTGGACCATGTGTTCGGTGCCTACGCGGAGTGGAGCATGCTGCTCAAGAGCCGCTCGACGGTGAACGACTACAACGGTGCCGAGTGGGGCTTCGGCACGCTCAAGCGGGCGAAGGCCAACGAGATGTACAAGCTGAAGATTAGCCGCCTGCCGACCACGAAGCAGGAGGAGCCTAACAGTCTGCTCGCCGTGTCGGGCCGTCAGCTGAAGGAGAACAAGGAGAGAGCCGTCAAGCTCGGAAAGGGCTGGAACTGGATAGCCTACACGCCGCTGACGACGATGACCGTCGATGAGGCACTGGCTGCCGCCAACCCGCAGAAGGGCGACATCGTGAAGTCACAGACGGGCGTGGCCCTCTATGGCGACTACGGCTGGGAAGGCAGTCTGAAGGCATTGGAGAGCGGACGCGGCTACCTGTACTACAGCAACGCCAACGACTCGACATCGTTCCTCTATCCGACGGAGGCAACGGCTTCGGCTGCAAAGGCCCGCCGTTCCGCTGCGGTAGCAAACTCTCAACTCTCAACTTTCAACTCTCAACTTTCCATCTTCAATCCGGTGCCCCTGGGCCTCTATCCGAGCAACATGACGATGGCCATCCGCCTCACGGACGGAAAAGCCGTGGTCGACACCTGCGAGGTGGCCGCCTTCATTGGCGACGAGTGCCGCGGTGCCACCCGCGCCAGCGAGAACGGCCTCTACTACCTCGTCATCGCAGGCGACGGAGCGGGACAGTCCATGACGCTGCGCACCTGCATCGACGGCGACATCATCACCATCGACAACACGCAGACGTACGTCAGCGATGCCAACATCGGCACCTCGTGGGAGCCTTACGTCATCAACCTGAACAATGTGCTGACTGGCATCCGTGTGGTCAGCGGTTTCCCCGCTGACGACGACGCCGACTGGTGGACGCTGCAAGGCTTTAAGATAGGGCGCAAGCCTACGCAGCCCGGTGTCTATATCCATCGTGGAGAAAAGGTCACGATAAAGCGAGCGAAGTGAGAACATTGGCTTTCACTTCCGAGTATGAGTGAGCTGGAGCGAAGCTCGAGGTGACCATCAAACGTTAAAGAAAGGGTAAACCTTAAAGTTGCCCAATCACGGCCTTCTCGTCAGCAAATCTGACGGGGAGGCTTTTCCGTGATAAAGATGCGCTGTGTGCCGTTTTTCGTAAGTTTAACGCCTGAGACGATACGAGATTGCGAAAAGTTTTGTATCTTTGCACACAAAAGTTTGCGAAGAGCAAATGGCAGCCAAACGATGAGTAAACAGATTATAGCAAGAAAAATGGAGAGGAAAGAGAAAGACATGAGCCGTCGCGAGTTTCTGCGACGACTGGGCATGGGTGCCGGTTCGACGATGGCACTGATGGCACTTGAGCCGTTGAGCGTATGGGCCAAAGGCGGTGCCCATGAGAAAGATGGTGACTGGCAGAACCTCATGACCTGCCGTGTGCAGCACGGGTCGGGTGAGCATATCTCGCTCTTGGGCTTCGGCATGATGCGGCTGCCCAACAACCAGGATGAGGTCGACCGTTTGGTTGACTATGCCATCGGGCATGGCGTGAACTACTTCGACACAGCACCCATGTACATGGGCGGACAGTCGGAAGTGCTGACGGGAAACGCCCTCTCCCGCTATCCAAGGGAGAAGTATTTCGTGGCTACGAAGATGTCGAACCAGAACCGCCGCGCCTGGAGTTTCGACGAGTCGAAACGCATGTACGAACGGTCGATGGAGCGATTGAAGGTAGACTACATAGACTACTATCTCCTGCACAGCATCGGTGGCGGCATGGAGTCGCTGAAAGGGCGTTTCCTTGACAACGGGGTGCTCGACTTCCTGCTGAAAGAGCGCGATGAAGGGCGCATTAAGCACTTGGGATTCTCCTACCATGGCGACGTGCGCGACTTCGACTGGCTGCTTGACCGTCAGGAAGAATACCACTGGGACTTTGTGCAGATACAGATGAACTTCCTCGACTGGCGACACGCCTCGATGCGTCAGGGACGGCGACACGATGCCGATGCAGAATACCTATATAATAAATGTGAGAAGGCGGGCGTGCAATGCGTCGTCATGGAGCCGCTGCGCGGTGGTGCCTTTGGACGCATGGCACAGGAACTGACCGACCAGCTGAAGGCAGTGCGCCCTGCCGACAGCACTGCCCGCTGGGCTTTCCGGTGGGTGGGCAGCTTCCCCAACATCCTGACCACGCTGAGCGGTATGAACCAGATGGAACACCTGAAGGAGAACGTGCAGACCTTCTCGCCTCTCGACCCCTGTACCGAGAAGGAAAATAAGCTGCTGGCCGATATCGCTGACCAGATGGCGGGCTTTCCCACCATTCCCTGCACCACCTGTGCCTATTGCATGCCCTGTCCCTATGGCGTCGATATCCCCGGCAACTTCGCTTACTACAATCAGGCCGTGACCGACCACGTGTTGCCGCTGCCCGCTGCCACCGCCGCCGACCATGCCACGCGCAGGCAGCAGTTCATCGAGGGCTACCGTGCTGCCCTGACCGATCCGAAGACTTGGGCGTCGGCCTGTCAGGACTGCGAGGAATGCCTGTCGAAGTGTCCGCAACAGATACGCATCCCCAACCAGATGGCCCGCATCGTAGAGACGCTCCGCAAGCGGTAGGCACCGTGCTTCTAAGGAATGATTACTAATGAATATTTATTCATACTTAAAGACTTGGTAACTCGTTGATATACAGTGTGTTGTGATTCAGTGCGAATTGCGCTGCAATTCATGCTGAATTATGCGACAATTCAAGCTGAATTGAACCAAAATACAGCATGAATTTCAAACGTGTTTTCGCAAAGCCCCAAAATGAATGAATATGTAAAACGAAGAGGGTTAGAATCTTATCATTCGCACCCCCGACCGCCGTACCATCGGGAGCTACGAGGTGGCGGAGTGCAAGTAACCGGGCTTTTCACCGCCATCGGAAAGATATTTTCAAAAATCCTTGGCAGTGTCGTGGAAAAACACTAAATTTGCAGCAGGAAAAGACTATTGCGTATGGAAGAGACTGCGGGCAGATACATCAACCCCTATACCGACTATGGTTTTAAGTACCTCTTCGGCACCGAGCCGAACAAGGAGTTCACGCTGGCACTCGTCAACGAGCTGCTGCGTGGCAAGGAGGTCATCAGGTCGCTCACGCTGATACCTTCGGAGCAGTTGGGCGATACGAAGGAGGACCGCCGTGCCGTGTTCGACGTGTATGCCGAGAACGAGCACGGCGAGAAGATCATCATTGAGATGCAGAAGGCCGACCAGCAGTACTTCAAGGACCAGTCGGTCTACTACTCGTCGTTCCCCATCCGCTCGCAGGGCAATAAGGGTCGCTGGCGCTTCGGGCTGAAGTCCGTCTACACCATCGGCATCCTCGACTTCGTGTTCGACGAGGACAAGGACGATGAGGAGTACTACCACCACGTAGTGAAGCTGATGGACGTGGAGAAGAAGGAAGTGTTTTACGACAACCTGACCTACATCTACCTTGAGATGCCGAAGTTCCGCAAGACTGAGGACGAGTTGGAGTCGCTTTTCGACAAGTGGCTCTATGCGCTGAAGAACCTTCCGCGCCTGCTGGAGCGTCCCGCTGCCCTTCAGGAACGTATCTTCAAGAAGTTCTTCGACGTGGCCGAGACGGCAAACCTGTCGAAGGAGGAATACGCCAAGTACTGGGAGAGCGAGAAGAACTACTATGACCTTGACGGTGCCTTCCGCACTGCAAGCACGAAGGGATATGCACGAGGCAAGGCCAAGGGACTGGCTGAAGGCATGGAGAAAGGTCGTGCTGAGGGTGAGCGTGAAAAGGCTATGGCTTCAGCACGCAGCATGAAAGCCGACGGCATGACACCAGAACTGATAGCCAAGTACACGGGGCTTACCGTGGAAGAGATTTACTCATTATGATACATTAGATGTGTAGAACCCAGTTAACGCCACTACCACTATGACATAACAACGGACAGCATCGGGGATAGCTAAGCAACCAAAGGCAAGCCGGGCACCGCGCTCCCCACAGGGAAAATAGAGGCTCTTTGTGGTTACGATATTATATAT
This sequence comes from uncultured Prevotella sp., assembly GCA_905235905.1. Taxonomy (GTDB): domain Bacteria; phylum Bacteroidota; class Bacteroidia; order Bacteroidales; family Bacteroidaceae; genus Prevotella. The sequence continues at coordinate 5,300 of CAJONO010000059.1, forward strand.
TATCGTTTTACGGAGATAGTAAACAACGGAGATAACAAATAAAGGTATGTATCTATGAAAAGAAGAATCATTACACTCGCTATTTGCCTGGCAGCCGTCATGGCGGCAGGCGCGGCAACCATCACCGTTACGGTGAAGGACGTGCGCTACCAGACGGTGACGGGCTTCGGCGCTGCCTGTTGCGACGGTGCAATGTGTCCTTACGGCTCTGACACCCAGCCAGTGAAACTGCTTTACGGCCCTACCTCGAAGATCGGACTGAACATTATGCGCATGGAAATCTCGCCCAACTTCAAGGGCGACATTACTGCCGCCGATGTGGGGTGGGACACGCCTTACGATTGGAAGGGCTCCGTGCCTTCGGCCAGGATCGTGAAGCAGCGTGGCGGCATCGTTTTCGGCACACCGTGGTCGCCGCCGGGCGACTACAAGACCAATGGCACGGCACAGGGTGGCAACAGTGACAGTCAGGGCAATCAGCGGGGCGAGCTGCGCACTGACTGCTACGAGAAGTTCTTCCCCTGGCTGAACACGTTCCTGAAGTATATGAAGTCGCAGAAGGTCGATGTCGATGCCGTGTCTATTCAGAACGAGCCCGACTGGTGGGTGAGCTATTCCGGCTGTCTCTATACGCCCCAGCAGCAACTCACTCTTGTCAAGAACTACGCCCACATGCTCGACCGCGAGACCTATCCCGGTGTGCGCCTTATCAGTGCCGAGCCGCTGGGCTTCGACCCCAACTATTCCAATACGCTGCTCAAGGACACAACAGCCCGTAAGCAAATAGACATCGTTGCGGGTCATCTCTACGGTCATCCGCCATTGGGTAACATGAAGAGTGCCGCCACTCTGGCCACCAAGTATGGCAAGGAAATCTGGATGACGGAGCACTCGGTGACCGACAATATAGACCGTCTGCCCAACTGGCACGAGCAGCTGATCTTTGCCGAAGAGCTCAACGAGTGTATGCTGGCTGGCTGCACAGGATATATATATTGGTACATGCGCGCACATTGGGCTTTCGTGGGCACTGGCGAGGCGAAGTATAACCCTGGCAACACGAAGAACAAGCTGTTGCCCCGTGCCTACGTGATGTCGCATTTCTCTAAGCACGTCACCGGCTCTACCCGCCTCGGTACCTCGGCCGACAAGACGTCTGGCTCGGAGGCTGCCGCAGAATATTCGGCCTATATCAAAGGCGACTCGCTCATTGTCATGGCCATCGATACCACGAAGAATGCCTTCGACCTGAAGCTGAACCTGCCCTACAGCGTGAAGGGCGGCACCCATCTCATATCCTTCAGCAACGACAGTCTCTGCAAGGAGCGCCCCATCGCCATTGACGAGCCTTCGAAGACGGTGATGGTCGAGATGCCTGCCCGAAGCCTGAACACCTATATCTTCCAGATAGACAATGGCAGCGCGGCTATCAAGTCGGTGGCCAACGAGGAGCGGCGGTGGCCGACGGCCTACTACGACCTTCGCGGTCGTCGGCTGCAAGTGCCTAAGGGCCTCTGCATCGAGGTGTCGGCCGATGGCTCTTCGAGGAAAGTACGTTTCGACGACTGAAGACAAAAAGTCACCTCCCCTAATTCCTCCTGCTGAAGGAGGGTAGGGGAGGTGACTTGTGTTTGGCAGTATCTCGCTTTGCTTATCGCTTTGAGGTCACGTCCTTCTCGTACTGCTGAATGCAGGCGATGAATTCCTCGCCCACGGGCACGTTGTTCTTCAGGTTGAAGTAGTCGTAGACGGCACCGAAGGGCATCGACTTGGCCTCTTCCATCAGGGCG
>CAJONO010000060.1 GCA_905235905.1 uncultured Prevotella sp.
AAGAATGGAAACTCGAAATTCAACGCTATACTTGCTGTCGTACAACAGTAAGGTAATTGCTCATGCCGTGGGGTGCTGAGTAGTTACGCCATGTTCAGTGTCACTTGTTAAAGAGTCGGATAATTTCGCTGACCACAGGCTTGGCCTGATAAGCACGGTCGAAAAGCAGAGGATAGTTGGTGCGGCCCTTCATTGGCCAGTTGTTGAGCCAGGAGCCTCCGTCGCTGACCCCCCAAAGGTTGATGCGCGAAATTTGGTGGCGGTGCTTGTAATAGATTTTGAAAAACTCCATGTAGCGTTTCGTCAGCTCGTCTTCCTTCGCTTTCGGCAGCCCTTTCACATAGGGATTCATGCGCTCTTGATAAGCATAGCCTTGTTCGACGGCCGCTCCTGAAAAGCTCTCAGGGTTGGGCAGCACATTGAGGTCGAGCTCGGTAATCATCACTTTCACCCCGCAAGCAGCAAAGGCATCGATGCTCTTCTCGTATTCGGTCAGGTTAGGATAGTCCATGCCGTTATGGCTCTGCATGCCTACGCCGTCGATGCGTATGCCCTTGGCCTTCAGCCGTTTCACCAATTGGCAAACGGCCTCACGCTTCTTGGCGCCGGCCATCGAGTAGTCGTTATAGTAGAGCTCGGCATCGGGGTCTGCCTCGTGTGCGGCTCGGAAGGCTATTTCAATAAACTCCTCGCCAATGAGGTTGTAGAAAGGCGACTTGCGGAACGAACCGTCGTCTTCGATGGCCTCGTTGACAACATCCCAGCCATGAATCTGTCCTTTGTAGTGGCCCACTACGGTTTTGATGTGCTTCCTGATGCGTTCTATGAGCACTTCTTTCGAAGCGGGGCTGGCACAATAACCGTTGGTAAACAGCCAGTCGGGGGCTTGTGAATGCCACACAAGGCAGTGGCCTATGATTTTCAGTTGATGTTCCTGACAATAATTCACGAACTTGTCGGCCACGCGGAAGTCGAATATGCCCTCGGCAGGCTGCAGGCATTCTGACTTCATGCAGTTTTCGGCAACGGCACAGTTGAAATGCTGGTCGACAACGGCTGTAGCCGGAGCATCCTGGCCGTCGGTCTGCCATTGGTTCAGTGCGGCACCGATTAAACAATACTTACCTATGGCGTCCTTCAGACCTTGTGCCGCTACCGATATGGATGTAGCAACAAACAGAAACAAACATACTCTAAATTTCATAAATACTTCCTTTTATCTGTTAAATGAGTTGTCAATAATTAACGATAGCTTCCTACTCCTTTCGTTTGCATAATCATGCATTTTGTAGCTTTACGGGAACACGCTTGAAATTCGTGCTGAATTCCGATGCAATTAAGCCCAAATTGCCGTGTAATTCAGCTTGAATTGAGACGTAATTTGAGACTAATTGTAATACATTGGAAATCAGTGCGTTGGGAGGTTTTCTTTAATGTATAAATATACAGGTTGTCCCCCACGGCGTCAGTGAATGACAGGCACTATCTCTTGAAGCAATTGTTCGGCTGAGAAGTCCTCGTTGACATAATGGATGCCCTCGTCCACAGGTCGCTCGTCGGGCTTGGCAAAGACGAAAACCGGCATCTTGTTCTTGCGCTCGGTGAGGATGGCCGTTACGGCATTGTTGGTTCGGTAGAAGCGGTTGTCTGTCATCACGGCACAGAAGTGATAGTCTGCAGCACGAAGCAGCCTGTGAAGGGCATGGTGCTCCGAGTCGGCGTTGAGCACTCGGTAGGTAATGCCAAGTGCCTCTCTCACCTTATTATATAAAGCCGTGATCTCTGAAACGAACAAGATCTTCGGTCGTGCATTACCTTCGAGTGTCGTCACGTTTTTCACGTTGACCACCATGTGGGGCTTACTGTCGATGTTGATAAACGAGCCGTCGACGTTTACGTCGATGTCGACCGACTGGTTTTGGTCGCCCGCCAGTTCCATGCATGCTTCTAGCTCCCTAAAATCGTCATGACGTTCGAACGACTTGTTGATAACAAAGCGTACGGGGCATTGCCTGCATCCTTCACCCTCACCGCAATGGCCTGTGTCCTGCGAGTTCTTGCAGTGCAGCACATTGCCTAAAAGGCGGGGCTGGCCATCGGCAATCTTCACGTTTGTTTCTTTTACTTCAAAGGTGTTGTCGATGAGAAACGTATAGTTCTCCTGGTTATCGACAACAGCCCGCAACTGGCGGTTGTCACCCTGCAGCTTCCTTGTCTTCAGAAACATGAGTGCCGCAAAGGCTAATGCGGCAAAAAGGACGATAGACAAAATGATTGTAGTCATTGTATTGTTGTTTTTTTTGATTCAGATTGCAAATATACGCAATTTATTTAATATGAACAAGTTTTTTGTGGAAAATATGATATTTGCCTTCTTGCTGCCCGGATATTGCGTTTTTTGCAAAAAACATACACAAATCGTTCAAATTATTTGGGTAATTCATTTTTAATTACTAATTTTGCAGCCGAAAAGGGCGACTTGTGCGCCAGACTTTGAGTACTCATGTACGAAGAAAAACGAAATTGGCTTGTCATACAGACCTTTTGGAAGCGTGAGAAGGAGGTTAGTACCTTTTTGAGGGAGAAAGGAGTTGACCATTTCATTCCCATGACATACAAGGAGCGTCTCGTTGGCAGTCAGGAGAAGCCCAAGCGCATGTTGGTGCCTGTCATTCACAACTATGTTTTCCTGGAAAAGACCATGACGGTCAGGGAAATCAGTTCAATGATGGGGCAAAGTGATATACCCATGCGCCTCTTTAAAAACAAGGGCAGTGATGCTCCGTGCGAAATATCGAATCAAGACATGTTCGAGTTCCGTATGCTTTGCGATCCTGCCTATAGCGACCACGTCATTGTGAAAGAAGGCGAGGACGACGTTGAGATAGGAAAAGAAGTTGTGATTATGCACGGACAGTTTGCCGGTATTCATGGCCGTCTGGTCCGTAAGCAACACAAATATTGGTTCATCAAAACAGTGGCTGGCATCAGTGTCATGCTCCGCATAACACGCTGGTACTGCAAGCCTGTAGGTTAAGATTTTTAATTATATGCGACAGAATACGAAGACAAATTACCTCATTCGAAACATTGTCATTCTATGTGACTTTCTCCTGTTGTCACTGTTGCTCGCGGTCTTTGTTGGCACAAGTCGTGGCGCATCATTGTCAATGGGCGTTCCCTATAGGCTGCTGTTACTGATGTCGGCCATCTCGCTGGCCATAAGTGAGTATTTCTTTCCTACGGTTATTCACAAACGGCTGCTTCAAAGCGAGCATATCCTGCGACAGGTAACGCTTCTGGTCCTCACACAGTGCATATTGACTTATCTGCTCACAAAGTCAGTGTTCCTGCTAACCCATTTGCATTCACCACACTCTCTTTTCACGCTGACATTTACGCTGGGGTATTATCCGGCCATGCTGGCCTTGAGGTTTATGGAGCGTTGGATAGTGAAGCGTTACCGTCGTCGCGGCGGAAACACGCGGACGGTTATCCTCGTGGGTAGCGATGAGGCACTGCAGCCCGTCTATAAGTTCCTGATGTCCGACCCTGCCACTGGCTATCGTGTGCTGGGCTACTATGCAAACAGGACTTTGCCTCAGACGCCGTCTGAGAGTGATGAACACATGAAAGAGAAGTCGCTTAATCCGCCGATAGCTCACTTGGGCACGCTTGCCGACCTTGAGCAATGCCTTTCGCAGAAATATGACGCGACAGCCGAGGCTGCGACCGACGGCTCTGCGTCGTTTGTCATTCCCGATGAGTTCTACTGCTCATTGTCATGGACGAAACGTGAAGACATTCATCGCATTATGCGTTTTTGTGACCGTCATGCCATACATTTCTATTTCGTCCCCGTCTATGCAGAGAGCTTCGGCCAGTCACTCAAGATAGAACAGATAGGCGAGACGGTGGGCTATACCCCATATACCGACCCGTTGCAGTTGCCGATGAACATGTTTGTGAAGCGCACGTTCGATATGCTGCTCTCCGGCATCTTCTTGCTGTGCTTGATTCCACTGCTGCCCATCGTTGCCCTCATCATCAAGATTCAGAGTCCGGGACCGGTGTTCTTCCGTCAGTTGCGTACTGGCATGGGCGGACAGAATTTTATGTGCTACAAGTTCCGCTCCATGCATGTCAACGACGATGCCGACCGCCTTCAGGCAACGAAAGACGACCCACGCAAGTTCCCCTTTGGCAATTTTATGAGAAAAGCGAATATCGACGAGCTGCCACAGTTCTGGAATGTGTTCAAGGGCGACATGTCGATTGTTGGGCCGCGCCCTCACATGCTGGCTCACACAGAGCAATATTCCAGCCTTATAGATAAATATATGGTGCGCCACTTTGTCAAGCCTGGTGTTACGGGGTGGGCACAGGTCACTGGCTTTCGCGGAGAGACACGTGAACTCTGGCAAATGGAGGGCCGTGTGAAACGCGATATTTGGTATATTGAGAACTGGAGCCTTTGGCTCGATATCCGAATTATCTGGCTCACAGCCAAACAGCTCATCGTCCACGACGAGCATGCATATTAAAAAATAATGTAGTTAATTAAATATTTTAATCAAACGATTATGACTGTCGTTCCATTCAAAAGCATATTTATCTTTCGCATCCTTCCGCTATTGGCGTTGACTCTCCTGATTGCGGGGTGCCGGTCGTCTCACAATGTTTCCGACGTACCCTATTTCCAGAACAGTCGCGACTATGTTCCTTACTCCTATGGTGAGCCTACCGAACTGCTTATCCGTCCGAAGGATGCCTTAAACGTGTTTGTTCATTCAAAGGACGAAAAGGCAATAGCAAGTATTAACCTGTTGGAGCGCCGCGCCATGACTCCCGGAGCAAATCACTATACCAATACTCAGGCTGGTTTCTATAACTATCTTGTCGATAACAATGGCGAGATCGATTACCCCTTGATTGGCAAGGTGCATGTGCTCGGTCTCAGCGTCCAGCAGGCCGAGAAAATCATTCGTGAACGATTGTCTGCGTATTTCCATGATGACCCGAGCCTGACTATCAATGTGCGTATTGCAAACTTCTATGTCTCTGTCATGGGTGAGGTGAAGACGCCCCAGACTTTCGATGTTACCCGTCCCCGAATCACAATCCTTGAGGCATTGGCAAAGGCTGGTGACTTGACTGTTTACGGCAAGCGCGACAACGTCAAGTTGCTTCGCCAGTTGGACAATGGCACTTACGAGGTACATCAGCTTGATCTCCGTGATGCCAATATTCTCAATTCACCTTACTATTATCTGCAACAGCGTGACATTGTCTATGTAGAGCCGAACGAAGTCAGGGCCGAAAACACAAAAGTGGGTGAGACCACCCGTCTTTGGATTCGTGGAGCCTCTGTTACAATCTCCCTTGGCTCTTTGCTCTATCGGGTGTTGCAGTAAAAAGATTATTCAATTTGCATGCTGAATGCAAGAAAAAAGTATAAAAGAGTTTAGTTTTCAGATGAAACAATTCAGACTTGTGGACAATGTTGTCGGATGGCTTACTTTCTTAATAGCCTCCTTCGTCTATTGTTCCACCATCGAACCTACCGCTTCTTTTTGGGATTGTCCAGAGTTCATAACCACGGGCTATCGGCTCGAAGTTGGTCATCCGCCTGGTGCGCCGTTCTTCATGCTCACGGCCAATTTGTTCTCGCAGTTTGCCAGTGATGCCACTCAGGTGGCCTACTGGGTGAATACGATGAGTGCGCTGCTTTCGGCAACGTGTATTCTCTTCCTTTTCTGGAGTATCACTCATCTCACGCGCCGTCTGCTCATCGACCGTTGGGAAGAACTGTCAACTGCCAAGCTGATTGCCATTGAGGCTTCCGGCCTTGTGGGCGCTTTGATTTATACTTTCAGCGATACCTTTTGGTTCTCGGCTGTCGAGGGTGAGGTGTATGCTTATTCATCTGCCTTTACGGCTGTTGTGTTTTGGTTGATTTTGAAATGGGAAGACCATGCTGACGAGCCTCACAGCGACCGTTGGCTGGTGCTCATTATGTATATGACGGGACTTTCCATCGGTGTCCACTTGCTTAATTTGCTCTGTCTGCCGGCCATTGTGCTCGTCTATTATTATCGTCGCTTCCCCAATGCCAACCTGAAAGGCTCATGCATTGCACTGCTCATCTCGTTTGCCTTGGTGGCTGCTGTGCTCTATGGCGTTGTGCCAGGTATTATCACTGTGGGCGGTTGGTTTGAGCTGTTCTTTGTCAACACGTTGGGCATACCGTTTAACACGGGTGAATATATTTACATTATTATATTAGTGACAGTTGTGGTATGGGCTGTCTATGAGACTCAGAATGCTACCGAGCAAAACTGGAAGCGCCAGAACATTGCAACGCTTCTGGCCGTGGGCATGCTTGGCATTCCTTTCTACGGCTATGGGTGGTCGGCTTTCATCATCGGTGTTATTGTGCTGGCAGCCCTTTGGTTCGTTCTTAACCGTCGCTATCAGAAACAGCCGTTGGTGCCCGCCCGTTTCAAGAACACAATGCTGCTTTGCATGCTCATGCTAATGATAGGTTACAGCACCTACGCTGTCATCGTCATCCGTTCGTCGGCTAATCCGCCAATGGATCAGAACTCGCCCGAGGACATTTTCACGCTTGGCGACTATCTGGGCCGTGACCAGTATGGCCAGCGTCCATTGTTCTATGGGCAGGCCTTCACTTCGCAGGTGAAGCTTGAGAAAGATGGTGGCTATTGCCGTCCTGCCATGACAACAGGAAAGCCTGTCTGGCAGCGCAAAGAGAAGGCCTCGGCCGACGAGAAAGACTCTTATTTCGTAGTGCGTACCAAGGACGAGTATATCTATGCACAGAATATGCTTTTCCCCCGTATGTACAGTTCGTCTCATGCCAGTTATTACGAAAATTGGATGGGTGGGGTAGACGGTACAGAGGTTCCCTACGACCGTTGTGGCGAGAATCTGATGGTGAAGGTTCCTAGTCAGCTCGATAACCTGGGCTTTTTCATCAGCTATCAGTGCAACTGGATGTACTGGCGCTACTTCCTCTGGAACTTTGCCGGACGACAGAACGACATTCAGGGACATGGAGAACTGGAACATGGTAATTGGCTGACGGGTATACCTTTTATCGACAATGCCCGTCTGGGCGACCAGTCAAAATTGCCCGACGACCTGAAGAATAATAAGGGCCACAACGTGTTCTATTGTCTGCCATTGCTGTTGGGTATCATCGGATTGCTATGGCAATCGGTACGCCGTGGCCAGAAAGGCGTTCAGCAGTTCTGGGTGGTCTTCTTTCTTTTCTTCATGACAGGATTGGCCATTGTCATTTATTTGAACCAGACTCCTATGCAGCCTCGTGAACGCGACTATGCCTATGCAGGTTCGTTCTATGCTTTCGCCATCTGGTGTGGCATGGGTGTGGCTGCTATTATCGACACACTTCAGAAACTCCTGAAGAAAGAAACCCTTGCCGTGGCATCAGTCGTTTCGATAGCATCATTAGCCGTTCCCCTGCAGATGGCTTCGCAGACGTGGGATGACCACGACCGCAGTGGCCGCTACACATGCCGTGACTTTGGTCAGAACTATCTGAATTCGCTACAGCAGACGGGAAATCCTATTATCTTTACCAATGGTGACAACGACACCTTCCCACTATGGTATAGTCAGGACACTGAGGGTGTCCGCACTGATGCCCGCGTCTGCAATCTCTCTTACCTGCAAACCGACTGGTATATTGACCAGATGGTGCGTCCTGCCTACGATTCTCCTTCGCTTCCCATCACTTGGAAACGTTTGGAGTATTGTGCTGGTACCAATGAGTATGTGCAGATAGACCCACGGTTAGAGAGTGAACTGCTGAAATTCTATCGGGAGGCACCAGAACAAGCCAAGGCACAGTTTGGCGACGAGCCTTTCGAACTGAAAAACATTCTGAAGTACTGGGTGCGCTCTACTAATTCTGAACTTCATGTCATACCTACTGACACCGTCTATATGACCATCGACAAGGACGCAGTGCGTCGCAGTGGCATGCATTTGCAGGGCGACAGCATCCCCGACCGAATGGTTATTTCATTGAAGGGCAAGAGCGCTCTTTACAAAGGTGACTTGATGATGCTCGAAATGATTGCCAATGCCAACTGGGAGCGTCCTATTTATGTGGCAACAACGGTAGGTTCTGAAAACTACATGAATTTGGGCGATAACTTTGTGCAGGAAGGCTTGGCCAATCGCATTACGCCATTCACTACTAATATTAATGGCAAGCCTGTTCCTGGTATGAAGCAGTTCGACACGCAGAAGACCTATGATAACGTGATGCACCATTTCAAGTTCGGTGGACTGAATGTCCCAGGGTTGTATCTTGACGAAACGGTTATGCGTATGTGCTTCACACATCGTCGCCTGCTTTCTCAGCTGGCCCTGAATCTTGTTCAGGAAGGCGATTCTGTCAAAGCTGCCGAGGTTCTTGAGCTTACAGAGAAGGAGATACCGTCATATAATGTGCCTCATGACTATGCAAGTGGCTCGATTGATATTTTGCGGTCTTATATTGCACTGGGCATGAATGACAAGGCAAAAGACCTGACACAGCAGCTGTGGACTAAATCGACACAGTATATGCGCTACTATAGTTCGCTTAGCCCTGCTCGCCTGAAAAGCAGTGACCGTGAGTGCCTGTACCATTTCTATGTGTTGGAGCAACTGTGCAATATGATTATGCGCATCGACGAGGCACTGGGTGAGAAGTACTATAAAGAGTTGAACGAGGTTGCCCGGTTCTACCAGTCGCGTGGTGGCCAGTTGTAGGCTGAAAGAAAACCACTATGATTATAGAGCAGCCGGCAATCTATCTGCGATGGCTTTATCCAAAGGCTTTGTGGAGAATGGACCGTCACGAACATGCAGTCTATTTGACATTCGATGACGGCCCAATCCCTGAATCTACGTCGTTCATTCTTGAAACCCTGCGTGAGTTTGACGTCAAGGCTACGTTTTTCATGGTGGGCGATAATGTTAGGAAGTATCCTGAGCTATATGAGCAGATTGTGGCTGACGGTCATCAAGTGGGCAACCACACTTTCAACCACATCAGTGGCTTCCGTCACTCTATTCGTTTCTATAACAAGAACGTTCAGATGGCCGATGATTACATTCACAGCCACTATATGCGACCGCCCCATGGTTGGATGCGTCTTGCCCAGTATGCGTGGCTCAGTCGTAAGTACAAGGTGGTTATGTGGGATCTTGTCACTCGTGACTATTCCAAATGGATGACGGCCGAAGATGTCTTTGACAACGTGAAGCGATATGCTCGCAATGGCTCTATTATCACGTTTCACGATTCCCTGAAGTCTATCGAAAAGTTGCATTATGCGCTTCCTGAAAGTATCAAGTGGTTGAAGGAGCAAGGATATGAGTTCAGGATTTTCAAGTGAAAAGCTTAAAGCCGAGGCCTTGCGTCTCGGCTTTTTTACTTGTGGCATTGCCGAGGCAAGGCCTGTTGCCAGCGATGTGGCTGCCCATTACCGTCAGTGGATAGCACGTGGCGGTCATGCTGGTATGCAGTATCTGGAGCATCATATAGACATGCGCCTTGACCCAACCTTGTTGTTGCCTGATGCTCGTAGCATCATAGTCGTGGCACTTAATTATGCTCCGTCCCAATCCTTTCCCGAAGGGGAATATCAGTTGGCTGCATACGCTTATGGGAAGGATTATCACGATGTGCTGAAAAGACGTTTGCAACAATTGCTGCAAATGGATATGTTCGATGGTATGCCGTCGAAGATAGCTACCGATACCGTTCCCATTCTTGAGCGCTATTGGGCTCAGCAGGCTGGCATCGGCTTCATCGGACGTAATCATCAGCTTGTCATCCCCCACGCAGGGAGCATGTTCTTTCTTGGTGAGATTGTCACGGCAGTTCCATTCGATGTCTACGACAAGCCGATGGCTAATCAGTGTGGTACCTGTCGTAAGTGTATTGATGCTTGTCCTACTGGGGCTTTGAATGCTGGAGGAAATGTTGGTGCAGGGCCACCATCTAATTCATCATGCTCTTTTTTTGATTCGCGCCTCTGTCTGTCCTACTTGACAATAGAAAACCGAAACGACATTGACGAGACATTGAAGTCCAAATTGGGCAATACTATTTATGGTTGTGACCGTTGCCAACAGGCATGCCCCTGGAACCGTTTCTCAAAGCCAACCGATATTCCTGAGTTGCAGCCTTCGGAAGAACTGATGACCATGCGCCGTTCCAGCTGGCACAACCTCTCTGTCGACGACTATCGCCGTTTGTTCAAGGGGTCTGCCGTGAAACGGGCCAAATACGATGGCTTAATGCGGAATATCCGTGCTGCTGAGGAATATGGATGGAAAAGCGCTGAACGTCAGTCTATAGAGGGTTCCACCCTTGAGCCTTCAGCTCAAACTCCTGATTGTCGCGAGTAACAAGAATATGGCCGAGCTCTTGGCGCGTGATATGACCAATGAGGTGAACATCTTCCAATGCCTCGACTCTTTCATGGTCGCCAATGGGTACGGTGAACACCAACTCGTAGTCCTCACCGCCGTTCAGGGCACAGGTGGTGACGTTCATTTCCATTTCCTCGGCCATCACAGCGGTCTGATAGTCAATAGGCAGGTTCTTCTCATAAATACGGCACCCTACACCGCTCTGCTTGCAGATATGCATTAGTTCCGATGACAGACCGTCGCTTACGTCCATCATGGCAGTAGGACGTATGCCAGCTTCTCGCAGCTTTTGAATAATATCGCCGCGTGCTTCCGTCTGCAGTTGCCGTTGTAGAAGATATTCCTTGCCGCTGAAATCGGGCTGACCAAGATTTGTCAGCTGTAACTTGATATTTGCAGCTTTTTCCCGCTCTCCTGTATCTTGGGCCATCTTGAGCTTCTTTTGCAGTTCGTTGAACTGGCTATAGTAGACCGACTTTTCGCGTTCTAACAGCTGTAGTCCCATGTAAGCAGCTCCGAGGTCGCCGCTGACGCAGATAAGATCGGTGTCTTTGGCTCCGTTTCGATATACAATGTCCTCTTTTCTTGCCTCGCCAATACAAGTGATGCTGATGGCCAGTCCGGTATAGCTACTGGTCGTGTCACCACCAACAATGTCTACGCCCCATTTGTCGCAGGCTGCTCTCAGGCCTTCATAAAACGAGTCCATGTCCTCTACGTTGAAGCGTTTGCTCAGTGCCAGTGAGACCGTCATTTGCCGAGGCGTACCGTTCATGGCAAAAATATCACTGATATTTACCATGGCCGACTTATAGCCTAAATGCTTCAGGTCGATATAGGTCAGGTCGAAATGCACACCTTCCATCAGCAGGTCTGTTGTCACAAGCACCTCTGTATCGGGATATGAGAGTACGGCGCAGTCATCGCCTACACCGTACTTCGTCGATTCATTCTTTATTTGGATATCTTTGGTCAGCCGTTCAATGAGACCAAACTCTCCGAGTTTTGTAATTTCCATGTACTTTTCCTATTTCCAGTTTTCAGTGGGGTGGTCTTCGTTGTGTTTTTTCTCCCTTTTACTATCCGCCCGTTCAGAGCGCACAATCATCTCACGCATTATCTCGGTCATAATAGGTTGTGCCTTGTCGGCTGCTTCCTGAACTTCCTCATGCGAAACCTCAACGGGGTTATCAAATCCTCCGAGGTCGGTAACAACGCTTATGCCAAAAGTGCGAATGCCGCAGTGATGGGCAACAATGACTTCGGGAACGGTCGACATGCCCACGGTGTCGCCACCCATGGCACGATACATACGGTATTCCGCTGGTGTCTCAAATGTTGGGCCTTGCACCCCCATATAAACGCCATATTGCAGCCGTATTTTCTTTTCACGAGCTATTTGACTGGCCAGTTTAATTAAGGTGGGGTCGTAGGTCTCGTGCATGTCGGGGAAACGTGGCCCGGTAGGGAAGTTCTTGCCGCGCAGCGGATGTTCGGGGAAGAAGTTGATGTGGTCGGTGATAACCATGAGGTCGCCAATCTTGAATCCTGGGTTCATGCCTCCTGCAGCATTGGAAACGAAGAGTGTTTTAATGCCCAGTTCGTACATCACTCGCACAGGGAAGGTTACCTCCTTCATGGAGTAGCCTTCATAGTAGTGGAAGCGGCCTTTCATGGCGAGAATGTCAATGCCGCCAAGTTTGCCGAAGATGAGTTTCCCACTATGGCCTTCAACGGTCGATACGGGAAAGTTGGGAATATCGGAATAGGGAATCTCTTGAGCATTTGTTATTTCAGAAGCCAATTGTCCAAGGCCTGTTCCCAGTATGATTGCCGTTTTAGGGCTCGAAGTCATCCTTGCCTTCAGCCAGGATGCCGTTTCTTGAATTTTTTCGTACATCATAATCTGCCTGTATGTAAGTTATTGGTTAATAATTCTAAGTGCAAAGGTAATGCTTTAATTCTAAATGGTGTATCAAAGTTTCAAAAAAAATGTTAACAGATGCGCTTCCTATTCGCTTTCGCTGTGCTGGTCATGACAGCAGTCGAGCATAGTGACTGTTGTGGCATCGATGCAGTGGTGCTGGCTTGGTCGCCTGTCAACTAACCATACGATGGCATTTGTGGCATCGGTGAGCACCAGTTGGCGACGACGCTCGAAGAGCGATACTTTTTGGTCGGTAAGAAAGTCGCTCACTAAGCGGCTACCCATCATGCCAAAGGGAGTGAAACGATCGCCTTTGCCGGCCTGACGGATGGTTAGCGGAAACTTCACCTTGGCCGCATCAAGACAGGCATGCGAGGGGGAGGTGAGAGTCGGGGGAAATGAGGTGAGAGGTGAGAGGCTAAAGGCGAACCTTTGTGAACTTCCGCTCACGTAGCAGCCTGGCTCTGGGATGGTCATCGGCTTGAAAGGATCGCTCTTCGGTTGGACTATCAGTTTGCCCCTGTCCATGAGTACCTCATGGGTTGGCGAACTCCACAATCGGCCTGTTTCGCAGTTGGGTAGGCGGTCGTAAATCTGGCTGATGGTGGCAGGCGAGAAACCGTATTGGCGCAACCATTCGAAGAGCAGGACTTCTGGCGAGGGAAAGTTCTGTAATTCGCTGAGCTTGAGCATGTTGCTGCTTCTTGTTTGGCTCAGTTTGTGTTCAATGCTGTCGTTATAGATTCGTTCTGCCTCGGTCATACGCTTGATGGTAGCAAGGAGGTTGTCGTCGGTAGAGGGATTAATCTGTCGCAGCATTGGCAGTAGTTGTAGGCGTATTTTGTTTCTTACTACGTTTGCCACAAGATTGGTGCTGTCGGTCACGTAGGCCTGTCTTTGTTCTTGCAGCCATTCCTCTATCTGCCGTCGGCTTACGCAGAGTAGTGGTCGGATGATGTTGCCTTGTATGGGACGGATACCAGTAAGGCCATGAATGCCTGTGCCGCGAATCAGGTTCATGAGCAGGGTTTCGATGTTGTCGTCACGATGATGAGCCACACAGATGCCTTTAGCCCCGATGTCGTTTCTAAGCTGTTCGAAATACTGGTAGCGCAGTTCGCGGGCGGCCATCTCAATACTCAGATGATGAAGTTTGGCGTATGTGAGGGTGTCGAAGTGGATGCGATGAAAAGGTATGTCCTGCTGTTTGCAGAGCAATGCTGCAAACGCTTCGTCTCGGTTGCTCTCCTCACCCCGTAGTAAGAAGTTACAGTGGGCAGCCTCAATCCGATAGCCCATTGTTTTCAACAGAAACAGCAAGGCCACGCTATCAGCCCCACCACTGAGTCCCACTATGTAGAGTGCATCCTTGCAGAGAAGGTGTTCTTGTTCAATAAACCGCCTGACGGTCTGCTCAAATGTCGTACCCTTACTGTCCATCTATCCTCCTTTTTGTTGTGTTTTACTCTACATACAGCACCAAGCCTTTCAGATACTCACCTTCAGGGTGATAGATGTTGACGGGATGGTCGGCAGGCTGGTGCAGTTGGTGTAGGATGCGCACCTTGCGACGGGCCAGTGCGGCAGCCGTAAAGACGGCGTTTCGGAAATGATCCTTGGTAACGACCTGCGAACAGGAGAAGGTGAAAAGAATACCGCCTGAAGGAATCTTCTCGAACGCTTTCATGTTGAGACGGGTGTAGCCTTTCAGTGCGTGATGGAGTGCAGCGCGGTGCTTGGCAAAGGCTGGTGGATCGAGGATAATCAGGTCGTATTGGTCATTGACTGCCGCGCCTCTTTCCAAAAAACTAAAGGCATCCTCGCAGAAGGCTTGATGGCGATGGTCGCCGGGAAAGTTTAGCTCCACGTTGGCATTAGTCAGTTCGATGGCTTTTGCCGAGCTGTCGACCGAATGAACGAGCTTGGCTCCGCCACGCATGGCATAGAACGAGAAGCCGCCCGTGTAGCAGAACATGTTGAGTACAGACCTGTCCTTGGCATAGCTTTCGAGTAGTGAGCGGTTCTCTCTTTGGTCAATGAAAAAACCTGTCTTCTGTCCGCGAAGCCAGTCCACATGGAACAGCAGACCGTTTTCTATGGCAGTGTTGTCGTCGCTGCCACCATAGATGAAGCCGTTCTCGGGTTCCAAGAAGGGTAGGGTGGTCTCACTCTTATAGAAGATGTTCTCTATGCGCGAGTGCATCACCTCGACCAAAGCCTTTGCTATGTCGTGCCGGCAGAGGTGCATACCGATGCTGTGAGCCTGCATGACTGCCGTCTTGCCGTAGACATCGACGATGAGTCCTGGCAGGTGGTCGCCTTCGCCATGCACCAGACGGTAGCTGTTGTTCCCTGGTTGGTTTGCCAGGCCTATCGCTATGCGCATCTGTAAGGCCGACAGCAGCCGTGACTTCCAAAAATCATGGTCGATGCTGGCATCGCCAAACGACAACACCCTCACGGCGATGGACCCCTGCTGATAGTGGCCAGTGGCCAGCGTTTTGCCTGTGGCCGACACAACTCTTACTGTTTCGCCTTCGGTAATGTTTTCGTCAGTGTGGTGGATAGCTCCGGAGAATACCCAAGGATGGAAGCGGAGCAGGCTTTCCTCCTTACCTCGTTTCAGATATAGGTTTTTCATCTTGTTCTTGCTGAATAATCAGTTCGTAATCTTGCGTGTCCTGAAGTCGCAGTAGTTCTTTATAGAGCATGATGCATGCCCAAGCGTCGGTGGCGGCATACTGTTTCTGCTTCTCGTCAAGCACGTCGCGCTCCCAGTTGCTCAGTTGCATTTTCTTGCTGATTTTCCTACCGAACATGTTGGCATAGAGCTTCTGCAGGCTCATGTCTTCTATGCCAATCTCGCGAACATGGTTCTGAAGGTCAATGAAGTTGCCGGGGGTGAAGTCGGCCAGCTTGTGTAGTCCCATCAAATCGTCGTGCCACGACAGACCAATCTTGGGCACCGTAGTGTCTTCGAGAAAACGCACGATAGCGGGAGTGATACCAGTGTAGTTCAGACGGAAGAGAAAACACGTGTCTTCGGTGGATACCTGGAGTAGCGACACCTTGTATTGGAAACCGCGTTTGAAAGAGGGACGCGTCTCGGTGTCCACACCCAACAGCGATCTGGTAAGTAGAAAGTCGACAGCTTTTGCCGTCTCGCCAGGGGTGAGAATAACAATGATGCGGCCTTCGAATGTCACAGGGGGTAGTGCCGTAATCAGTTTCTTGTCGTATTTGTTATAGAGAATCTTTGTCATGTTTTGCCGAAATTCGAGTCTTTCGTCAGCAATTCGAGTACAAATGTAGTGAAAAAATCGCGTATAGACATGAATGATGGTGTAGAAAATGAACATTTTCTTCCTTTTTTATGTTTTTTTACACAAAACAACCTCTTTTTTGAAAAATGGAAGCTCGGAGCTTCTTCAGTGGTACGCAAGTGCGTACGTACAGAAAAATACCTATTATTAATTATTGCATATCTTAAATAAAATGTCTAATTTTGCAGCCGATAACCAGAAGTAGGTAGTATGATTGTTTTACAGATTTACAGTTTATAGAAATGAGAACGCTGAAAATATATGAGCCGGGTGATAAAATGATTTCGTTGATACGTGACAATTACGACCTGTTGCAGTCGCTTGGCAGTTTTGGCATTAGCCTGGGCTTCGGTGACAAGAGCGTACGGGAAACTTGTGAAGACAACGGTGTGGACACATATACCTTTCTGGCGGTGGTCAACTTCACTGTTAATGGTTCTGGCGAATTCGAAGACGATGACCATCTCTCCGTACCCACACTATTGCACTATCTTGAGGCCAGTCACGCCTATTTCCTCGACTTCCAGCTGCCCTATATCAGACGGGAGTTGCAAGAGTCGCTCGACGAGCGCGAGTCTCTTGCCAAGCTCATACTGCGTTTCTATGATGAATATGCCCATGAGATTCGCCGCCACATGCGCTATGAGCAGAAAACGCTCTTCCCGTATGTGCAGTCACTGCTCGACGGCCATCCGATAACCGACTATAATGCCGATACCTTCTCGAAGCACCACGGTGCTGCCGACAAGAAATTGCGCGAACTGAAACTGCTCATTATCAAGTATTTGCCGCAAGACGGTTTGCACAACAACCAACTGACGGCCACACTCCACGACATTTACGAGAACGAGGTGTGGCTGCAGCAGCATGCCAGAGTGGAAGATTGCATCTTCGTGCCTGCCATTCGCCGGTTAGAGCAAACAGTAAAGCAGTATGACGTGACACGCAACATCTCGGACATGGTGTTCAAGAACGGAACGCAGAACCCCGAACCGCTATCCGACCGTGAGCGCGACGTCATCATAGCTCTCGTTCAGGGCATGCAGAACAAGGAGATAGCCGACCATCTCTGCATTTCGGTAAACACGGTGATTACCCACCGTCGCAACATAGCCCGCAAGCTGCAGATACACAGTCCTGCCGGTCTCACCATCTACGCTATCATTAATAACCTTGTGGATATTTCCACCGTAAAACTCTGACTTGTTTTTTTATGTACTTCACTGGTATTACCATTGCCGTCATGACATTTCTCACCATCGGCCTCTGGCATCCCATCGTCATCAAGACTGAATATTACTGGGGTACCCGCCCTTGGGTCGTCTATCTGCTCATAGGCATAGGGTGTTGCGCTGCAGCCCTTTTCGTAGCAAATGTCTATCTCTCGTCTTTTCTTGGCGTCTTCGGTGCCTCGGCCCTTTGGGGAATAGGCGAACTCTTCCAGCAGAAAAAGCGTGTGGAGAAGGGCTGGTTTCCCAAACGACACAAGGAAACAGACCGAGACTAAACAAAAAACTAAACAAAAACGGCACGAAAAAGTAATTTTCTTTCCAATTTATTTGGAGAATTGAAAAATAATGCCTATATTTGCAGAAGTTTTATAAAACAGTATCATCGTATCTCCGATAATTGATTATATAAAAAGGTGCTTATGCAAAAAAAGATACTTCTCATATTCAGTGCATTTCTGATGCTGTCGGCGCAGGCATCTGCCAGTTCGATGGTCATGGAAATAGAGATGGGTGTGGCCGAGCAGGTGGAGCCAGAACGCCAGATTTCCATCAATATGGATGGCAATATTGTCAGTGTAACAGGTGCCGCTGATATGACACTTGAAGTTGTCTCGCTGACGGGACGCCATGTGGCGAGTTACAGAATTGAAAGTCCCGCACAACGTCTGGAACTCAATCTGCCGAAAGGCTGTTACATCCTGAAGGTGGGTAAAGTGGTGAGAAAAGTCACGCTACGCTGATGACTGGGAAGGGGAAAGTGATAGTTGATGACTGAGAATTCATTTTGAAAACAGATTATTGAACCTTGAATATTGCCATTCACGACGATAACGAATTGAAGTCCCTGCTTGCCGATGAGAAATCGAGGCGGCGGGGATTTGAATTAATGGTGCGCCAATACAGCGAACAGCTTTATTGGCAGGTGCGCCGTATCGTGCTCAATCATGATGATGCCAACGATGTGCTGCAGAACGCTTTCATCAAGGCATGGAACGGGCTGTCGGGCTTCCATGGCGACTCGAAGCTGCTCACGTGGCTGTCGCGCATAGCTATCAATGAGAGCCTCGATTTCATGCGAAAGCAGAAAGCCGTGACGGTGAGCACCGACGATCTTGATTCGGGCATAGCCAATCAGCTCATGGCCGACGACTATTTCGACGGCGACGAGACCGATGCTCAGTTGCAAGAGGCCATCGCGTCGCTGCCCGAAGTACAGCGCACCGTGTTTATGCTCCGCTACTATGATGAGATGAAATATAGCGAGATTAGTAAGGTTACGGGCACCTCTGAGGGAGCCCTGAAAGCGTCCTATCACATTGCTGTGAAGAAAATTAGTGAATTTTTCAAGCGTCGTGATTAAACTTTCAAGATATATGCACGTCAAAAGAAGTGAATAATAATAGTAAATAATATGGTGAACGAAGAAAAATATCTCAAAGACCTTATCGGAAGCGAAAACCATTTCCGCGTTCCTGAAGGCTATTTTGACAATTTTGCCTCAGAGCTGATGGCAAAGCTGCCCGAAGAGTCGCAGAAGACCGATGGTGGAAAGGTGACGAAGGAAGGTGGAAAGCTGAAGATTGTCGGCGGAAAGTGGCTCCGCCCCCTGCTGGCGGTGGCTGCCTGCCTGTTGGTTGCAGTGATGAGTGTCACTGTCTATCTGAACAAGCAGCAAGACGTGGCATCCGAGCAGGAGCTTGTCGCTATGCAGGAAGGTAGCTATAGCGATGCCTATTTCGACGAGGCTGCCGATTATGCCATGCTCGACAACTGCGACATCTATGCCTATCTGGCTAATGAGTGAATAGAGAAAAAAACAGAAATAACAAGAAAGATGAAAATAAGTCATTTCACATTCATTCTGACTGCAAAGACCTGTGTTCAGCGTTTAGCAACCACATGGGTGGCACTGCTCCTTGTGGCATTCACAGTGAGTGCTCAGCAGCAACCTGGTGGGAATAAGTTCTCGCCAGAGAAGTTCGATGCCGAGCTACAGAAGTTTATCACGGCCGAAGCACATCTCACCCTGCAGGAGGCCGCCGCCTTCTTCCCCGTCTATCATGAAATGCAGAAAAAGCAGCGTATGCTCTTTGGCCGTCAGCACATGGTGGGCAGGGCGAAACCCTGCGATGAGCAAGGCTGCCTGAAAGCCATTCAGGAGCGCGACGAGATTGATGTGGAGCTGAAGCGAATACAACAGCAGTACCACAACAAGTTCTTGGAACTTATTCCCGCCTCAAAGGTATATGATGTCATTAACGCCGAAGACAAGTTCCATCGTCATAAACTGAGGCAGTGGAGCCATGGGGGCGGAGCAAAACAAGGCGGTCCGAAAAGAGAAAAACCCTGAGCGAAGCTCGGCATTCAGCAAGTCATTTTTTTATCATCACTAAATCATGTTTTGCAGTCAGATTTGTTCTGGCTGCAAATTTTTTGTCATCACTTATGAATGTCAGTGAATAAATGGGGGAATAATCCAGCTTTCAGGGGGACTATAGCATTTCTTATAAAAAACAAGAGCGAAAAGCTTGGCATTTTCAAAACTTTTCACTATCTTTGCAACAAAGAATGAAAGTAGTAACCTAAAACCTAATAACAATTATGAATAAGGAAGAGCAATTTGTTATCACTATCAGCCGCCAGTTTGGAACGGGCGGACACGAGATTGGTGCAGAGATTGCACGTCGGTTGGGCGTGAAGTTGCTTGACAGGCAGATACTGAACGAACTGGCCAGTCGTTTCGGAGTGGTAGAGGAGGCCATGGAGAAGCTGGAAGCGCGTAACCCTTCTTGGCGCGATGACTTCACGCAGTTCTACCGTACCTATATGGCTGGGGCGGAATATAACGGACAGGAGCAAGACCAGACATCGCACAAGCTCTTTGACGCACAGGCCAAGGCCATCCGCCAAATTGCAGAGCGCGAGTCGTGTGTGATTATTGGCCGTTGTGGCTTCCACATTTTCCGTAACCATCCGAACAGCCTGAAAATTTTCATCCATGCCGACGACCAGTGCCGTAAGCGCCGTATTGCAAAGAAATATGGCATTGCCGAGAGGGATGCCGCTGCCATGATTGTAGACAACGACTATTCTCGTGAACTCTACACCAAGACATTCACGGGCAGCGACTGGCAGGATGCACGAAACTATGACATCACTCTCAATGTGAACCGGTTTGGCGTGAACGGAGCTGTCGATTTCTTGATGCAAATCATGTAATTGGACAAAAATGTAATAGTCTGTAACCATAAGCGGCAAAAAAGTTTCAAATTATTTGCGAGAAAGGGGTAAATAGTGTAACTTTGCAACCCGAAAGGTTTATCTAAGGTAAAAAAGATGCAATAAAAACTTATGAGTGACAGACTTTTTGTTTTCGACACCACACTCCGTGACGGTGAGCAGGTGCCCGGTTGCCAGTTGAACACCATCGAGAAGATTCAGGTGGCCAAGGCGTTAGAACAGTTAGGCGTGGATGTGATCGAGGCAGGGTTTCCTATCAGCAGCCCTGGCGACTTCAATTCCGTCATCGAGATTTCCAAGGCAGTAACATGGCCTACCGTATGTGCGCTGACTCGTGCGGTGCAGAAAGATATCGACGTAGCTGTCGAGGCACTGCAATTTGCCAAGCACAAGCGCATTCATACGGGTATTGGAACAAGCGACTCCCACATCAGATATAAATTTAATAGTACGCGTGAGGAAATCATCGAGCGGGCCGTGGCCGCAGTGAAGTATGCCAAGAGGTTTGTAGAGGATGTGGAGTTCTATGCCGAGGATGCCGGCCGCACGGAGAATGAATACCTGGCCCGTGTGGTCGAAGCAGTAATCAAGGCTGGCGCTACGGTGGTCAATATCCCTGATACCACGGGCTATTGCCTTCCCGACGAGTTTGGCGGCAAGATTCGCTATCTGATGGAGCATGTCGACCATATCGACAAAGCTGTCATTTCCACCCACTGCCATAATGACTTGGGCATGGCCACTGCCAACACGCTGGAGGGAGTGTTGAATGGTGCCCGACAGGTAGAGGTGACTATCAACGGAATTGGCGAGCGGGCCGGCAATACCTCGTTGGAGGAGATTGCCATGATTCTGAAATGTCATAAAGGCATCAATATCGACACCAACATAAACACTACTAAAATATATCCCACGAGCCGCATGGTGAGTTCGCTGATGAACATGCCCGTGCAGCCCAACAAAGCCATTGTGGGCCGTAACGCCTTTGCCCACAGCAGTGGCATTCATCAGGACGGCGTTCTGAAGAACGTTCAGACCTACGAGATTATGGACCCGAAGGATGTGGGTATCGACGACAACTCGATTGTGCTGACAGCCCGCAGCGGACGCGCCGCACTGAAGCACCGTTTGCACGTGAACGGTGTGGATCTCTCGGAGGAGAAACTCGACAAGGTCTATGAGAAGTTCCTTGAGCTGGCTGACCAGAAGAAAGAAGTGAACGACGGCGACGTGCTGATGCTGGCGGGTGCCGATACTGCCGACCAGCATGCCGTTCGTCTTGACTTCCTGCAGGTGACCACAGGCAAGGGCGTAAAGAGCGTAGCCAGCATCGGCCTCGATATTAGTGGGCAGAAGTTCGAGGCGGCTTCGTCGGGCAATGGTCCTGTCGATGCTGCCATCAAGGCCTTGAAGAAGATTATCATGAAGCAGATGACGCTGAAGGAGTTTACCATACAGGCCATCTCGAAGGGGTCTGACGATGTGGGTAAGGTACACATGCAGGTAGAATACGACGGGCAGATGTACTATGGCTTTGGGGCCAATACCGATATAGTGACCGCTTCCGTGGAGGCATATATCGACTGTATCAATAAGTTTAAGAAGGTTTGAGATCTGAGAATTAAGACTTGTTATGAATACTCTTTTCGACAAGATTTGGGATAGTCATGTCGTGCAACAAGTTGCCGACGGTCCCACACAGTTATATATAGACCGACTCTATTGTCATGAGGTGACATCGCCGCAGGCGTTCGACGGTATGAGAGCGCGGGGCTTAAAGTGCTTCCGTCCAGAACGCATCTATTGCATGCCTGACCACAATACGCCTACTCATGACCAGGACAAGCCGATAGCAGACCCTGTTTCCAAGAAACAAGTGGACACGCTGGCCAGAAACGCCCGTGAATTCGGGCTGACGCACTATGGCATGATGTCGAAGGATAATGGCATCATTCATGTGGTAGGGCCGGAGAAAGGACTGTCGCTGCCGGGCATGACGATAGTCTGTGGCGATTCTCACACGTCGACGCATGGCGCAATGGGAGCTGTGGCCTTTGGCATCGGCACCTCTGAGGTGGAGATGGTGATGGCCAGTCAGTGCATTCTTCAGCAGAAGCCCAAGTCCATGCGTATCATCATCAATGGCCGGTTGGGTAGGGGAGTGACGGCGAAGGACGTGGCACTCTACCTGATGGCACAAATAACTACCAGTGGCGCCACGGGCTATTTTGTGGAGTATGCGGGCGATGTTGTTGAAAACATGTCGATGGAGGGCCGCCTGACGCTTTGCAATCTCTCGATAGAGATGGGGGCTCGCGGTGGGTTCATAGCCCCCGACGAGACTACCTTTAATTATATAAAGGGACGCGAGTTTGCACCCAAGGGCGAAGACTGGGACAAGGCCGTCGCTTACTGGAGAACGCTGCGAAGCGACAACGATGCTACGTTTGATAAGGAGCTGATTTTCAGTGCTGAAAATATAGAACCGCGCATAACTTATGGAACCAACCCGGGCATGGGAATTGGAATTACGGAAGCCATTCCTGACTCCGAAGAATCTCTCCGTGCTTTGCAATATATGGGCTTCAAGCCTGGCGAAAAGCTGTTGGGTAAGCCTGTCGACTATGTGTTCCTTGGTGCCTGTACCAATGGCCGCATTGAGGATTTCCGTGCTTTTGCCTCGGTTGTGAAGGGACGTAAGAAGGCCGCTGGCATCGTGGCATGGCTTGTGCCTGGCTCATGGGCCGTTGATGCACAGATACGCGAAGAAGGGCTCGACCGGGTGCTGGCCGAGGCTGGTTTCGAGATTCGTCAGCCTGGCTGTTCGGCTTGTTTGGCAATGAACGATGACAAGGTGCCTGCCGGCAAGTATTGCCTTTCTACCTCGAACCGCAATTTCGAAGGGCGTCAAGGACCCGGTGCCCGCACCATTCTTTGTTCACCATTAGTAGCCGCTGCGGCTGCCGTCACAGGAGTAATCACTGATCCACGCGAATTGTTATGAAGCAAAAGTTTGACATTATCACATCCACATGCGTTCCCCTGCCTTTGGAGAACGTCGATACCGACCAGATCATCCCAGCACGCTTCCTGAAAGCCACCGACAAGGAGGGCTTTGGAGAAAATCTTTTCAGGGATTGGCGATATGACAAGAACGGACAACCCATCAAAGACTTTGTGCTCAACGACCCCACCTATGGCGGATGTATTCTTGTGGCTGGCAAGAACTTCGGCTCAGGCAGTAGCCGTGAGCATGCAGCATGGGCCATTGCCGGCTATGGCTTCCGCGTGGTCATCAGCTCGTTCTTTGCCGATATTCACAAGAACAACGAGCTGAACAATTTTGTCTTGCCGGTGCAGGTTAGTGAAGTTTTTTTGCAAGAATTGTTCCAGACCATCCATGACAATCCGAAGTCGCAGGTAGAGGTAGACCTGCCCCATCAGACCGTGACGAACAAGACTACAGGCCGTCAGGAACATTTCGACATCAACGCCTACAAGAAACATTGTCTTATGCATGGCCTTGACGACATTGATTTCCTCGTGGAAAACAAGGATAAAATAGAGGCTTGGGAACAGCAGAATTGCTGATTAGCAAATTATCCTGAAACGGATGCTGAATTACGACGCAATTAAGCATGAACTGTGTCGTAATTCAGCATCCGTTTCAGGATAATTCAGCATCCGTTGCAACCTAATTTGAGTGGGTCGGCCAAAAACTGTTGGCCGACCCCGTTTTTACTCACTGGTGCTGTTC
This sequence comes from uncultured Prevotella sp., assembly GCA_905235905.1. GTDB lineage: Bacteria > Bacteroidota > Bacteroidia > Bacteroidales > Bacteroidaceae > Prevotella. The sequence goes on from CAJONO010000060.1 coordinate 23,959, forward strand.
GCGAAGCAGGTCGTTGACGGTCTTCACGGGATTGAATGTGCCGAGGGGCACTTCGACGAAAATGGTCGACCAGTCGCTCATGGCACCATTCCAGAGGCCTGGCAGTTCGAGGGCCTTCAGCTCCTTGCCGCCTTTTGACTTAGAGGAGATGAAGCCTGTGGTCTTGTCGACAAATGCGGGCAGGTTGAACGGCTGCCCCTTGTAGTCCTTGACGGCACAGACAAGGTCGACGGGGTTGAAGTGCGTACCCAGCGTAAACATCTTCATGTATTCCTCATTCTTGGTGTCTATCTGGCTGCTTTCCAGAATCTGTAGCGATACCGTTCCGTCCTGGTTATAGGTAAGGAAGGGGCCGCCGCCAGGCTCACCCACATTCTTCACCACGCCACAGACACGCATTGGCCGGTTCAGCTTGCGGCGCAAATAGTCGGCATCGACCTTGTTGCCTTTCGCACGGCAGCAGAGGCTCTGCTCTACAAACTCTGCCATCTCCTTCAGCTGGGCATCGGTAGCACCGGCATCCAGCAGGCGCAGATATTCAAAGGCTTTCTTCTGCAGGCTGACGAGCACACCGGCAATCACCTGCTTCCATTCTACGGTTTCGGGCTTCAGGCGGTCGGGCACCACGTTGTCAATGTTCTTGATGAAGATAACGTCGGCCTCAATCTCGTTCAGGTTCTCGATGAGTGCGCCGTGGCCACCGGGGCGGAACAGCAGTGAGCCGTCGGCCTCGCGGAAGGGCGTGTTGTCAGGATTGGCGGCAACGGTATCGGTAGAGGGCTTCTGCTCGGAGAAGGTAATGTCGTACTTGATGCCGTATTTCTGTGCGAAGCCGTCGGCCTTCTCGGCAACCTTCTGCTTGAAGAACTCAATGTGCTCGTGTGACACGGTGAAGTGGACGTGAGCCTCACCATTGCTGGCGGCATAGAGTGCTCCCTCCACCAGATGCTCCTCCATCGGGGTGCGGGCACCCTCGTCATACTTATGGAACAGCAGCATGCCCTTTGGTAGCTGTCCGTAGTTCAGGCCCTCTTTCCTCAGCATGTTGGCAGCCACGGCCTTGTACTGCCCGGCAGCCATCAGCTCCTTGATGCCCTTGCCTTCGTTCTTGCGGCAGACGGCATCGAGGGCGTCGTAGAAGGCAAACTTCTCTATCTCGTCGAAATATTTCTTTTCAAAGTCGGTCGTGGGCACGTCGTAGTCGGCATCAACAAAGGCAAACATGTTCTTGAACATGCGGCTGGCGGCACCCGAGGCAGGTACGAACTTCACCACACGACGGCCTTCGGCCTTGTACTGTTGCCAGGCGGCAACAAGCTGCTTGCGCTCTGCCTCCGTAGGAGCCACGATGCCGTTACCCACGGCAGCGGCAGCCTCTAATCGCAGGAAGGGAAAGCCGGTTTCGAACTCTTTCAGTTGGGTCTCGATTTGTGCCTCAGTAATTCCGCGCTGGGCAATCTGTTTTAGGTCTTGTTGTGTAAGCATATAATTTTGATGTTGATAGTTGGAAAAAACACATTAGAATTTCACCTGTGGGGCTTTCTCCGCTCCGGCTTCTGCCTCAAACTTGGTCATCTTGTCAAAGCCGAACATGCCAGCAATGATGTTGGCCGGGAAGCTACGGATGGCCACGTTGTAGTCCTGCACAGCTGTGTTGTATTTGTTACGGGCCTCATTGATGCGGTTCTCGGTGCCCTCTAACTGCACTTGCAGGTCGCGGAAGTTCTCGTTGGCTTTCAAATCGGGATAGTTCTCCTGAATGGCAATGAGCCTGCCAAGCGCACTCGACAGCTCGCCCTGTGCGGCTTGGAACTCCTTCAGCTTCTCAGGACTCAGGTTGTCGGCATCAAGATTGATGCTGGTAGCCTTCGAACGGGCACTGACCACGCCTTCGAGCGTCTCTTTCTCGTGCGAGGCATAGCCTTTCACTGTCTCTACGAGATTGGGAATGAGGTCGGCACGACGCTGATAGGCCGACTGAAGGTCGCCCAAAGCCTTGGTCGATACCTGCTCCTGTAGCACAACCATTGAGTTGTAGTTGCTTTTCACCCAGCTGAAAAGGGCAATGGCCACAACGGCCAATACGATTAAAACGACATAACTTTTCTTCATGACTATAACTTTTAATTAAATATGTGTATTGATTATTCTTTGATTGTTACCAGCGTGACGTCGCTCCGCCGCCACCAAAACTGCCGCCGCCGAAGCTGCCGCCAGAGAAGCCTCCTCCTCCTCCGCCACCGCCGAAGCCTCCGCCCCTTCTGCCTCCGCCACTGCTTGCAATGTAGGTTGCGCTTTGGGCAAAGGGGTTGGGACGGAACTGGCTGAACAGAGACAGTCCGTGGCGATTAGCGAGCCACACGCCAAGACCACTCCAGCCCACAAGCAGCAACAAGTAGAGCATGATGAGGGCAGCCGACGTGTCGAAGGCATCGTCGCTGTCGGGCATGGCAGACATCACGGGGAGGTCTTTTTTCTGTAGCAGGCTGTAGATGGCTTCCGTCAGATAGAGCATGCCGCTGTCGGGCTGTTCGGCTTTCATGCAGGGAACGGCATACGCCTGCTGCAGTCGGTGGCACTCCACGTCGGTCAGGTCGGCTTCGAGGCTTCTGCCTGGAGAGATGTTGATGGAGTGGTCGAGATAGCCAAGGACAATAATGAGTCCGCGGTCGTCGTAGCCTACGCCGTATTTGTTGCCCACATCCTGTGCAAAACGGAACGGGTCGTCGTTTTCAATATGGTTCACAAGAATCATAACCGACTGTATACCAAGAGAATCGTTCATTTCCTTCAGCATTTTATTTAGGCTTTGCTCGGTGCTTGCCGATACGACGTTGTCGGGGTTCGACACATAGCGTGTCTTGTCTTCTAAGAAGGGTATGGGAATATTGTCGGCATTCCAATAGCGCTCGGCTTGTATGTCGGTATCTGTCAGAATATCGTCGTCGGTCAACGTACCAACCGAGAAACCGCATGCTGCCAACTGAACAATGATTCCAACGGTGATAATCGTTGTCCACATCTTCTTGAGCTTTGCCACTTCCGGCACGTCCTTGTCGAAGAAGGTCTGAATAAACTTCAGGTCTTCCTGATAGGCCGACTTGCTGGCGTTGTATTGCTGTTCGTATTTCCTGCGTATTTGTTCCTTGCTGCCGACATTGAAGAGACCTATGGCACTCTTCTCCTGCAGATACTGTCGTTCAAGACTGTCTATTTGCTTGTTGTATTTGCCCAGGAGCTGTTTCTGGCGGTTCTTGTGGTAAGCCAGCTTCTCGCTGACCGGCTTGCTTATGATTTTCTCGGCTACGAGTCCCCCGATGCCTAACGGGGCAAGAACGGCACACATTGTGCCCAACGAGAGCCATTCATCGCCCGGAGTGCCATAGTCCATGCCTGCCGACAGTCCTATGCCAGCCATGACGATGCCGGTTACCGAGCCGAGCATCACGATTGTTGCCGGTGATAGTTTGTTAAAAGTCACAATAATTCCTTTCCTTGCCAGAAATCCCAGCTGGCAAACGCCTGGAGCAGAAGCATCTCAAGCCCATTCTTTGTCTGGGCGCCGTGCTTGGCCCCCTTCTTCATGAAGAGCGTCTCGTCGGGATTGTAAATGAGGTCGTAGAGAATGTTATGGTCGTCCATTGCCTCGTAAGGCAGCATCGGACATTCATCAGTCTTCGGGTACATGCCTAAGGGGGTACAGTTGACTATGACATTATACTCCTTGACCACTTCTGGCGTTATTTGGTTGTACTGAATGGTGTCAGGGCGCTCGTAGCGACTCACGAAGATGGGTTCAATGCCCAAGGACTTCAGACCGTAGGCAATGGCTTTCGAGGCTCCGCCTGTGCCCAGCACGAGTGCCTTCTTGTGGTAGTCTTCGAGCATGGGTTCGATGCTTTGCGTGAAGCCGATGACGTCCGAGTTATAGCCTTTCAGCCTTATTTTCTTCCCTTCGTGTTCTACCCTGATTACGTTGACGGCACCGATGGCCCGTGCCTCAGGACTGATGTAGTCGAGAAACTCCATCACCTTTTCCTTATAGGGGATGGTGACATTAAGACCTTTCAGGTCTGGGTTGGAACTGAGCACTTCGGGCAACTCGTCGAGCGATGGAATCTCGAAGTTCACATACCTGGCATTGATTCCCTCGTCAGCAAACCTCTGATTGTGGTAACTGACTGAAAACGAATGCCCTAATGGGTAACCGATTAAGCCATACTTATCCATAATGCTAATACCTATTTAGTTGCGAAATACATGGTGCAAATGCCAAAGGTCAGTCGTCGAAACGATGCCAGACTGAAACCTGCCATCTTCAGAATGCCCGCCATCTGCTCTCCCTGAGGGAAAGCCTCGATGGTCTTTGTCAGATAGGAGTAGGCACTGTTGTCCTTGGAGATGATTCGTCCGTAGACAGGCAGTACAGTGTGTGAGTAGAGATGGAACAGCTGCTTCATGGGAAACGAGACGGGTGTGGTGAGCTCTACGATGCTCAGGTGTCCGCCTTGCTTCAGTACGCGGCACATCTCCTTGAGTCCCTTGTCCAGGTTGGCGAAATTCCTGATACCGAAAGCTGCTGTGACGGCGTCGAAGGTGTCATCAGGGTAGGAGAGGGTCAGACAGTCTTCCTTGGCAAAGGAGATAACATCCTGCAACCCTAACTGCTCCACCTTCTTACGCCCCACAGCCATCATGCCTTCGCTGATGTCGGCTCCAATAAGTGTTTGCGGGTGGAGCATCTGGGCCGAGAGAATGGCAAAGTCGCCCGTTCCCGTGGCAATGTCGAGCATTGTCTGCGGGTGGTATGGCTGCAATTGGCGAATAGCCTTTTTGCGCCATCCTCGGTCTATGTCCCATGAAAGGCGGTGGTTCAGCTTGTCGTAGGTGGGAGCGATGTTGTCGAACATCTGCTCCACCTGCTGTGCCTTCTCGCCCTCATGGTAGGGCTTAATCTTCTCCTGCTTGTACATACTTAACTCTCACCTCTCACCTCTCACCTCTTACCTCTCACCTCTCACCTCTCAAATAATCGTTGACGTTCTTCTCGATGCGGGCGGCGAGGTCTTCGGTCGTGGCAGCCTTGTTGAACTTCTCGCCTACGATGTGCTCGTAAAGCTCGATGTAGCGCTCCGACACGCTCTCGGCATATTCGTCGGTAATCTCGGGCATCACCTGGCCAGGCTCGTTCATGAAGTCGTGCTCAATGAGCCACTGGCGCACGAACTCCTTCGAGAGCTGTCGCTGCGGCTCGCCCTTGGCCAGCTTCTCTTCGTAGCCGTCGGCATAGAAGTAGCGCGAGGAGTCGGGCGTGTGAATCTCGTCGATGAGATACACCTTGCCGTCGCGCTTGCCAAACTCGTATTTCGTGTCGACGAGGATCAGGCCGCGCCGTGCGGCAATCTCCTGTCCGCGGGCAAAGATCTTGCGCGTGTAGTCCTCCATCACGGCATAGTCCTTGGCCGACACCAGACCCTGGGC
>CAJONO010000061.1 GCA_905235905.1 uncultured Prevotella sp.
CACGGTAGCACCATTGGCTATGGAAATCTTATAGTTGCCGCCAATCTTACCAGTGAGGGTTTCACCATGCTGAGCAGTGTAATTACCATTAAGAGTAGAAAGATTAGTCGTTTTATTTGATTCGGGCAATTTTACAGGCTCTACATAGCCTGTCACCTTCTGGAGCATCAGTTCGTAGTCGTCTGCCGTCTGCTTTCCGACTACGAGCCTTCCCTCACTGGGAATCTCTGCGATGACCGCCCCCTCGCTCAACGCCGAGTCGGGACGTACGAACATCTGCACGGTAAAGTCCTTGTCGCTACCGAAGACCTTGGCCAGTTCGTCTTCGCTGGCGTCCCATGCGATGCCTGTCGAAGCATCGCTGACGCGCTGCGAGTAACCGCGCACGGCATTGTCGCCGTCCTCGCCGCCCGGCCGCAGGGTGATGCGCACGTCTTCGACGGTGCTGCCCGAACCGAAGGTGACGCGGCCCGACACTACGCCGCGGGCCTGGCAGAAGCCAATGTCCTCCTTGGTGCTCAGCTCAGTGGTGCCGTCGGCCTTGGTGCCGGAATAGCACTCAACCCGGTAGTCGTAGTAGTAGCCGGGCTGCACGGTGTTGTCCTCGTAGGTGTAGCTGTCGCTGGTGCCCACGGTGGTATAGATGCGCATCCAGTCGCTCTCCTCACCGCCCACATAGCGACGGTAGACATCGTAGTTAGTGTTGCCTGTTCCCACCTGCTTCACGTCCCACTGCAGGCGCACGGTGCCCTCGTGGGTGCCCTTGGTGGCGGCGAATGTCTTGATGGAAGAGCCGCTGAGCAACGAGCCGGTGATGACGTTGCTCTCTGCCTTGTTCACACCGTCGTTGATGGTGATGCTCACCTTATAGTGGTAGCGCACGGTGTTGTTCTCTAAGTTCTCGTCCTCGAACGAGGGCTTGGTGCCCGCTGCGGGGTTGGCCTTGGCCTTGATGGTGCCTATGCTGGTCCACTGTTCGGAGCCGTAGGGTGCACGCCACACCTCGAAGGTGACGTCGCTGCTGCTCACGGGGATGCGCGAGTACTGCCACAGCAGCTTCACCTTGTCGGTGACACTGAGGTCCTGCTGCAGGTCGTAGACATCCATCTGGGGCGCTGTGCTGACCACCGACGACTCGCAGTGGCCCAGCAGCTTCAGCAGGTCGTCGCCGGGGTTGTTGAGCTGGGCGCTCAGCGTGGTCTTCCATGCCTTGGGCACGTTGACCACCATATACTTGAAGTAGCGGTTGGGCTGCAGTCCCTGCTTGTCCTTGTCGCTGTAGCTCATGGCGGTGTTGCTGCCAATCTGTGATAGCGTGCCGCGACGGCTCCACGACTGTCCGCTCAGGGGCGTGCCGTATTTGTCGGTCTCTATGCGGTAGACGTATGGCTCGCTGTCATTGTAGTAGTTGTAGGTGCCGCCATAGCGGGTGAAGGCGGTCCAGGTGAGGTCTACCTTGTTGTCGAACTGGTGGTACTCGGTGCCGAGACCCGAGGGCACGGGCACCGTGGGCAGGTAGCTCTTCTTGTCGTAGACGCGGGGGGTCTTGTAGAAGTACTCACCGTTCTCCACGGCCTTGTAGGCATCGGTGGCCACCACCTTGACGTCGATGTTGCGGAAGTTGTTCACGTCGCCGGGGATGTCGATGTCGTAGGTGGAGCGTGCCGTTCCGCAGTCGTACTTATACTGCTCCTCCTTCTTCTTGCCGTCATAGGTGGTGTAGGTGAGGGTGAGGTCGTACCAGGCCTCGTGCTTCTGGTCGTTCTTCACGTCGTTGTTGCCCGCGTTGTTGGTGGGCACCGACGGTATGGAGAACTGCAGCTTCTTCGGCTCCGGGCGTTTCAGTTCCCAGCTGGCGGCATCAAGGGCGGTGCGCCCCATGCTACGCTCACAGGTCACGGAGCCGAGGTAATAGATGAGCTTGGCCGAAGAATCGCCGTCGTGGGTACCCTCGAAGTAGATGTACCACGTATTGCCGGCCATCTGCGGCCCCCAGTAGAAGTCGATGATGGCCTGCGGGTATTTCCATCCGTCCTGCTTGGTGATGGTGTAGGCGGTGCGATCCCAGCTGATGCGCTTGTTGTTGTCGTTGACCAGGATGGCAGTGGCACCGCGCATGTCGTAGCAGGCGGTGATGCTGTGGGTGTTGCCCTCGTTGTCGCCCTGGTCGTGGCTGTAGACGTTCACCAGTTTGTACGACGTGCCGGTGCGCCCATAACCCGAATAAGCCATCAGGCGGCTGTTGGAAACGAGCCAGTCGTCGCGGTCTACAAGGTCGGCCACGAGAATCTTCACCCGGAAGTGGTCACTATAGATACCATCCATCTTGAAATAGCCGCTGTCATACAGCTTGTCGGCCTGCATCTGCTGTGGCATCAGCCACGCGAAGAGCATTAGCAGCAGTATCATCTGCCACAGCCTGTCCTGAGCCAGTCGAAGGGCCCGCTCTCGCCTTGTTTTCGTTTTAGTACTCATACTCATTATTTTTTTCGTTTTCGTTTTCGTTATCGTTTACTCGTGGTGAGCTTGGTTAAAACGCGAAGGCGGGACGTATCCAGGCGTAACTCGACCAGTTGTACCACGTGAAGCGCGGATTGCTGCCGTTCACGAGATAGATGCCGGTGTTGCCGTTAAAGCCTGAGCTGGTCCACAGCCTGGCCACTAATGCCGAGCCGCCGTTGGCGCGTGCCACACTGCTGAGCTTCGAGGCGCCGTTGATGTTGAACGGCGTGTTCAGCCCTGTGCCCGTGGGCATCTCGGCACCGCCGAGGCCGGGCTGACAGAGCATGGCGAGCCACTGGCCCGCGCTGGGAATGAACCAGGGGGTGCAGCCCTCGGGCGTGTCGCCCAGTTTGCTGAGTGTAGAAGCGGCATCCGAACCCTTCTCTATCAGCGACTGTGTCTTGGCCAGTCCGTCGAAGTCGTTCTTGGCATTGTCCATGCTGTTGCCGATGGTGCTGGCGAAGATGGCGCTGGCAGAGTTGTTGATGCGTTGATCTAACTCTGTGGTGTGCCTCAACAGGAGCACCAGGCCGTGGCCTGCGCCGGTAGCCTTCTCCGTGGCACGGTCGCCGAAGTCGGAGCCGTCGTTCAGGTAGGCCACGAAGCCCAAGGGCGTGGCGTCGTGTCCCACGGCATAGTCGGCTGAGGGGTATAGATAGCCGTCGCTGCCATAGATCCATCCCAAGTGGGTCGTGGTGGCCTCGATGGCCTTGGGACAGACGTAATAGACGAAAGCCTTGGAGGATTTGATCTCGTCGCTGCCCTCGCGGCTATAGATGATTTCAAACTTCTTCATGCCGAAGCGCTTGGCCAAATCGTCTAAGTGTTTGGACTGCTGACCGAAGACGCTCTTGCTATTGGTGATGACGCTGGTGATGCTGCTCAGCGACGTGGCACTGTGGTCGGGCAACTGGAACTCAGGGACGTAGTGGTCGGGGAAGTCGGCCTTGAGGACGCTCTCTAAGTCCTCTACTGAGCCATGTTGCTCCATGTTGTCATCATACTCCACGTTGCCGACGCTCATGTGCCAGGTCTGCATAGCGCGGTAGGGCTCTAACAGTTCGTGGGTATAGGTCTGGTTGTCGCTGCGCTCAACATACTTGTTGAGAGGGGTCTGCGTTCCATCGTGTTGGAACATCAGCGCCGCAAGCTTGGGCGCTGACGTGAGTTCGAGGGTGTAGGTGCCCGAGGGGTTAGCCACCGACCAGCAGATGTCGTGGTTCAGGTCGGCATCGCCCACCAGAATAGCAGGGGCAATCTCGTGATAATAAGCAGCTTCCACATAGAATTTGGGCAAGGTGCCGTCGTATGTCCACGTCACCTGGTTGCCATCGGTATTCTGTGATAACTTCAGGTTGCTGTCGTCGTTGGCGGCGGGTGCTGATGAAACTAAACTGACTGTGCCGCTACCCTTCAGGTTCATCGAGGTCTGGTACTGAGAGAGGAAAGCGCCATACCAGCGGTTATAGTCACCATCGCCGGAGGCTTTGGTCCATGAGTTCTTGCCTTTACGATAATAGACCTGCAGGCATCCCTCCTTTTCACCTAAGTTGATATGTACGTTCTCGTTCAAATAGTAATAGTCCTTGTGGTCTTCCTGATTGTAGACACTGCGCGAACTGACCTTGATGCTCAGTCGGTCGCTGCGGCTCTGGGTGGTGTTTTGCCAGTCGGAGAAATAGACCATGCCGTTGAAGGTGAAGGTCTCGGTGGCTTCCGGAATCTCGCCGTCGGCACGGGTCATGGCGCGGCATGAGGCGTTCGGCTGCGGGTGCTGCGCCACGTCGTTCAGCCACGCGGCAGCAGCATCGGCCATTTCGCCACTGACGGCTGCCGTGCGCTCCAGGGTTACGGTCTTCGTCGTGGCCGCTATGGTGTTGCCCTCGCCGTCGGTCTCAGAGGCCAGCACGGTTGTTTCCTCCTCAAACGCCTGCTGCATGAAGTAGTCCGTGGGGCCAAAGATAATCATCTCGGCCTGCACGGCATTGAGGTCGGTACCGTCGGCACGGGTCTTGGCTACCTTCTTGATGTTGTTGATGCGCTCCTGAGTGCGCCGCACCAACGGCGAACGCTTGGCAGCGCGGGCGGCGGCAGTCTCGTCGAGATTGAACAGCTCCTGATACTGCAACTGCTGCAGCTCCATGAGCTTGGCCACATACAGCACGGCGAAGCTGAACAGTTGCTGGGCCGTGGGGCGCTCGATGGCGATGTAGCCGCCGTCCATGTCCAGTTGCACCAGGGCGTCGAGCTCGTCAGTGGTCATGGTGCTCTCGCTGTCGAACATCGAGCCGGGCACGAGTGCCATGCGCGTGTCGGGGCCGAAGTCGCTCGTCACCGTCGGCAGTCGCTTCACTAATGCGGCACCCGTCGTGCCCTCGTCGAACGGGCGCAGCACGGCGGTGGGCAGGTCGGCATTGACCATGACCGACAGCTGGTCGTCGGTGATGTTCTCTACTTCGGGCGCCTCTACGACCGTCCCTTCAGCAGGCGACGTCGGGTCGTCTGTCTTGTCCGTACACGAGGCTAAGCCCAGTACCATTGGCAGCACTGCCAGCAACAGGCGGCAGCGTGTCTTCATTCTTTTGTTCATAGTAGTCATTTATCTTTATTTTTATATAGTTGCTATCTCTTCAGCCATTGTATTCAGGGCGACGCAGTCGGCACGGCTGATGTGGCGCTTACCGGCATCGTAGGGCCAGGGACTGAGCAAGAGGGCGCGGCCATCAGCGACAGCATCGAAGAGGTCGCCGGGGGGCTTGTAGTAGTCGCGGAAGCCATTGTCGGCAAGGACGATGAAAGGATGCTGCTCTTTGAGGAGCACGGTCTTCACCTGCTTCTCTTGGGTTGAGATGAAGGGCGAGACCATCACTGCTCCCCGACGGGCGGCCAGCACGCAGCCGTTCATATAGTCGCGCAGGGTCTGGTTGTCGCCTTGTTCTGCTGCCTTCACCCACTTGCTGCGCACATGCACAGCGGCGAAGCGGGCGGCTTGCAGCAGGGCGATGTTGCCCACCCCGGCATAGGTGCGCCCGGCAATCTCGATGCCTTCCTGCACGCGGAAGAAGCCAGGAAAGAGCCGCTTGGTGGCTAAGCGCTGGGGATTGAGCTGCACATAGCGGATCATGGCCTGCAGCTGGCCGCGACGGGAGAGGGGGCGGAGGAAGGGCACCTCGGTGAAGAGGGGAGCGAGACCGCTGTAGGCTTCAGCACCAAGGAGCGCACAAAGCGGGTTCTCCCGGCTTTCGGCCGGAGCAAGGGACGAAAGGGAAGGCGCCGCCGCAAGGGAAGGCGGCGCGGGCTTTTCGTTCGTTGGCCCGCCTGTCAGGCGGGATGCTGCTGCATGCAGATAGCTATACGCCCGCCCCGCCTTCTTTGCCGCCCGCCAGAAGCCCTGCGCCACATAGCGGATGCTTTTCTCCATGGGGCGGCGCACATACCAGATGCTGTGCAGATGGTCGGGCATGAGGCAGTATTGCAGGATCTGAATCTCAGGATGAAACACAGGAACCGAA
>CAJONO010000062.1 GCA_905235905.1 uncultured Prevotella sp.
GTAGATTTATGTTCCTCTCAAAACAACAAGAGTTGTTGCGCGTGATACAAATAAATATTCGTCAGATTCGAGAGATTCGTGTTCGAATAAACAAATAAAATATTCGTCAGATTCGAGAGATTCGTGTTCGGAAAGGGAAAACTATCGATTCGCTAACTCGTTGATTTTCTGTATGTTATAATTCATCATGAATTACACTCCAATTCATGCTGAATTACCCTACAATTTAGGCTTAATTGCATCGGAATTCAGCATGAATTTCAGACGCGTTTCCGTATAGTCACAAAATGCATGATTATGCAAACGAAAAGTTCCCTCCTGACCTACGAAGAAGTTTTGATCATCAGGCAGGCAAGACCCGCTATGGTGAGCAGACCGTTGAGCAGGAGCAGCTCGTAGCCGAAGTGGTAGGAGAACAGGCGGGTGGAGGCGAGGTCGATGGCGTAGGACAGCAGAGGGGCAGCCACGCAGACATAGGGTACGAAGCGGTCGCGCACCTGCCGCTTCGTGAACAGACCGAAGGCGAAGAGGCCCAGCAGGGGACCGTAGGTATAGGACACGACGGTATAGATGGCATCGATGAGGCTCTTCGAGTTGATGGCATCGAACAGCAGGATGGCCACGACGAAGAGCAGGCATAAACACAGATGGCTGTTGCGGCGAAGACGCTCATCGTGGGGCCTACGACGAATGTCGACGCAATAGCTGGTGGTGAGCGAGGTGAGCGCCGAGTCGGCACTGGAGAACGAAGCCGCCATGATGCCCAGGGGAAAAACCCACCCCCAGCCCCTCCCGAAGGGAGAAGAGTCTGGATAGTTCTGCAACGTCAGATTCAGGCAGCAAGAGTTACCAAGCTCCCCTCCCTCCTGGGTGACAAACATGGGGAGCAGCTCGTCGGCCTTTGCCGGTAGTGCAACGCCCTGCTGCTCGAAGAGCTGTACCAGCAACAGGCCCAAGGTGAGGAACAGCAGGTTGACGGGCAGGAAAGCCACACCGTATGAGCACATGTCCTTCTGCGCGTCACGCAGCGTCTTGCAAGTCAGGTTTTTCTGCATCATGTCCTGGTCGAGGCCCGTCATCACCACCACGATGAAGATGCCGCTCAGCAGCTGTTTCCAGAAGTTCCACGGCGAGGCCCAGTCGTCGAAGACGAACACCCGGCTCCTCTCGTCGGCCATGAGCGATTCTAAGATGTCGGGAAGCGGCATGCTCATCGCCGTCAGCGCCTTATAAAGAATAAGGATGAGGGCCGTGAGCATGCAGAGGGTCTGGAAGGTATCGGTGAACACTAACGTGCGAATGCCGCCCCTACGGGTGTAAAGCCAGATGAGCAATACCAGCCCCACGACCGTCAGGGGGAAAGGAACGCCAAGCCCCTGGAAGACGAAGCGCTGCAAGATGATGCACACCACATAGAACTTCAAGGCGGCTCCGCACATCTTCGACAGCAGGAAGAACCACGCCCCCGTCTGGTAGCTGCAACGGCCTAACCGCTGGTCCAGATAGCTGTAGATGGAAACGAGATTGAGCCTGTAATAGACAGGAAGGAGGACGAAGGCTACGACCAGATAGCCCAGAATGAAGCCAAGGCAGAGCTGCAGATAGGCCATATTGCTGCTCAGCACCATGCCCGGCACACTGACGAAGGTGACGCCCGAGACTGAGGCTCCCACCATGCCAAAGGCTACGAGCCACCATGGCGACCGCCGCTCTCCGCGATAGAACGTCTCGTTGGTGGCGTGGCGCCCACTCCAGCGGCTGATGCCGAAGAGCAGCAGGATGTAGAGCAGGATGAGAGCCATTCAGAGCCTTACTTTCTTCTTGGCCAGTCCGCTCTCGTTCTGCATGCGGTCGAGCGCCGTCACCACATAGACGTACTCCTGACTGCCATCGACGTAGGGCAGCCTATAGAAGGTGTCGGCGGTCACCGTGACAATCTTCGTAGGGTTGGCCGTATTGATGCGCTCGTCTTTGGCAAAGCGATAGACCACATATTTCTCGGCCTTGCTCTTCCACGTCTTTCCCCCTGGTGCCGTCCAGAACAACACATAGTCGCCATCGACCCACAGGGCTTCGAGCTTTCGCGGCTTCTTGGGCGCCCTGCCATCGATAAACGTCATCTTGGGCATGAGCGCCGGATGCTTCCAATAGACATTGCGCAGCATGGTGCCATAATTGCCGGGATTGTCGACGGCGGCCTTGGCATACCATAGCACGGTGCCCTGCACGTTGTTCATCTGTGAATAGAGGCTATGCTTGGCCGCCTGCTGCGACTGTAGGGGGTTCTGTGGGTCGGCAGCCTTCACCGTTCGCTCTATGTCCTCGCCAATATAGAGCGGTCGCTTGTAGGCATACACGTTCCACCACCGTATGAGCGTGTCGTAGTCGGCTGCCTTATGGCCTATCTCCCAGTAGAGCTGCGGCACACAGTAGTCTAACCAGCCCTTGTTTATCCACAGCAGCACGTCGGCATAGAGGTCGTCGTAGTTCTGCAGACCGTTGGTGTTGCTCCCGTTGGGTGCATTCTTCTTGTTGCGATAGATGCCGAAGGGCGAGATGCCCACCTTCACCCAGGGCTTCGCGTTATGCACGGTTTGGTAGAGCAGCTTCACAAACTGGTTGACGTTATGGCGGCGCCAGTCGGCTATGTCCTTGAACTTCTTCCCGTAGTCCTGATACTGGGCATTGTCGGGAATCTGCCATCCTGTTGCGGGATAGGGATAGAAATAGTCGTCGATGTGGAGCCCGTCGATGTCGTAACGGGTCACGATGTCGCGCACCACCGAGCATATATAGTCCTGATTCTCAGGGATTCCCGGATTGAGTATGACCTGCCCGTCGTAGTCGAAGCAGTTCTGTGGCTTGCGAACGACTATGTGCGATGTCGCCAGCTCGTTGGTGTTCTTGGTCTTGGCCCGATAGGGATTGATCCAGGCATGCAGCTCCATGCCACGCTTATGGCACTCGTCGACCATCCACTGCAGGGGATCCCAGTAGGGTTGCGGTGCCCTACCCTGCTGCCCCGTGAGGAATCGGCTCCAGGGTTCTATCTTGCTTTCATACAACGCATCGCACTCTGGGCGCACCTGGAAGATGATGGCATTGACGCCATCCTTCCTCAGTTCGTCGAGCTGATAGCGCAGCGTCTGCTGCATCTGGGCAGTGCCTATGCCCTGAAACTGTCCGTTCACACACTGTATCCAGGCTCCCCGGAACTCACGCTTTCGCTGAGCGCTGGCCGTAAGCGTGAGGGTCAAGGCCAGCAAAAGTATTATTTTTCTCATAGATACTGATAGATTTCTTGGGTCCAGTCGGCCCCGTTCTCAGGACAGAAGGTGCGCATGCCTATCTGACTGGCAGCCGCCACATTGCGCGGTCCGTCGTCGACGAAGAGGCAGGCCGACGGCGGTGTCTGCTCGGCCATGAGCACTTTGCGGAAGAAGGTGTCGTTGGGCTTCATCACTCCCATCTCGTAGCTGGTGTAGCAGGCATCCATATAGTGATGCAGGGAATGGCCCTCACCGTCGAAATCGGTCGAGAAGACCCACGACATCATATAGGGATTGGTGTTGGAGAGGAGCACGAGCCGGTAGCCCTCACTGCGCAAGCGTTCGAGGGCACGGAGGTTGCGGGCGGGCAGCTCCCTGGCATAGCCCAGCCACGCATAGCGACACTGGCGGAAAGAGAGCTGGCGGCCCACCAACTGACTGAGCTGATTGCGGAAAGCCCCTGCCGTCGTGGCCCCCGCCTCCAAGGCGCCAAAGATGCCGCTCTGCGTGTAGGGGTCGAGCCGGCGGGCGGCATCCTTCAGTCCTATTTCGGCAAACCGCCTAACGGCTTGCGGCTGGTCGAGCGTCAGGATAACACCACCCAGGTCAAAGATAATTGTTCGTATCATTATTTTGTGAGTTTCTGAGTTTATGAGAATTCAAGAACTATTCAACTTTCAAAGAGATTCAACTTGTTCTTCCGTGCCTCGTCGAGCGAGAGCAGACGCTGCTGGTGCTCGGCATACTCCCGGCGCAGATGGTCGTACTCCTCATTCAGTTCCTCGGTCACCTTCGCCTCTTCGTTCATCAGCCGCGACGCGACGAGGGCATTCTGCGAGGCGTCTTTCATCCACACCACAGGACCGCCATAGACTGGGGCAATCTTCAGGGCCACATGCAGCTCGCTGGTGGTGGCCCCACCTATCATGATAGGAATATTTAGCCCCGCCTTTCTCAGCTCTGTCGCCACGTTGACCATTTCTTCAAGACTGGGGGTAATCAGGCCGGAAAGTCCAATCATGTCGACCTTCTCCTCTTTGGCCTTGCGCACAATCTGCTCGGCAGGCACCATGACCCCCATGTCGATTACTTCGTAGTTGTTGCAGGCCATGACCACGCTGACAATGTTCTTGCCAATGTCATGCACGTCGCCCTTCACCGTTGCCAGCAGAACCTTGCCGGCCTTCTTGGCGCTGCCCCCCTGCTGTTCTTTCTCAATGTAGGGCTGCAAGATGGCCACAGCCTGCTTCATGGTGCGAGCGGTCTTGACCACCTGGGGCAGGAACATCTTTCCTGCGCCAAACAGCTGGCCCACCTCGTTCATGCCCGCCATGAGCGGCCCTTCGATAATGTCGACAGCCCTCGGATATTCCTTCAGGGCCTCTTCGAGGTCGGCCTGCAGGTGGTCGCCAATGCCGCGAACCAAAGCCTGGGACAGACGAACGGAAACAGGGACAGCCTCACCCCCAACCCCTCTCTCGGAGGATGGGGGAGTAGACAGACCTGCCGATGACATTTTCTCGCCTTGAAGGTGACCGCTCCCCTCTCCTCCGAGAGAGGGGTCGGGGGTGAGGCTCCTTATCAGCGTCTCTGCACTGTTCGGCTTCCTATTGAGTATCACGTCCTCCAGTAGTTCCAACTGCTCCTGGGGAATATCGCTGTAGAGCACCTTCGTGGCCGGATTGACAATACCGAAGTCCATGCCTGCCTGAATGGCGTGATAGAGGAACACGACATGCATGGCCTCACGGATGTAGTTGTTGCCACGGAACGAGAACGACAGGTTGCTGACACCTCCGCTGACATGGGCGCCTGGCAGGTTCTCGCGAATCCATCGGGTGGCCCGGATGAAGTCGAGTGCGTAGCCGTCGTGCTCCTCCATGCCCGTGGCAATGGCCAGGATATTGGGGTCGAAGATAATGTCAAAGGGATTCATGCCCACCTGCTCTGTGAGAATGCGATAGGCCCGTTGCGCTATCTCTATTTTCCTGTCATAGGTAGTGGCCTGACCCTGCTCGTCGAAGCACATCACCACGACGGCGGCACCGTAGCGCTTCACGTCTTGGGCATGGCTGACAAAGACCTCCTCGCCCTCCTTGAGCGAGATGCTGTTGACGATGCTCTTGCCCTGTACGCACTTCAGACCGGCAACAATCACCTGCCAGTCGCTGGAGTCGATCATCACGGGCACACGGGCAATGTCGGGCTCGGCAGCAATCAAGTTGAGGAAGGTCACCATCTCCTGTCGGGCATCGAGCAGACCGTCGTCCATATTGATGTCGATGACCAAAGCACCGTCGCTCACCTGCTTGCGGGCTATGGATAGGGCCTCGTCGTAGTTTTTCTCCTTGACAAGCCGGAGGAACTTACGGGAACCCGCCACGTTGCAGCGTTCGCCCACGTTGGTAAAACTGGGGAGGTGAGAGGTGAGAGGTGAGAGGTGAGAGGTAGGAGGTGAGAGGTGGGAGGTGAGAGGTGAGAGGTGAGAGGATACTTCAAGCACATCGAGTCCGCTGAGCCAAAGACGCTGCGGTTTCGGGGCGGGCACGTGCGGTTGCTTGCCAATAGCCAACGGCACATACTCGGCAATGAAGGCTGGCGTGGTGCCGCAACAGCCACCCACGATGTTAACCAGTCCTTCGTCGATGAACTCCTGAATCTGCGGAGCCATCGATGCAGGGGTCTCGTCGTAGAGTCCCATTTCGTTGGGAAGTCCTGCGTTAGGATAGGCACTAATATAATAAGGTGCGCGCCGGGCGAGTTCTTTCAGGAAAGGCTTCATCTGCCGGGCGCCAAACGAGCAGTTCAGTCCGATGGAGAAAATGGGATAGGAACTGACTGAGGCAAGGAAGGCATCGAGCGTCTGCCCCGAAAGGGTGCGGCCAGCCAAGTCGCTGACAGTGAGGCTCAGCATGATGGGCAGTTCGTTCTGCATGCGCTCCATCGCCTGCATGGCAACATCGATGGCCACCTTGGCGTTGAGCGAATCGAAGATAGTCTCAATGAGGACGGCATCGACGCCACCCCCTATCAGAGCCTCGATTTGCTCGGTATAGGCATCGAACAGCTGGTCGTAGGTCAGTTCGCGGGCCGCAGGATTGCTCACGTCGGGCGACATGGAGCAGGTCTTGTTGGTTGGGCCTACCGAGCCAACCACAAAGCGCGGCTTTTCTTCTGTCGAGTAGTTGTCGGCGACCTGTCTTGCCAACCGTACGCCCTGCAGGTTCATTTCGCGGACATAGTCCTGCAAGCCATAGTCGGCCTGCGAAATGCGTTGCGCATTAAACGTATTGGTCGTGATGATGTCAGCTCCGGCCTTCAAGTATCGCTCGTGAATGTCGCTGATAACATCGGGACGCGTCAAGTTCAGGGCATCGTTGTTACCCTTTTGAGGTGAGGGTTGAGGGTCGAGGGTTGAGGGTTGAGAGTTGAGGGTTGAGGGTTGAGAGTTGAGGGTTGAGGGTTGAGGGTTGAGAGTTGAGAGTTGAGGGTTGAGAGTTGAGGGTTGGTATTTAGTTCCCTCTAACCTGAAATCTTTCTCTTCAAGCCCGTACTGCTGTATGACGGTACCCATGGCACCGTCAAGAATCAATATGCGTTCCTTGATAACCTCGAATAGTCTTTTCATAAATCTTAACTTTTAACCCTTAACTCTTAACTCTCAACTCTCAACTCTCAACTCAAAACCCCTTCATCGCCCTATCCATTTCGCGCCGGTCTTCCTTCTCTTTCAGCGTCTGCCGCTTGTCGTAGGCCTTCTTACCCTTGCAAAGAGCGATGTCGACCTTGGCTCGTCCGTTCTCGTCGATCCACACCAGTGTGGGCACGATGGTATAGCCCGTCTGTTTCGTGGCGCTCTCCAACCGTGCTATCTCCCGACGAGTGAGCAGCAGCTTTCGCTCCCGCTTCTGCTCGTGGTTGTTATAGGAGCCATAGAAGTAAGGACTGATGCTCATGCCCTTCACCCACATTTCGCCACGGATGATGGTGCAATAAGTGTCGACAAGGCTTGCCTTTCCAGCACGTATCGACTTGATTTCGGTGCCGGTAAGCACAATGCCCGCCGTGAACTCCTCGATGAAGAAATACTCGAAGGCCGCCTTTTTGTTCTTGATTTGTATAGGACTTTTCTTCCTGAGCTCTTCCTGTTGCTTGTTCATTCCTTAGTAACCGTTAAAAAATAACTTGGTAAGTGATAATTGTATCATTTAATGGTTGCAAATTTCTCGATATTCTCGTCAATATAGCGGGCCACCTGCTCGGTATACAGCTCTTCATTCTCTACGAACCGGTCGTCCAAATCATCGAACTCAGGGTACTGTTCGAACAGGGCCATAAACTCGTCGTCGGTACAGTCCTTCTCGATGGCGGCTCCATATTTCACATAGAGGGAATGTGCTTCGTAGACGAGCTTCGACAGGTCGCGCATCTTCCACATCTTGTTCAATGCCTTGGCAAAGGGATTCTTGAAGATGAAGGGGCCGTAGCCGTTGTGAATGAGCTGCACGAAGCCTCCGTCCATCAATTCCTCGTGCAGCCTTTCCCATGCGAGGAGCGTTATCTGGTCGCTGTTCAGCTGGGCCATTGTCTCGGCTGTGAGTTCTCCCCCCACAGCCTCATGCAGTGCCTTGACAAACAGGCCTACAAACGCGTCCATGCCTTCGGTGGCCGCTGCCCTGAGGGCGGCATCGCTCACAATAACTTCTCTCATTTGTTCAGTTTCTTTCACTATCCTACTGATTCATAATGACCAGACCGCCGTTTTGCGGAATCGTCACTTCTATCTGTTGCTTCTTGCTCATCTTTGCAGCCTTCACGCTGCCGTTGAGCGCAGCATCGTCGCTATAGACGCTGACCGTCGACTTTGCCTCGAACATGGGCAGTGTGATGGTTTTCTTCAACGGAGCTGCCTCGGCGTTGATACCCACTACATACCACTTGCTGCCACAGCGACGGGCCATCACGGCATAGCGGCCAGGATAGCCGTCAATGAAGCGCGTCTCATCCCACGTTGTAGGCACCTGCTTCATGAAGTCGACGGCCCACTTCGGAGCATCGGTCAGATTATTGGGTGCCAACGCGAAATGCTGCACACTGCTTTGGAAGAGCACGGCCGTGGCCAGGGCAAAGACATCGCTGGTGACGCGGTGGGTGCCATGCTGGTTGTCGGCATTGTAGTATTTGTTGAGCGTCGAACCGCCGAAGTCCATCGAGCCCACCGTGTTGCGAATGAAGGGATGGATGCAAGCGTTGCGGGCCTCGGCATCGCAGGCTCCTTGTCCGAAGTGCAGGTTCTCGGAAGCCAGCACGGCCTCGCTGGCCACATAGTTGGGATACATGCGCTCCCAGCCTCGCGGCAACGTGCAACCGTGGAAGATGACCTGTATGCCAAAATCGTTGGCATCGGTCAGAATGTCCTCATAGAGCTGCATCATGGGCTGCTTGTCGCCCCCGAAGAAGTCGACCTTAATACCCAGTATGCCCGTCTGCTGCATCCACTTCATCTCCTTGCGGCGCTCACCCAGCTTGTTCATCTTGCCAAGCGGCGACTGCGGAGCATCGTTCCACACACCGTTACTGTTGTACCAAAGGAAGATGCCCACGCCCTTCGACTTACCGTAGCGGGCCAGCTGAGCCATGCGTTCATAGCCTATCTGCACATCCCACAGCGCATCGATCAGCACCGAGCGGTAGCCCATGGCGGCAGCAAAGTCGATGTAGCGTTTCTGCTCGTCGAAGTTACAGCTGGGGTCCATGCCGATAATCCACGACCAGGTGCCCTTGCCGTAGGTGTAGTCACGACTGGCTGCATACTTCGGCTTCACCAAGTCCCAAGGCACCGTCGTCTCCACGACATTGGCCAGCGACGTGCCCACGGTCACCGTGCGCCAAGGCGTCTCGGCAGGAAGAGCGACGGCAGGGGTCACCGAGCCTATGCCATTCATCTCGCCCTGTTGGGGGAAGCCTATCCGATAGGAGCCGGCACCCTCGTTCACGAGCCGGCATGCCACGTAGTTACCGTCTGTGCCAGTCTCGGAAACAAGCACCCAGGTTCTCTGCGGCTCCGTGCTGGCTTTCTTGCCCTTAGCGGTCTTGACGGGGGCAGGGGCCAGGCCAAAGAGGCAGGGGAAGGTATAGCCCTCGCCCCAGCCGTTCTTGCCCATCGGCTCGTCGAGCGCGTAGGACGTCTCATAGCTGGGAGAGGTACGGGCAAAGCCATTCATGGGCTTTGACTGGGGGCAAAGGAAGGTGCTCGTGCCTTCGGGAAGGACGAAGCCGCTGGCCTCACGCTCCACGGCACACACCTTGGTGTCGCGCTTGGGATAGAGCTTGTATCGGAAAGCAACGTCGCGGTTGCTCACGCGGAACACAATGTCGAGCACGTGCCGGCCGTCTTTCTGATACTCGGCAACCAGCTCGCGGCCCACATAGTCGACATGGCTCTGCTTGATGGTGCGAAGGTCATAGCTATCCCGCACCTCACGCTCCTCGGCCTTCGTCAGCGTCAGACCTCGGCTATAGTCGCCCATGTTCGTCACAATTCCAAGGGGCGAGTCGGCCAGCACCACCTGACCGCCGAGCAACACCCTATAGCAGGGACGACCCTCTTTGCCGTCCATGTCGAGTTGCAACGCCAACTGCCCGTCGGGGCTTTTCACTTCGCGGCTCTCGGCCATCACACACTGCATTGCGCAGAGCATTGTCAGTGACAATAAAATCTTTCTCATAATTCCTTTTTACTGGTTAAATCATCCATAAATTCATTTGCGACAGCAAAGTTACAACTTTTTTCCTAAATTATTATCTTTTTTTTGCAGGAAAACGAAAAAAAAAGCGTACCTTTGCTCTATATTTTATCATTTCACTAAAAAACAACCCAATGACAAACAAGTATCTTGCTCTTGGCGCCCTACTTTTGTCGACCTCGCTGACAATCTGCGCCCAAAAGCCAATGAACGCCCCAAAGGGCGGAAAGGCTATCAGTGATGAACTTTTAGGCATCTTTTTCGAAGACATCAGTTCTTCGGCCGACGGCGGTCTCTATGCCGAGCTCGTGCAGAACGGCTCGTTCGAGTTCAACGCCAACGAGCGCGACGGCTGGGGACCCGCCACGGCGTGGAAGGTCATCCGCCCCGGCCACTCATTAGGCTACATCCAGCCTACGACCATGAATAGGCCTGGTGCCGACCCCAAGATTTTCTACCAGTCGAACACCCGCATGAGACTTCATGCTGAGCGCGTGAAGGAATACAAGGACTACAAGGGCTGGAAGGGCTTCGGCCTGCAGAACGACGGCTTCGGCGGCATCGTGGTAAAGGCAGGCGAGAAGTACGACTTCTCCGTGCGCATGGCCAACTGGGGCGACAAGCCCATGACGATGCGCATCGCGCTCGTAGAACCACAGGGCTGGGGCAAGGACCCGAAACTGTTGTGCGACACCATCATTGAGGTGGTTCGCGACGTAGCGTTTACAGAGGGACAAAAGCCTCAGCAACCTAACCGTTTTTACCGTCTGCATGAGCATAAGGCCACGCTCACACCTACTGCCGACTGCAAGAATGCCGCCCTGCAACTGCTGATGCTCAACGAGGGCGACGTCATTCTGGACGACGTGTCGCTCATGCCACAGGACACCTACAAGGGACATGGGCTAAGAAAAGACCTGGCCCAGGCACTGGCCGACCTTCACCCGAAGTTCATGCGCTTCCCCGGCGGCTGCGTGGTGCATGGCGGTGGCGACGGCTTCTGGGACACCTACCACTGGAAGAACACCATCGGCCCACGCCACGAGCGTCAGCAGCTGAAGAACACGTGGGGCTACCACCAGTCAATGGGGCTGGGCTACTATGAGTACTTCCAGTTCTGCGAAGACCTCGGCATGCAGCCCGTGCCCATCCTGCCATGCGGTGTGAACTGCCAGGGTGCCAACGGCGGCTGGAACATGTGGCCTGAACAGGCACAGGATGCCTGCCCCATGGAGCAGATGGACATGTGGGTGCAGGATGCCCTCGACCTGATCGAATGGGCCAACGGCAATCCCGCCACGTCGAAGTGGGCCAAGATGCGTGCCGACGCAGGCCACCCGAAGCCCTTCGGACTGAAGTATCTGGGCCTGGGCAACGAGGAGAAAATCTCGCCCGAGTTTATAGAGCGCTTTAAGTACATATATAATAAGGTGACGAAGGCACATCCCGAAATTGTCATCGTAGGCACCGCCGGCCCTGGCTCGCACCCAGGCAACCCCGACTATGAAAACGGCTGGAAGCTGGCCGAGGAGCTGGGCATGCCCATCATCGACGAGCACTACTATGAGCCCAACAAGTATTTCCTGGAAAGCCGCCAGTACGACAAGTATCCACGCGACCGCAAGACGAAGGTCTATCTGGGCGAGTATGCCGCCAAGGACAAGAAGCTCATCGACGCCCTGGCCGAGGGTCTGTATCTGCTCCATGTAGAGCGCAACGGCGACGTGGTTTGCATGAGCTCTTACGCCCCACTCTTCGCCAAGAAGGATGCTACGAACTGGAACCCCGACCTCATCTACTTCGACAATGAGCGTCCCTTCCTGACATGCAGTTACTATGTACAGCAGATGTTCGGCCAGAGTGCAGGCCAGTACTACTATGGCGACTGCGTGACCTTCGAGGGCGATGCTGCAGGAACGGTGCAGCCCGTGGAGAAGAGCAGCTACGGCCAGTCGGTCGTTCTCAACGTGAAGACCCGCAAACTCTATGTGAAGCTGGCCAACGCTGGTGCCGAGGCTAAGAAGGCCAACATCAACCTGAGTCGCTTCGGCCTGAAGAAGCAAGCCACGAAGACCACTCTCACGGGTGCTCCCGATGCAGAGAACAACTACGAACAGCAGCCCATTGCCCCACAGACCGAGACCATCAAGGCCCAGAAGAAGTTCAGTCTCGACCTGGCCCCCTACTCAATGGTGATGCTGGAGTACAGCTTGTAAAAACGAAATACATAAAAATATATCTGCTGGCACTGCACTATCGCACTGCCAGCAGATATTTTTTAGGTCGCACTTAATACTTAATTGTGTTGCAATTCAAGCTTAATTATGCTGTAATTCATGCTTAATTGTGTTGCAATTCAGGCTTAATTACGCTGCAATTCATGCTTAATTACGCTGCAATTCAGGCTTGATTACGCTGCAATTCAGGCTTAACTGCGCTATAATTCAGGCTTAATCATTCTGCAAAGGAACCACATAGTAGCCACGCTTGCCAGTGGGGAAGATGCCTTTTATGATGAGAACCGGCTCCTTTGAAGTGCTGGCCTCCTTGACCACCTTCTCCAAATCTTCCACTTCCTTCATCTGTTTGTCGTTTACGCGCTGAATGATGAACCCCTTCTGAATGCCGGCATCTTTCATCTTTCCGCCATTCACCTTGATCACTTCGAGACCATAGCTTATCTCCATTTGCTCCATCTGCTTCTTGCTGATGGGACGGAAGTCGGCACCGAGCACGTCGATATCGGCATTTTTCACCACCTTCGTGTTGCCCTGCTCGTTCTTGAGTGTGAGCGTCACGGAACTCTTTTTCTTGTCGCGCAGATAGTTAATGGTAATCTTGTCGCCCGGGCGCTTCTGGGCTATGATGCCGGTAAGTTCGCCAAACTTGGCCACCTTCTGACCATTGATGTGGGTAATCACGTCGCCCTTCTTCATGCCAGCGTCGTCGGCGGCACCGTCTTCCACAACTTCGTCGATATAGATGCCCTCCATCGTGCCGAGGTCAACTTCCTTGCCCTGTTCTTTCTGCAGGTCTACGTAGCTGTTGACGTCCATGCCGCGAATGCCAATCATGGCGCGCTGCACGGTGCCATACTGCTTGATGTCTTCCACCACCTTATTCATAATAGTGGTAGGTATGGCAAAACCATAGCCAATGTTCGAGCCTGTCTGCGAATAGATCATGGCGTTGATACCGATGAGGTGGCCATTGGTGTTGACCAGTGCGCCGCCAGAGTTACCCTGATTGATGGCGGCATCGGTCTGTATCATCGACGAGACGGTGCCCTGTTCGCCCATGGTGCGGGCCTTGGCCGAGACGATACCTGCCGTGACGGTGTTGTTAAGTCCCAAGGGATTGCCTATGGCGAGCACCCATTCGCCCACTTTCACATTGTCGCTGTTGGCCACTGTGATGGCAGGCAGGTTCTTGCCGTCAATCTTGATGAGAGCCAGGTCGGTGGTCTTGTCGGCACCGATGATGCGAGCCGAATACTCGCTGTTGTCGTTGAGCGTGACTGTCAATTCGTCAGCCCCGTCGACCACGTGGTTGTTGGTCACTATATAGCCATCGGTCGAGATAATCACGCCCGAACCGGCAGCCACTCGCTTCGGAGTCTGCACCTGACGTTTCTGGCTACCGCCGTTGCCGCGTCCGAAGAATCCGCCGAAGGGGTCGAAGAAGTCGGCAAACGGGTCGCTGTATTCTACCGTCTGGGTCTTTGAGTTCTGCGTGTTCTTAATATAAACGACGGTAGGCAGTGCCTTTTCAGCGGCGTATGTCAGGTCGACAGGCTGGCCTGCTGCCACTGAAGACACAGTGGAAACAGTGGCTACTTGATTGGTTGACTGGGTGGCTGCACAGGTCTTGTTGAAGGCTGCTACCGAGAAAACAATGGCTACCAAGCTCACGGCTGGTACAACATAATTTACAATCTTTTTCATATTCACTTCTTGTTTGTTAATAATCTTTTTTGCTGTCAATTATACTGATGCAAATATATAGTCAAAAGTTTAATTTATGACATTTTGTCGCTCACTTTTCTTGCATTTTAACACTTCAAAAACCGCGTTTAAGTTCTGTTTGCGACAAAGCGCAACAATTTTACATTCGTTTAATGACTTAATTTAATAAAAAATTAGTACTTTTGCAAGCGAAAAAAGAATTGAAGCACGAATATGAAAAGGTTTTTCGGATGCTGCATGATAGCTGCGGGACTGCTTATGTCCTTGCCAGTCAGTGCCCAACAAGAGTGGCGCGACTCGCTGAAGAGGGTCAACCAGCTCATCAGGCTCTATCCCGACAGCATCGACTTGAGGCTGAAAAAAGCAGCGCTCAACATCGAGTTAGAGCAGTGGGACTATGCCATCGACGAGTATAGCCGTGTGCTGCAACGCTCTCCCAAGAATCTGGCAGCGCTCTACTATAGGGCATACGCCCACAACACGATGAGGCATTATGACTTGGCGAAGGTCGACTATGAGACCTTTCTCTCCCTTGTTCCCAAGCACTTCGAGGCACAGTTAGGGTTGGCCATGGTCAAGAAGCGCTTAGGGCGCTGGCTTGATGCCACCGACGAGCTGAACAAGCTGGTGCAGCTCTTTCCCGATTCGGCGCTGGCATGGGCGGCAAGGGCCGGCTTCGAGACGGAGCGCGAACAATACGACCTGGCTCTCTATGACTGGGACGAAGCCTTGAAACGGCATCCGGGAAATGTAGACTTCACCGTTTCAAAGATCGACATACTGATTACCCTCAAGCGGTTCGACGAGGCATGGCTCCTGCTGGAGCAACTCATGAAGCAAGGTGTGCCGCGGGCAGCACTGAAAGAGTGGATTGACCAGTGCAAATAGCCGTCACTTGCCTGAGTCTGTAGGCTTTTCACCTTGGCTTTTCCTGCTGTTCCTTCCGCCTTTCCCTTGTCTGTTGCGTCCGTCTTTTCCTTGTCTGCCATGCCGTGTTCTGCCATGCCCCCTGTTCCGCTTTCTTGCCCCGCCTTTCGCAGCACCGGCTTTATATTCAGGACCTTCGCCAAGTCCTTCGGGCAAGCTATTCTTCTCTACCTCTTTCATTAAGAAGCTTTCTATGCGCTGGAAGCGAGGAATGTCGCGGTCGTTCACAAAGGTGATGGCTTGTCCGTCACGGTCGGCTCGGGCGGTACGCCCAATGCGGTGTACGTAATCCTCGGAATCGTGAGGCACATCGTAGTTGATGACAATGCGTATGTCGTCGATGTCGATGCCACGGGCCACGATGTCGGTAGCCACCAGCACGTCAATGTGGCCTGCCTTGAAGCGATACATCACATCGTCGCGTTCAGCCTGCGTAAGGTCAGAGTGCATGGCAGCACAGTTGATGTTCATCTTTACCAACTCGTGGGCAATGTTCTTGACGCGTTCTTTCTTGCCACAGAAAATGATGACACGCTGCAAGTCGCCACCCCTGAACATGTGCTGAATGATTTTCAGCTTCTGCGGGTCGTAGCACACGTAGGCCGACTGGTGAATCTTGTCGGCCGGCCGGCTGACGGCAATCTTCACTTCGACGGGGTCGTGGAGCAACGACACAGCCAGCTCGCGTATCTTCTCGGGCATAGTAGCCGAGAACATCACCTTCTGGCAGCTGTCAGGCAACAGCTTGTTGATTTGCATAATGTCGTCAGAGAAGCCCATGTCCAGCATCCTATCGGCCTCGTCGAGCACGAAGAACGACGTTCGCGACAAGTCGAGATTGCCCACCTTCATGTGGCTGAGCAATCGTCCCGGAGTAGCAATAACCACGGGGGCGCCACCACGCAGGCCCTTCATCTCCTGGTCGAAGCGCGTTCCGTCGTTACCGCCATAGACGGCAATCGACGACACGTTGTCGAGATAATAGGAGAAGCCTTCCATAGCCTGGTCGATCTGCTGCGCCAACTCGCGTGTCGGCGACATGATGACACAGTTGATGGCATCGTCGGGATAGCCCCCGTCGTCGAGCAAGGAGAGAATTGGCAACAAATAGGCGGCCGTCTTGCCCGTTCCTGTCTGGGCCACGCCCAGCACGTCGTGACCGTCGAGTATCTCAGGTATGCACTTTTCCTGAATAGGTGTCATTTCCTCGAAGTGCATGTCGTAGAGTGCGTCGAGGATATTGTCGTTTAAGTAGGTTTCTTCAAAATTCATATACGAAGGCTGTAATCTTAATTCGGTGAATGTCTGTAGCAATAATAGGCAATAAAAGCATAGAGGATGTTGGGAATCCAGGCCGAGAGCACAGGCGACGTGCCTGCGTTGACGGCAAAGGTGGCACTGACGGTTTGCAGGAGGATATAGGTGAACGACAATCCCAGGCCAATGCCCAAATAGACTCCCATTCCGCCCTTGCGCTTTCGGGAAGAAAGCGAGGCGCCGATGATAGTAAGGATGAACGATGCGAAGGAAGTAGCTATGCGCTTGTGGTACTCCACTTCATACTGAACGACATTCGAGGAGCCACGGTTCTTCTGCTTCGATATGTAGCGGCGCAATTCTGGCGAGGTGAACGTCTCTTGCTGGCCCTTGGAAAACACAAGGTCCATAGGCTCCATCATTATCACAGTGTCGAGCTCGGCACCAGTCTTGATGTGCTCTCTGAGGCCTTGCAGGGTTCTGATTTTGTAGTTTGACAGCTTCCAGTGATACCGCTCGTCGGCAATAGTGTCGTATTGTATGATGCTTGCCGTCATGTGGCTCACCAGCTCCTTCTTTTCAAACTTGTCGAGCGAGAAGCCGTAGCCGCGCTTCGTGTTATTGTCGTAGGTCTGAATGTACGAGATGACCCCTGGCGCCACTTGCAACTGCACGTTCTGGGCGGTGGTAATGCGGTCATTGTTCTTGTATTTCTCCTCGAATGCCTGTCGGGTGATATTGCCGCTCGGTATGACGTAAGCCCCCAGATAATAGTTCAAGGCAGCAATGAGCGCAGCCGAGAACATATAGGGGCGCAACAACCGCTTGAAACTGGTGCCGGCGGCAAGGATGGCAATAATCTCGGAGTTGCCCGCCAGTTTCGAGGTGAAGAAGATAACGGCGATGAAGACGAAGAGAGGCGAGAAGAGATTGGCAAAATAGGGTACGAAGTTTGCGTAGTAGTCGAAAATGATGGCACGCATGGGCGCATGGTTGGTCACAAACTTCACCATGTGCTCATTGAAATCGAAGACGATGGCTATCGAGATAATCAGGGCGATGGCATAGATATAGGTGCCAATGAACTTCTTGATAATATAGACATCAAGAATCTTCACATAGCTCAACGGGTTCAGCCTGCGCACATTCACTCTCATACCCTTCTTCCCAGATTATCTATGACAGTGCGTTTCCACTGCACGAAGTCGCCCTGCTCAATATGCTGACGGGCATCGGCGACAAGCCGCAGGTAGAAAGCGAGATTATGGATGGAGGCTATTTGCAGGGCGAGCAGTTCCTGCGCCTTGAACAGGTGGTGCAGATATGCCTTGGAGTGCAGGCGGTCAATGTCGCATCCATCGGGATCGATGGGCGAGAAGTCGGCCTCCCATTTCTTGTTGCGCATGTTCATGGTTCCCTGATAGGTGAAGAGCATGGCATTGCGACCGTTGCGGGTGGGCATGACACAGTCGAACATGTCGACACCGCGCTCTATAGCCTCAAGGATGTTCTGCGGGGTGCCCACCCCCATCAGGTAGCGAGGACGATCCTTGGGCAGAATCTCGTTAACCACCTCAATCATCTCATACATCACCTCGGTGGGTTCGCCTACGGCCAGGCCCCCGATAGCGTTTCCCTCGGCACCCTTGTCGGCTACATGCTTGGCAGCCTCGCGACGCAAGTCCTTGAACGTGCAGCCCTGCACAATGGGGAAGAGCACCTGCCGGTAGCCATAGAGCGGTTCGGTCTCGTTGAAGCGCTTGATGCAACGGTCGAGCCAGCGCTGGGTGAGGCCGAGCGATTTGCGGGCATACTCGTAGTCGCTCTGTCCTGGCGGACATTCGTCGAGCGCCATCATAATGTCGGCACCTATAATGCGCTCCGTGTCCATGACATTCTCTGGGGTGAAGATGTGTTTCGAGCCGTCGATATGGCTGCGAAACTCGCACCCTTCCTCCCGCAGCTTGCGAATACTTGTCAGGGAGAAAACCTGAAAACCGCCAGAATCGGTCAGGATGGGACGGTCCCATGTGTTGAACTTGTGCAAGCCGCCTGCCTTGCGCAGCACTTCAAGTCCCGGTCGCAGATACAGATGGTAGGTATTGCCCAGGATAATCTGTGCCTTCACCTGCTCTCGCAACTCAGAAAAGTGGACTCCCTTCACGCTTCCACAAGTTCCCACTGGCATGAAGATGGGAGTCTTGATTTGTCCGTGATCGGTAGTAATCAAGCCTGTGCGGGCATCGGATGCCTTGTCGGTATGTTGTATTTCGAATGTCAATGTTTCTTGTTGTTAAGCTCAATGATGCTATTTGCTATGAGTAAGTATGCTATTTGCTATGAGTAAGTATGCTATTTACTGTGAGTAAGTATGCTATTTACTGTGAGTAAGTATGCCGCTTGCTGCTATCAAGAGTCTTTTCCCTTTTCTTCTTCAGGAATCTCAAACGAAAGGGGATGCTCCACAATCTCATTGGTTAAGGCAAAACGCCATACGTCCTGCACGTTTTCTACATAATGGAACGACACGCCCTTGAGATACATGTCGGGTATTTCAAGAATGTCTTTCTCGTTCTCCCGACACATGACAATGTCGGTGATGCCGGCACGCTTGGCTGCCAGAATTTTCTCCTTGATGCCACCTACTGGCAGAACTTTTCCACGAAGGGTTATTTCGCCAGTCATAGCCGTGTTTTTACGCACCTTTCGCTGGGTGAGTGCCGATGCTATTGAGGTAGCTATCGTTATGCCTGCCGAGGGGCCGTCCTTGGGAGTGGCTCCTTCTGGCACATGGATGTGCATGTTCCAGTTGTCGAAGATGCGATAGTCTATGTTCAGCACGTCGGCATGGGCTTTCACGTATTCCAGGGCGAGCACGGCACTTTCCTTCATCACGTCGCCCAGATTTCCTGTCAGCGTGAGCTTCGAGCCTTTGCCCTTGCTCAGAGAGGTCTCGATGAAGAGAATTTCGCCGCCCACGCTTGTCCATGCCAGCCCCGTCACCACGCCGGCATAGTCGTTGCCTTGATAGATGTCGCGATAGAAGGGGGGCTTGCCCAGCAAGTCGTCAAGGCGGTCGGGTGTAATCTTCATGTCGATTCCTGCCTCAGGATCCATCTGACGCTTGAAGGCCAACTTGCGCAGGGCCTTGTTCACCTGTTTCTCCAATTGCCGCACACCGCTTTCCCGCGTGTACTGCTCCACCACTTTCTCTATTGCCGCCTTGTTGAACGACGGCTTTGGCTTGAGCGTATTCAGGCCGGTGTTCTCCAGTTCGCGAGGTACGAGGTGGCGCTTGGCTATTTCTATCTTCTCTTCGGTGATGTAGCCGCTCACCTCGATAATCTCCATACGGTCGAGCAAAGGCCGGGGAATGGTGCTCAGGTTGTTGGCGGTAGCAATGAAGAGCACCTTCGAGAGGTCGTAGTCCACGTCGAGATAGTTGTCGTGGAAAGCGGTGTTCTGCTCTGGGTCGAGCACTTCGAGCAGGGCCGAAGCCGGGTCGCCGTTGACGGTGGCCTGCGTCACCTTGTCTATTTCGTCGAGAACAAACACGGGGTTCGACGAGCCTGCCTTCTGTATGCTCTTGATGATGCGGCCGGGCATGGCACCGATATAGGTGCGCCGATGGCCGCGAATCTCGGCCTCGTCGTGCAGGCCGCCCAACGAGATGCGAACGTACTTGCGCTTCATGGCTTCGGCAATCGACTTGCCCAGCGAGGTCTTGCCAACGCCTGGAGGGCCGTAGAGGCAGAGGATGGGGCTTTTCAGATCGCCCCGTAACGACAGCACGGCCATATACTCGAGTATGCGCTCCTTTACCTTCTCCATGCCATAATGGTCATGGTCAAGTATTTTCTGGGCACGTGCCAGATTCAGGTCGTCGGTCGTATATTCGTTCCAGGGCAGGGAGATAAATGTCTGTAGGTAGTTCAGCTGTATGTTGAAGTCGGGCGACTGCGACGAGATATTGTCAAGCTTGTCCATCTCTTTGTAAAACACTTTCTTGACGTCTTCCGACCATTTCTTAGTCATGGCCTTTTCCTGGAGATCCGATTTCTCTGGCGTCTGCTCATTGCCCATTTCGGCCTGCAGGTTCTTAATCTGCTGCTGAATAAAATAGTTCTTTTGCTGTTCGTCAATGTCCTCACGGGTCTTGTTACGAATATCGGCTTTCAGATTCTGCAGGTTAATCTCCCTGTTCAGGGCCTTCATGGTGCCAAACAGTCGTTCCTTGATGCTCTCGCTGCCCAGCAGGTTCATCTTGTCCTTGATGCTGAAAGGCATATTCGAACAGACGAAGTTCAGCGCCATGATGTTGTTATGGATGTTGCTGATGGCAAAGCTTGCCTCGTCGGGTATTTCCTCGGTCACGCTAATATACTCGCTGACCATCTTGCGCAAGTCGTCCATAGCCGTTTTCCATTCACGGTCGCCCTTCTCCGGCTGTATCTCATTCGAGGCATCGACCATTCCCATAAGATAGGGCTTGGTGCTGGTGATTTCACGCAGGCGCAAACGGCCGAAGCCTTGTATGATGACCGTGACGCTGCCGCCAGGAAGCGTGAGCTGCTTCACCACTTTGGCAAAGACACCATATTCGTAAAGGTCTTCCAGCTCAGGCTCGTCGGTCTCGGGGTCGCGCTGGCACACAATGCCAATCACCATGTTCTTCTTCTCGGCCCTCCTGACAAGCGTCAGGCTCGAGTCACGCCCAATGATGATAGGCGAGACGACACCTGGGAACAAAACCAAGTTTCTCACAGGAAGAATAGGTATCTCACTGGCTGTTTCCACTTCTATCAAATCCTTGAAGTCGCCATCAATATCAGCAATCATTGAGAATGCTTTGTTATTCTGATTTCCACTCATTTCTCTTTCAACATGTTTTTTCGAAGTGCAAAGTTACAAAAATTATAGTGAATGCGCCTTACAATTTAGGAAATATTAGTATAATTCATTCGGTCGTTTCACAAATTAGTACTAATTTTGCACAAAAAAACAAGAGAACATGAGAAGACTGCTTACTTTATTCTGCCTGATAAGCTCGTTCGTTTTTGCTTCGGCACAGGAGCAAACCACGCAACTTACTCTATTCAATTCCTTCAAGCCAGCCGTTATCCACATGGCTTCAGGCAAAGACATCAAGCACCCCTTGGCAAACATCTCGCTGAAGAAGGCCGACCTGCTCTATTTGCAAGGCAGCTTTACGATGGAGGCCAACATGGACCGCATTCTTGGTGTAGAAATTTCGGGGAAGAGGTTTATAAAGATTGGCAACCAGCTGGCCGAATGCCTCGACACGGTGGGAACCAACCAGCTGTTCTGCATCTCAATCATCGACATGCCCGCCTTTGAGCAACAGCAGAAGAACAACAAAAACATTACCAACCTGGACCTGAGCAACAACCAGACATCCTACGCAACCATCGACTTAGAGCCGGAGGACGACAGAACGCTGCCGCTCATCCGTGTCTTCTATTATCGCTATAACAATGAGATCATCAAGGTTCACGAGCGTGAAATAAAAAGAAGGGTAGCAAAGGAGAAGATGCACATGTACAAGTCGATTCTTGCCCTGCCAGACTTTAGCTGGACTCGTCGCGAGAGCCTCATAAAGCTGTTGAAAGCCATCTCTGACTAACCCCCAGTATATGAGGACAACAGACAAAAAAGAAAGCATACGCTTGGCTGTGGAGCACATTCTCAACAGTTATCTTGAGACGAACAAGCATCGCAAGACGCCTGAGCGCTATGCCATCTTGAATGCCGTTTACAGCATGGACGGGCACTTCACACTCGACGAGCTGAGCGACAAGCTCAACACCGTCGATAAGTTTCCGGTGTCACGCGCCACGCTCTACAATACGCTCAGGCTCTTCATGGAGCTACGCCTTGTTATCCGCCACAGGTTCCAAGGCACAACAAAATACGAAGCCTGCTACGAGGGCGAGAGCCACTGCCACCAGATTTGCACCATCTGCGGAAAGGTGACCGAGGTGAAATCGCCCGAAGTAACAAGGACTATCGACGAAATGCACCTGAAACGCTTCCGCAAGGATGGCTACACCTTATATATTTACGGAATATGCTCTTCCTGTCAGGCTGCCATTACACGACAACGGAGAAATAAAACAAACAAGACTTCAAATAATGAAAAAAGGAAAGGTTGACGTTCTGCTGGGTTTGCAGTGGGGCGACGAAGGCAAAGGCAAGGTGGTCGACGTGCTGACCCCTCGCTATGATGTAGTAGCACGATTCCAGGGCGGCCCCAATGCAGGACACACACTGGAGTTCAACGGCGAGAAATACGTGCTGCGCTCCATTCCCTCCGGTATCTTCCAGGGAGGAAAGGTTAATGTGATTGGCAACGGCGTGGTGCTGGCTCCCGACCTCTTCATGGAAGAGGCCAAGGCCCTGGAGCAAAGCGGCCACGACCTGAAGAGCCGCCTTCATATTTCGAAGAAAGCCCATCTCATCATGCCTACCCACCGTGTGCTCGATGCTGCCTACGAGGCACAGAAAGGCAAGAACAAAGTGGGCACGACAGGCAAGGGAATAGGCCCCACCTATACCGACAAGGTGAGCCGCACAGGCCTGCGTGTGGGCGACATCCTTGAGCACTTCGCCGAGAAATATGCCGCTGCCAAGGCTCGCCATGAGGCTATTCTGAAATCGCTCAACTTCGACTATGACATCACGGAGGTAGAGAAGAAGTGGTTAGAGGGTGTGGAATACCTGCGCCAGTTCCCCATCGTCGACTCCGAGCACGAAATCAACGGTTTCCTGCGCGAGGGCAAGAGTGTGCTCTGCGAGGGTGCCCAGGGCACGATGCTCGACGTAGACTTCGGCTCCTATCCCTTCGTCACCTCGTCGAACACCATCTGTGCCGGAGCCTGCACGGGCCTGGGCATCGGTCCCAACAAGATTGGCGAGGTCTACGGCATCATGAAAGCCTACTGCACCCGCGTCGGTGCCGGTCCGTTCCCCACCGAGCTGTTCGACGAGACAGGCAAACGCATTCGCGACCTGGGCCATGAGTATGGCGCCGTGACTGGTCGTGAGCGCCGCTGCGGATGGATAGACCTGGTGGCCCTGCGCTACAGCATCATGGTCAATGGCGTGACGAAGCTCATCATGATGAAGAGCGACGTGCTCGACGGCTTCGACACCATCAAGGCTTGCGTGGCCTACAAGCAGAACGGAAAGCAGATAGACTACTTCCCCTACAACATCGAAGAGGGCATTGAGCCTGTCTATAAGGAACTACCTGGCTGGAAGACAGACATGACGAAGTTCACTTCGGAAAGCCAGTTCCCCAAGGAGTTCAGCGACTATATTAAGTTCTTGGAAGAACAGCTCGAAACACCCATTGCTATCATATCCATCGGACCAGACAGAGAACAAACCATCGAGAGAAATGGCAAATAAACCAAGCATACCCAAAGGAACACGCGACTTCGGCCCCATTGAGATGGCCAAGCGCAACTATATTTTCAACACCATCCGCTCCGTCTATGAACTCTACGGCTTCCAGCAGATAGAAACCCCTGCACAAGAAACGCTGCAGACGCTCATGGGCAAGTATGGCGAGGAGGGCGACAAGCTGCTCTTCAAGATTCTGAACAGCGGCGACTACCTCTCGAAGTTGTCGGAGGAGGACCTCTCAACTCTCAACTCTCAACTCTCAACTAAATTTTCAACGAAAATTTGCGAGAAGGGTCTGCGCTACGACCTCACCGTGCCCTTCGCCCGCTATGTGGTGATGCACCGCGACGAACTGCAGCTGCCCTTCAAGCGCTATCAGGTGCAGCCTGTGTGGCGCGCCGACCGTCCGCAGAAAGGAC
>CAJONO010000063.1 GCA_905235905.1 uncultured Prevotella sp.
CATCCACTCTTTCTTCAGATTCAGGGTAGCCATTAATGCCTCCTTGAATTCCTCGTCGGAATACTTCTTGAAATCCATTGCTTCCATAATCTTCGTCGTTTATCTGATTACGGCTGCAAAGGTAAGCATTTTTTCCGAAATGGCAGCTATTTCCCCTCAGATTTTTAATATCCGTTTGTCTCAGTATGTCAAAGAACTCTTTTTTCTTCGTCCACGCGGTGGTGGCGAGAATTGCTTTTCGGCGTGGCCTTACGGCGGATGGTTGGGTAGAAAGGGCTGTTTCATGCTTCAAACGGTTGTAGGCGGAGTTGCTGGGGAAGTCGTTCTGGTCTTCATCGCCACAGTCGAATGCCACCACTTTGTCATTCTCTCCAAGCCGACGCAGCTGTAGGTTTTCCTTGTTCATGTCTTAGAACGTGCAGTTTACACATCTTGAACGCATAAATTCGTAGTCGCGCTGCATGCGTTCTATTTGTTCTGCCGGAAGCCTGGGCGGATTCTGCATTGACAACTGCTTAGCCGTTGGTTGGCAGTTCTATTCCCAGCACTCAAGTTCGTTTTGCAGTTCGGGCAGTTGGTTGCGGTGGAACGTGGGCTCTTTTACGCCCTGCCGTTTCTGGCGTCGATAGTCGTCGAGCAAGCGGAAGGCATAGCGGCCTAAGAGCACGATGGCGACAAGGTTGCAAGCCGTAAGGAAGGCCATAAAGAAATCGACAATGTTCCACACCAGCTCGAACTTTGCCACGGCACCGAAGAGCACCATGACTCCCGCTGAGCAGACGCGGTAGATGGTCATCACCGTGGCATTGGGCGTGATAAAGCGAATGTTGGCCTCGCCATAATAGTAATTGCCAATGATGCTGGAAAAGGCGAAGAGGAATATGGCAATGGCCACAAACACTGGGCCTGCGGCTCCTACCTCCGACTGCAATGCTGACTGTGTGAGGGCAATGCCATTGAGCTCGGGCACAGTGTATAGGCCGCTAATGAGAATGATGAAGGCCGTGCAAGAGCAAACGAGCAGCGTGTCGGTGAACACGCCCAGCGCCTGGATAAGCCCCTGCTTTACAGGATGGCTCACGGCAGCTGTGGCTGCCACATTGGGGGCGCTGCCTTCGCCTGCCTCATTTGAGAAAAGGCCGCGCTTTACGCCATTCATGATGGTGGCACCTATGCCGCCGCCGGCAATCTGCTCCATGCCGAAAGCGTTGAGCACAATTAACTTCATGACATGGGGTATCAGCTCAATATTCATCGCAATGACAACAAGAGCCAATATCACATAGCCTATAGCCATGATGGGCACCAAGACGGAACTGACATGGGCTATGCGCTGTATGCCTCCGAAGACTATGAAGAGGGCGAGGGCAGCTAATGCCACACCTACCCATTCAGGCGAGCATCCGAAGGCTTCCTGCATAGCGCCACAGATGGTATTGGCTTGAATGGAGTTGTTCGACAGGCCGAACTGGCACGTAATGAGCACGGCAAAAGTAACAGCCATCCATCGTTGGTGCAATCCTCGCTGAATATAGTAGGCTGGACCGCCAATGAAAGAATCTTCGTGTTTCTGCTTGAACAACTGAGCCAATGTCGACTCGACGAAAGCCGTCGCTGAGCCGACGAGCGCAATGACCCACATCCAGAACACAGCTCCGGGGCCACCAATGGCAATAGCTGTGGCCACGCCAGCCAGATTGCCTGTGCCAACGCGAGTGGCCACACTCACGGCAAAGGCCTGAAACGAGGATATATGCTTCCTGCGGCCACAGTTGCCTACTTCTTCTCTACCCTCTTCCTTTACGGTATCAACGGCCGAATCGGTGAGCAACCGAAGCATCTCGCTCACCATGCGGAACTGCACGAAGCGAGTGCGCCACGTAAACCACAGGCCGCATCCCACTAACGCGAAAATCAGCACGTAGCCCCAAATGGCATCGTTCACCGTAGTAATCAGCTCGTTCATCCCGGTTCGGTCACATTACTTTATGGTGACTTGCGTAGCACCATAGCCATACTCGCGGAACGAGGCATCCTGGTAGGTGTGCTGCTTGAAGCGGTATTGCAAGTCGTTGATGATAGCCCGACGCAAAACGCCGTCGCCCTTGCCATGTATGAACACTATCTTCTGCCCTTTCTGCTTCTCGTGCTCTTTCAGCGTCTTGCGAAACACGTCGAGCTGATAGTTGAGAATGTCGATTGCCGACATGCCCTGCGTTGTCTCTAATAATTCATCGGCATGCAGGTCTACTACGATAGGGGCGCCTTTCTCCTTTGCCGGGGTTATCAGGGGACGCGATTGCTTTTCTGGTTCGGGCTTCCGATACATACTGTTCTTCAACTGCTGGGCATCGACAAACAAGGGTCCCGATGGCTTGTCGTTCTCGACGATGGTATAGATGAGTGCCGGCTGCTCGAAGAAGTCGTTCTCCTGAAACGTGTGAAGCTTGTAGAATTTCACACCGTCTATGCGGAACTGTGCTTCTATGGGGCTTTTCAGCAGGAAGGGCTTCTCACGCTTGTAGGGCAGTATCTGTATGGCCACACGCTCCAGCTCGCCCAGCGACTCGCGTCCGAACTCTTCCAGATAAAGTTTTGTGTTAGGTTCTACTTCTGCAACTGTCCGCAGACTCCAACTATTGCCTTCGCCACTCATGTAGGTGAAGTGCATGTAGTAGTTCGAGTCGTTGACAAAATAGGCCTCGAAGCGCGTCTGCGTCAGCTCCTTCAGGTCAAGGGGCACAAAGGCAAGGAATGCCGAGAGACGCTCTCCGCCTTTACGCTCTTCGGGCTGACGTCTGAAAGTAATAGGCAGGTCGGCCGGCTCTCGCTCCTGTTCCTCGCGCTGTTTCGTCTGCTTCTGTTTAACCTCTACCACATGCTGGGTGTCATAGTTTTCCTCACCTATCGACACGACTTCGTTGACGGGCATGGGCACTTGGAAACCGTCTTCGTCTTCAACCAGCACAATGTTCTTCCCCTGGAAACCAGCCACACGCCCCCCGCCAATCTCGCTCAGGAACCTTACTTTATCGCCAATTTTCATTGTTTCTTCTCCTTGTTTTGCTCTTTAGTGATGAAAAAAATTACTTACGGTGCAAAGTTACGCTTTTTTCTCCAAACAAGCAAAAAAAAGACTACTTGTATTCGCTCCAGGCCTTGATACCTATCTTTTCGATGGGGATGGTGCAGAAGGCGTGGATGAAGGCAGAGGCAAGGCGTGAGTTCGTGATAAGCGGAATATTGAGGTCGATAGCGGCGCGGCGTATCTTGTAGCCGTTCGTCAGTTCGTGGGTGGTCAGGTCCTTGGGGATGTTCACTACCATGTCAATCTTATGCTGGTGGAGCAGGTCAAGGGCCTGAGGCTGTCCCTGATCCGATGGCCAATAGACGAGCGTATTAGCAATGCCATTGTCGGCAAGGTATTTCGACGTTCCACCCGTAGCGTAGAGTTCATAGCCATGGGCCATGAGCATACGGGCGGCATCGAGCATTTCGGCCTTCTGCTTGGCACCGCCAGTGCTGAGCAAGACTGTTTTCGCAGGGATGCGATGGCCCACGGAAAGCATGGCCTTGAGAAGGGCGGTATCGGTATTATCGCCTATGCAGCCCACCTCGCCAGTCGAGGCCATATCGACACCCAGCACGGGGTCGGCCTTCTGCAGACGGTTGAAGGAGAACTGCGAGGCTTTGATGCCCACATAGTCGAGGTCGAAGAGGTTCTTGTGGGGCTTCTCAACAGGCAGGCCCAGCATAACGCGAGTGGCCAGGTCGATGAGGTTCAGCTTCAGCACCTTCGACACGAAGGGGAACGAGCGCGAGGCGCGGAGATTACACTCAATGACGAGGATGTCGTTGTCGCGAGCCATATACTGAATATTGAACGGGCCATTGATGTGGAGTGCCCTGGCTATTTGGCGGCTGATACGCTTAATGCGGCGCACGGTCTCAACGTAGAGCTTCTGAGGCGGAAACTGAATAGTGGCATCGCCAGAGTGGACACCCGCAAACTCGATATGCTCTGATATGGCGTATGCGAGAATCTCGCCATCGCGAGCTACTGCATCCATCTCGATTTCCTTTGCATGCTCAATGAACTTAGAGACGACCACGGGATGGTCTTCGCTGACGTTGGCAGCCAACTGCAGGAAACGTTCCAGCTCGTCGCGGTTCGAGCAGACGTTCATGGCAGCGCCGGAGAGGACGTAGCTGGGACGCACGAGGACAGGGAAGCCAACTCTCTCGACAAAGCAATCAATGTCGGCCATGCTCGTCAGGGCACTCCACTCGGGCTGATTGACACCCAGTTCGCCCAGCATCTGCGAGAACTTGGCACGGTCTTCAGCACCATCAATGTCCTTGGCCTGCGTACCGAGGATAGGCACGTGCTGTTCATCGAGATACATGGCCAGATTGTTGGGTATCTGTCCGCCCGTTGAAACGATGACACCGTGCGGCATCTCCAAATCGATGATGTCGAGCACTCGCTCAAAGGTTAGTTCGTCGAAGTAGAGGCGGTCGCACATGTCGTAGTCGGTCGAGACGGTCTCAGGGTTATAGTTGATCATGACCGAACGCCAACCCTCCTTGCGAATCGTGTTCAAGGCCTGAACGCCGCACCAATCGAACTCTACGCTCGAACCAATGCGATAAGCGCCTGAGCCCAGCACGATGATGCTCCGTGCGTCGTGCTCGTAGCTGATGTCGCCCTGACCACCAGAATAGGTCAGGTACAGATAGTTCGTCTGTGCGGGATATTCGGCAGCCAGCGTATCAATCTGCTTCACCACAGGAAGAATGCCGAGTTGCTTGCGAAGGGCGCGCACCCTGAGCATGGCTTCATGCATATTGCCCACCTTTTCCTCAAGACCAATGGCTCGCGCTATCTGAAAGTCGGTGAAGCCATAGACCTTGGCTTCGCGCAACCCACCACATGCCCCTCCCAAGCGGGAAGGGAGTTGAGCAAGTCTTTCCAAAAGGGATTCAACGGTAGGTGTCTTGCCACCCTCCCCTGCCGTATGCAAGGGGGGTGTCTTTAATGCCTCGTCAATGTCTATGATGTGCTTCAGCTTTTGCAAGAACCACTTGTCGATTTTCGTAAGTTCGTGGATGCGGTCAATGGTGTACTGCGGTAGGTGCATGGCCTTCGAAATGACGAACACACGCTTGTCGGTAGGCTCGCGAAGGGCTGCGTCGATGTCGGCAATCTTCAGTTCCTTGTTCTCTACAAAACCGTGCATGCCCTGTCCTATCATGCGCAGACCTTTCTGCAGGGCTTCCTCGAACGTGCGACCAATAGCCATCACCTCGCCCACTGACTTCATCGACGAGCCGAGTTCGCGGTCGACTCCGTGGAACTTCGAGAGATCCCAGCGCGGAATCTTCACCACCACATAGTCAAGGGCCGGCTCGAAGAAGGCCGAGGTGGTCTTGGTAACACTGTTCTTCAAGTCGAACAGACCGTAGCCCAAACCGAGCTTGGCGGCAACGAAAGCGAGTGGATAGCCCGTAGCTTTCGAGGCGAGTGCCGACGAACGACTGAGGCGGGCATTCACCTCGATAACGCGATAGTCCTCAGACGCGGGGTCGAAGGCATACTGTACGTTACACTCTCCGACGATGCCGATATGACGGATTATCTTGATGGCCAGTGCGCGCAGCTTGTGGTACTCCGAGTTGGTGAGCGTCTGGCTTGGCGCTACGACGATACTCTCGCCGGTATGAATGCCGAGAGGGTCGAAGTTCTCCATGTTGCAAACAGTAATGCAGTTATCGAAACGGTCACGCACCACTTCGTACTCTATCTCCTTCCAGCCTTTCAGACTCTTCTCAACCAGCACCTGTGGTG
This sequence comes from uncultured Prevotella sp., assembly GCA_905235905.1. Classification (GTDB taxonomy): domain Bacteria; phylum Bacteroidota; class Bacteroidia; order Bacteroidales; family Bacteroidaceae; genus Prevotella. The sequence continues at coordinate 5,849 of CAJONO010000063.1, forward strand.
AGAATGCGAAGGCCTTCTCAGCCAATTTGTTCAGTTCTTCCTCGTTGTCACAGAAGCCTGAACCGAGGCCGCCAAGAGCGTATGCCGCACGGAGGATGACGGGATAGCCCAGAGAGCAAGCAGCCATCCGCGCCTCGTCAATTGTAAAGCAAGCCTGACTGCGTATGGTCTTCACACCTATCTCATCGAGCTTCTTCACGAATAGTTCGCGGTCTTCGGTATCGATGATGGCCTGAACAGGGGTGCCCAGCACACGCACACCATACTTTTCCAACACTCCGCTCTGAAACAGCTCTACGCCACAGTTCAGCGCTGTCTGTCCACCAAAGGCAAGGAGAATACCGTCGGGGCGCTCCTTCTCAATGACACGCTCTACGAAATAGGGCTGCACAGGCAAGAAGTAGATCTCATCGGCCACAGCCATATTGGTGTTGCTGACGGCATCTTCCTTAGCCGATGTCTGCACAGTGGCAATGTTCGGATTGATGAGTACCGTCTTGATACCTTCCTCTCTAAGAGCCTTGAGGGCTTGCGAACCACTGTAGTCGAACTCACCGGCCTCGCCTATTTTCAGTGCGCCGCTGCCTAAGAGCAGCACTTTCTTGATACTCTGGTCTTTCATAATGTCGCAATAAAACGGTCAAACATAAATTCTGTATCTACAGGACCCGAACAGGCCTCGGGATGGAACTGGCTCGAAAACCACGGGTTCACCGTGTGGCGTATGCCCTCGTTCGAGCCGTCGTTCATGTTCACAAACAGTTCCCGCCAGTCAGCACCCAGTGTAGCAGCATCCACAGCGTAGCCGTGATTCTGACTGGTCACATAGCAGCGATTAGTACCCGTTTCGCGCACTGGCTGGTTGTGTGAGCGGTGACCGTACTTCAGTTTGTAGACTGTGGCACCGCCAGCCTTCGCCAATAGCTGATTGCCCATGCAGATGCCACAAATGGGCTTGCGCGACATCGACATCTGCCGTCGCAGCACCTCTACCGCATCGGTGCAGGTGTCAGGATCGCCCGGCCCATTGGCCAGGAACAGCCCGTCGAAATCGATGTCCGTATAGTCGTAGTTCCAAGGTACGCGAATCACCTCAACACCACGACTGAGCAGACACCGAATGATATTGTTCTTCACGCCACAATCGACGAGCACCACTTTCCTGCCTGCGCCCTCGTTATAGTGGATGACGTCCTTACAGGAAACGCGCTCCACCCAATTGATACTGCCGTAATCAGCAAAGTCCTGGGCCTCCTTCAATTCCGACATATTAGGAGAATCAGAAAACACCAGCCTTCCCATCATCACCCCCTGCTCACGGAGCACCTTCGTCAGCTGCCGCGTATCGATGCCCGTCACGCCCGGCACCAGGTCGCGCTTCAGCCAGTTTCCGAGACTCTCTACCGCATTCCAGTGCGAGAACTGCTCACTGTAGTCACTCACAATAAGAGCCTTTGCATGAATACGCTCACTCTCCATGAATGTAGCGATGCCATTCTCCTCAATGCAGAATGGCGGCACACCGTAGTTGCCCACCAACGGATAGGTCATCACCAGCATCTGCCCCGCATAGCTCGGATCTGTCAGGCTCTCGGGATAGCCCATCATCGCCGTATTGAACACTACCTCACCCACGACTGGCGCGTCATAGCCAAAGCTCTTTCCCTTGAATGTCGTCCCATCCTGCAGGACGAGTGTTACATCTCTCATAGTCTCTATTATCCGTTTATCAAAAAAGTGAAGAATCGCTGCTCATTGAAATGTAGATAGCAAATTCTTCACTCTTCATTCTTTTACCTTTATTATGATTATTCTACGGTAACGCTCTTGGCGAGGTTTCTTGGTTGGTCAACGTCCTTGCCTTTGCACACGGCCACATGGTAGCTGAGCAATTGCAGGGGTATCGTAGCTACCAACGGCTCAAGGCACTCCAGCACGTCGGGCAGTTCAATCACCTCATCGGCAATCTTTGCAATGGTATCGTCGCCAGCAGTGACAAGTGCTATAACGCGCCCCTTGCGAGCCTTAATTTCCTGAATATTCGACAGCACTTTCTCGTACATAGCATCGTGCGTGGCGATGACCACAACTGGCATGTCTGAGTCAATGAGGGCGATGGGGCCATGCTTCATTTCAGCAGCAGGATAGCCCTCCGCATGGATATAGGATATTTCCTTCAGCTTAAGCGCACCTTCCAAAGCCACAGGGTAAGAGAAGCCACGCCCCAAATAGAGGAAGTTATGCGCATATGTAAAAGTACGTGCCAAATCGGCCACGCGGTCGTTGGTCTTCAGCACCTCGCGAATCTTGTCGGGTATCTCGCTCAATCCCTTCACCACGCGAAGGTAGTCGTTACGGTCAATGGTTCCCTTGGCCTCGGCTAGTGCCAGTGCAATCATCGTAAGCACGGTCACCTGCCCAGTGAACGCTTTCGTTGATGCCACGCCAATCTCTGGGCCAACGTGGATGTAGGTGCCGGTATCGGTGGCACGGGGAATGCTGCTTCCAATGGCGTTGCAAATGCCGTAGATGAAGGCCCCCCGCTCCTTGGCTAACTGTATGGCGGCAAGGGTGTCGGCCGTTTCACCACTTTGGCTGATGGCAATGACCAGGTCATCCTCAGTCACCACTGGGTTTCTGTAGCGGAACTCGCTTGCATACTCCACCTCGACAGGAATGCGGCAGAAAGTCTCAATAAGCTGCTTGCCAATAAGGCCAGCATGCCACGACGTACCACAGGCCACTATGACCACGCGTTTGGCGTTGAGCAACTGGCGCCGATAGTCGATGAGAGCCGAAAGCGTCACATGGTCGGCCTCGACATTCACGCGACCTCTCATGCAGTTTGTCAGGCAGTCGGGTTGTTCGAAGATTTCCTTCAACATGAAGTGCGGATAGCCACCCTTCTCTATCTGTCCGAGATCGATGTCGACAGTTTTCACCTTGAGTTCCTGCTCCTCGCCAAGGATGCTCACAACATGCAGATCCTGTCCGCGGCGAATCACAGCAATGTTTCCATCCTCTAAGTAGACCACCTTGTCGGTGTACTCTACGATAGGACTTGCATCGCTGCCAAGAAAGAACTCGTCGTCGCCGATGCCAACCACAAGCGGACTCTGCTTCCGTGCTGCAATAATCTGGTTGGGGTCGCGCTTGTCAAGCACAGCGATGGCGTAAGCACCAATTACCTGATAGAGAGCCACCTGTACGGCCGTCAGCAGGTCGAGGTTCTTCTTCAGCATGACATATTCAATGAGCTGAACGAGCACCTCTGTGTCGGTATCGCTCACAAATTTTACCCCCTTCGCCTTCAGTTTCTCCTTGATGTCGGCATAGTTCTCAATAATGCCGTTGTGAATTATTGCAAGGTTATGGCTCTCTGAATAATGCGGATGAGCATTTCTCGACGACGGCTCGCCGTGGGTTGCCCATCGCGTGTGGGCAATACCGATGGTACCACTCACGTTCTTGTCGCTACAGTACTCACAGAGATTGTCTACCTTGCCCTTGGCCTTGTAAACATTCAAGGCACCGTCTTCATTGATTAAAGCCACACCTGCACTGTCATAACCACGATACTCCAGACGGCGCAAGCCCTTGATTAGTATGGGAAATGCTTCCTTCGTGCCAATATATCCTACTATTCCGCACATGTAGTTTTTGTTGTTATTGTGTTATCGAAAAAAGAGATTGAGAAGAACTCCCAACCTCTTTCTGTTTATTTCAAGATGTTATACAACAGCGACGTCAACGAAATCAGAATACTCGTTGCCGAGAACCATAACGTCGTCATGCTACCCACACTCGAATTCTGTGCCTTCACCTTATTTGGTGTCACATAGACCACATCATTCTGTTGCAAGTAATAATATGGTGAGTTAATAATATTGGCATCGTTCAGGTTCATTTCGTAGATGGCCTTCCGTCCCTGGGCATCCTCACGAATCAGCTTGACATTGTTACGCACACCATAGATGGTAAGGTCGCCTGCTTGAGCCAAGGCCTCAAGAATGGTGATTTTCTCACGGCTCACGGTGAATGTGCCGGGACGTGTCACCTCGCCCATTACGGTAATCTGATAGCCTGGCATGCGAACCGTAACAATAGGGTTCTGGGCATTCGACATGTAGGGTTTGATTTTCTCCTGAATCAAATTCTCAGCTTCGGCTTTTGTCAGGCCACCCAGATGAAGGGTACCCACGATAGGGAAGTTGACATTACCATCGTTGTCAACCAGATACATCTGAAGCATTGCCTGTGAGTAACTGCTTCGCGACGTTGCGACGGTGTAAGGTGTAGGAACTGTCAGGTTGAAAGGCACTGCGGCATCCTGCTCAACCGTACTCACTGTGATGGTGAGCTGATCCTTCGGCATGATACGGGCATCATATAAAAACTGGGAATTTGACAAGTCGACATCCTTACTATTCTGGAAATAGGCAACATCCTTTGTGCTTCCGCAACTGGCCATTGTCATCGCAGCTGCAACGACAAAGAAAGAGACTAAAACTTTGTTGTAGATTTTCATTTTGTTACGATTATACTGTTTTGGTGTGCAAAATTACAGCATTTTTTTCAAATAGCCAAGATTTTCATCAAAAAAAAGAAAGGACAGACCCAAAAGTCCGCCCTTTTACTACAAATATCAATAGAATTTGAAATATCTGCGGGCATTATTGTATGAAATATCTTCTACCATCCGCCCCAATGTCTCGCGGTCGTCAGGCAGGAGTCCTTTCTCCACATCGTTTCCCAAAAGGTTACAGAGAATGCGGCGGAAATACTCGTGGCGCGGATAGCTGAGGAACGAGCGACTGTCGGTGAGCATGCCCACGAAACGGCTTAGCAGGCCCAACACCGAGAGGGCGTTCATCTGCTTAATCATGCCGTCCATCTGGTCGTTGAACCACCAGCCTGAGCCAAACTGAATCTTTCCTGGCTCACCGCCCTGGAAATTGCCCAGCATGGTGGCGATGACCTCATTGGCACAGGGGTTCAATGTATATAATATGGTACGCGTAAGCTTGCCCTTCATGTTCAGGTTGTTCAAGAAACGTGACATAGCCTTGGCTGTATTGAACTCGCCAATGCTGTCGAAGCCTGTGTCTGGGCCGAGCTGGTTATACATGGCAGTATTATTGTCGCGAATGGCACCATAGTGGAACTGCTGCGTCCAGCCTGCATCGGCATCCATCTCGGCCATCATCGTGAGGAAACAGTTCTTGTACTGGCGCACCTCGTAGTTGCTGAGCAGCTGGCCTCGCATGGCTTTCTCAAAGATGGTCTCAATCTGCGAGTCAGTATACTCCTCATCGTAGAACTCCTCAATGCCATGGTCGCTCAGCTTCGAACCCTGAGCCTCGAAGAACTCATGGCGCTTCTTCAGGGCATCGACCATATCGGCAAACTTCGTGATGGTGACACCGCTCACCTGGGCCAACTGCTCTACATATTTGGCAAACTCAGGCTTCTCAATGTTCATGGCCTTGTCGGGACGCCAGGCGGGAATCATCAGCGGGTCCTTCTCCGTGCGAATCTTAGCATACTCAATGTGGTTGTGCAAATCGTCGACAGGGTCGTCGGTGGTGCAGACGCACTCCACATTGTAGTGGCGCATCAGGCCCCGAGCGGTGAAGTTGGGGTCGTTCTGCAACTTGTCGTTACACTCGTCGAATATTTCGCGGGCCGTCTTGGGACTCAGCTGCTTCTCAATACCGAAGGCCGTCTTCAACTCCAGATGAGTCCAGTGATACAAGGGGTTCCTGAAGGTATAGGGCACCGTCTCGGCCCATTTCTCGAACTTCTCCCAGTCGGTAGTGTCCTTGCCGGTGCAGTAGCGCTCGTCTACGCCATTGGTACGCATGGCGCGCCACTTGTAATGGTCACCACCTAACCACAGCTCGGTGATGCTCTTAAACTTATGGTCCTTGGCCACCATTTCGGGGATAAGATGGCAATGATAGTCAATGATGGGCATCTTGGCCGCATGGTTGTGATACAAGTCCTGGGCAACTTCTGTATCCAGCACAAAATTCTTGTCGTTAAACTGTTTCATTAGATTTGTTTTTTTAGAGTTTTCGATTCCAACATGCAAAGTTAATAAAACGCGCCCGTATTTCAGCCTAACACCCAAGCCTTTTTTGTTTTTTTAGCTTTTCGGAATATGTAACGAACGCTTCATAAGACCGTAACAGATATCCATTGCTATGCATATCAAGTACTAAAGGACCTCTGACGGCAAAAGCTGAAGAGGCCTGTCTACAGGATTTTCTGCATCAGCACTGCCGAATGGAACGCCTTGCCATCGTAGAGCCATTCTGGCAAGACGGCCGACTGTCTGTAGCCATGATGGTTGAAAAGAGCAAGCGAAGGCTCGTTGTCAGCAGCTATGCAGACATAGAGCTGATGCAGATGGAGTATGCGGAGAGCATAGTCTTCCATCTGGCCGAGCACCTGAGTAGCATATCCCTTTCGCCTATGTGGGCTATCGATTACCAGTCCCAGCTCGGCACGGCAGTTCTTGGCATCGAAATTCACGACATCGGCCATACCCACCACTTCGCCATCTTCTGTCTCAACCATGAGACGCACCTGACCGTCGGTATAGATGTCGCCTGACGAATGGGCAATAAAATCGTGGAGGGCATAGCGCGAATAAGGCACATTGGTAGTACCTACCTCCCAGAGTTCCCTGTCGTTCTCAATACGATAGAGCCATTCCAGGTCTTCCGGCTCCATAGCTCTCAGCATAACCTTCTTCATAGCAGAATCTCTTTGAGAGTGATCAGCACATGAGTCTTTGTGCTGTAGGTACCTATCAGCGTCTGCTTCTGATGGTACTTCGAAGCCATACTGATAATGGCAGCGTAGCCAAAGTACTCTACATCGTAGACAAGACACTGGTGACCGTTGGGCTGAAACTGCTCAATGTCTGTAATGAAGCCTGCCGTGAGACCCGACCTTTCCGACAACTCTTTGCATTGCGCCAGCATCTCCTCTGTGCCCAGGAACACGTAGGTTGGCTGATAGTCGACGCGGTTGACGAAGCCCAAAGAATAGCGCATGCGGTGGTAGAGCATTTGTACCAAGGCTATAAACGCACGGCCATAGATGGCCACCTGGATGGGCGCAGTGACAAGAAAAGACAAATGACCATAGTGCTTGCGGAAGAAGATGAGCATGGCCTGATAGAACACATGCACATAGCGGAACGACGATTTCTCGGTAGACTCACCCTTGTAATGAACAATCGATGCTGGTATGTACCAATTCTGGAAACCTGCCTTCAGAATTCTGTAGGAAAGGTCGATGTCCTCGCCATACATGAAGAAGTCTTCGTCGAGCAGACCTACTTTGCTGATGGTTTCACGGCGTAGCATGCAGAACGCCCCGCTGATAACGTCAATAGGGTTGGGCTCGTCCCACGGCAAGTGCTTCATGTAGTAACGACGAGAAAAGCCGAGCATCTTGAACAACGAGACGAGCGGAGTGGGCATGCCCCTTCGCGACTCTGGCGCACAAACACCGTTGATGTTGTGCATCATTACGCCTGCCGCTCCAGCTTTGGGATGCTCGTCCATGAACTCGATAACCTGACGAATGGATTGTTCGCCTACAAAAGTATCGGGGTTGAGCAGCAGAATATAATCACCACACGCTTGGCGGATGGCAATGTTGTTGGCACGGGCAAAACCCAGATTATGGTGACTGGTGATGAGCTTGATGCGCTTGCCAAAGTGCTTGCGCAGATATTCCACCGATCCGTCTTGCGAGTGATTGTCGACCACAAGCACCTCCATACCTATACCCTCGGTGGCCTTGAAGACGCTATTGATGCATTGCTCTACATAATAGCGCACATTATAGTTGACTATGACAACGCTCAGCTTCATGCCTGCCCTTCCTCCTCTTTTTGTTCTGTCTCATAGAGACATCGGTTCTTACTGGGATAGACAAAGACAAAAGCCACAAGCACAATGATACCGAGGTGGAAGAACGACGAGTTGACGAAAAGGTAATAGCCTGCGAGGTTGAGCATCAATGGCAATTCGAGCATCGCCATGCGGCACAGGGACAGACGCAGATACTGCTCTTCCACCTTCCCTGCCACGGCCTTGAACTTAAAGAACTTCAGTGCCAATGGTATCATGGCCAGGGTTATAGCCACCGCTACCATCTGGCAAACAAACTCCAACTGTCCGTCGGTGCTACCAGCAAGCAGTCCCGTCTCAATAAGTTCGGCATCCATCAAAACGGCAAATGCCAAGGGAATGATTACCATTACCCAATACGCTATTACGAGTCTTTTCTGTATCTGTTCCATATATTGTTCTGTTATTTCCCATCAAAGGGTGTTCGGTTTAGTATTGAGCGGCCAAGCGTTATCTCGTCGGTATATTCCAACTCATTGCCAACACTGATGCCACGCGCTATGATGCTTATCTTCACTTCGTAGGGAGCCAACTTTCTGAAAATGAAAAAGTTAGTGGTATCGCCCTCCATCGTAGGACTCAAAGCGAGAATCACCTCTTGTATGTTCCCTTCGGCTACCCTTTTCACTAACGAGTCTATCTCAAGGTCGGCAGGGCCTATGCCGTCCATAGGCGATATGATTCCGCCAAGCACATGGTACAGACCATGAAACTGCTGGGTGTTCTCGATGGCCATAACATCCTGAATATTCTCTACCACACACACCACCGAGGCATCGCGCCGATGGTCGGCACAGATGGGACACACATCGTCGTCGCTGATGTTATGACATACGCTACAAAACCTCACCTCATGCTTCAGTGTGGTGAGTGCCGACGACAGCTGGTCGACCGCCTCCGTATCCTGCCTTATGAGGAAGAGCACAAGACGCAAGGCTGTTTTCCTGCCAATGCCAGGAAGCTTTGAAAACTCCTGAACGGCTTTCTCTAATAGTCGGGATGGATATTGCTGTATCATCTTTTAGTTGAGAGTTGAGTGTGGAGAGACTATCCATTAAGATTCTATCTCGGAGAGTTCGAGCCAGCGCATTGACTTTTCGTCGAGTGCATCGTTCACTTCGGGCAGTCGTTTGCTCAGTCGTGTAATCTCATCGACCGAGGTGGTTGCACCACAGAGAGCTGTCTCTATTTGCTTTTTCTCGGCCTCTAAAGATTCTATTTCACGCTCCAACCGTTCGAACTCTCGTTTCTCATTATAGCTCATGCGCCTGCGCTCATTATTATGATAGCTCTTCTTGGGTGCTGCCGTCGACGTATTCTTCGCTTCGGCAGGTTGCAATGCCTGCCAATCGCGATACTGGGTATAGTTGCCAGGGAAGTCCTTGATGATGCCCTGCCCCTTGAACACGAGCAGATGGTCGACCACCTTGTCCATGAAATAGCGGTCGTGGCTCACAACAATGACGCAGCCGGGGAAATCTTGCAGATATTCTTCCAGAATCTGTAGCGTCACGACGTCGAGGTCGTTGGTAGGCTCGTCAAGTACCAGGAAATTAGGGTTTCGCATGAGAACCGTACAGAGATAGAGCTTGCGGCGCTCGCCGCCCGACAGCTTGTAGACGTAGTTGTGCTGCTGTTCGGGGGTGAAGAGGAAGTGCTGCAAGAACTGGCTGGCAGTGAGATGGCGTCCCGACCCCAAATCGACATATTCGGCAATGTTGCGCACCACGTCGATTACCTTCTGGCTCTCGTCGAACTGCAGCCCCTCCTGCGAGAAATAGCCAAAGTGCACAGTGTCGCCAACAACGATGCGCCCCTCGTCGGGAGTCAGTTCGCCCAATAGCAACTTAATAAACGTAGACTTTCCCGTGCCGTTATTGCCCACGATGCCCATCTTCTCGAAACGGGCGAAATTATAGTAGAAGTCCTTGAGAATAATGGTTTCGTCAAACTTCTTTGAAATGTACTGGCATTCGAAGATCTTACTGCCTATATAGACGTTAGAGGCCTTCAGGCGTATTTGCCTTTCCTCTATGCGGGCCTTCGCCATGCGTTCCAGCTCGTAGAAGGCATCTTCACGATACTTGGCCTTGTGCCCACGGGCTTGTGGCATGCGGCGCATCCATTCCAGCTCTGTGCGATAGAGATTGTTGGCGCGGGCTATCTCTGCCCGTCGGTTGTCAATGCGTTCCTGCCGTTTTTCCAAATAGTAGGCATAGTTGCCACGATAGGTAAAGAGGGTATGGTCGTCAAGCTCCATGATCACCGTACACACACGGTCTAAGAAGAAGCGGTCGTGGGTAACCATCAACAAGGTCTTGTTGCCTCGGGTCAGGAAGGCCTCCAGCCACTCAATCATCTCCAAGTCGAGGTGGTTGGTGGGTTCGTCGAGTATGAGCAGGTCGGGTTCTGTTATGAGCACATTGGCCAAGGCCACACGCTTCTGCTGTCCTCCCGACAGCTGCCCCATGGGCTGATTGAGGTCGCGAATTTTCAGCTGGGTAAGGATTTGCTTGGCCTTCAGCACCTTTTCGGGGTTGTTCTCATGGTTGAAGCAAGCATTGAGCACACTCTCCTCGGGATCGAATGCAGGCAACTGCTCAAGAATGCCTACCTTCAAGTCGCGACGAAAGACGATAGAACCGTTGTCGTAGCCCTCTTTGCCAGAGAGGATGGAAAGCAATGTCGACTTTCCTGTACCATTCTTGGCTATCAAGCCCACTTTCTGTCCTTCGGCAATCGAGAAGCTGATATTTTCAAAAAGCAAAAGAGAACCAAACGTCTTCGTCAGGTTCTGCACGTCCAAGTATGGGATTTCCCTACCCATCTTTCAGGCTTTTGTTTATCTGCTCAATGTAGTCGAGCAACTCTTCCCTACCCTTGCGCTTTTCTGCCGAAGTTATGAAATGGGGGGGCATCTCTTCCCATGTCTCAAGCAATTTTTTCTCGTATGCCTTCACGTTGTCATGTACTTTCGCTGCCGACAACTTGTCGGCCTTGGTAAATACGATGGCAAAGGGTATGTCTGAAACGCCCAGCCAGTGAATAAACTCCAGGTCGATGGCCTGAGGTTCGAGCCTCACATCGACAAGCACGAAGACATTGACCAGCTGCTCACGGCCGAGAATATAGCCTCGAATCATCTGGTCGAGCCTGACGACCTCTGACTTCGACCGCTTGGCAAAGCCATAGCCAGGCAGGTCGACCAGATACCACTCCCTGTTTATAATAAAGTGGTTGATGAGCAGCGTCTTTCCCGGTGTCGACGAGGTCTTGGCTAACTTCTTATTGAGGGTAAGCATATTGATCAAGGAAGACTTGCCCACATTCGAGCGGCCTATGAAGGCATATTCAGGCTTAGTGTCCTTAGGACACAGGGAAACTCTGGGCGAGGAAAGTGTGAATTCGGCTGTCTTGATGTCCATGACGATTAGGGATGGAGGGGGTTAACGAATACGGTCGAGCGAGCGCACCAGCTTCTCGTCGGCCAGGATGCCCTTGCGGGCCATGAATTGCAGAATGACAGATACCGCGGGGAGCACTACCGGCCACAGCAGGTGTATCTGTCCACCCGTTGTCTGAGGCAAGACGGCCAGAAACACATACCACGCCACGAGCACTATCATGTTCACCACACACATGGCCGCCTGCAGTTTCCGTTTCATATACATGAATATGCTCACCAGCGAGAGCAATGCCGAGAGCAGCAACATGACAAACAACGGTGCCGAGCTAAACGTGTAGTGCCCCTGCCCGTCGGCAAGGAAAAGGTTGTAGACCTTTGCAAAGGCAATGCTGTCGTTGCCCAGCAGCGTAGCCACCTGCACCGACATGCACACCACCGTAAGCACAAAGGCAATGAGAAGGAACAAAGTTTGCTTACGCTGAATCATAGCTATGCCTCTGCTTGCTGAGTCTCGCGAGCCGGATCGCGCCAATAAACTTTTCCTTCAATAAACTCTTGCGTAGCCAAAAGGGTGGCCTTGGGCAGCTTCTCGTAGTAGCGCGAGATTTCTATCTGCTCACGGTTCTCAAACACCTCTTCAAGCGAGTCGTTATAGCTGGCAAACTCGGCCAGCTTCTTCGACAGGTCTTCCTTTATTTGCAGCGAAATCTGGTTGGCTCGCTTCGAAATGATAGCCACGCTCTCATAGAGATTGCCTGTCTCTTCACACAAATCCATAATGTTGCGCGTCACGGTGTTTACTGACGCTTTCGATTTCTTGTAATCCATTTTATATGTAAATTTAAAAATTAACGTGCATATATGTGCGGCCAAAGCCCCAAAGAGCCTCAGTCCTTAATCACTTTCTTGCATTTCTGAATGTATTTCTCGGCCAGTGCCTTGTCCTTAGAGTCGGGATACTCATTGATGAAGCCGTAGCACTCGTCCTCGGCATCGCGGTAGCGCTCCAAGCGCTTGTCCTCGGTAGAGTTCTCTGCCAGCTGGAACTTGCTCTTCATGATGATGAGCGAGAACTCTTCGCGATGGCGCGAATAGGGATAGGTCTTTAAGGCATTCTGGGCAGTAATGATACTCGAAATGTAATTACTCTCATTGCCCGAGTTCACGTTGCCGAAATAGCCGCCCAAGTTATAGTAAAGGCGAGCGGAGAGCAATTCCTTCATAGTCAGCTTGTCCTGCAGTTCGAACAGCCGCTGCTGCGCCTGCTTGCGCAGTTTCGAGTCGGGGAAATAGTCTAAGAACTGCTGATAGGCATTGATGGCCCCAATGGTGGGTGTCTGGTCGAGACGCGGTTCGGGCGCAAACTCGTAGAGCGACTGACCCACATAGAACAGGGCGTTCTCGGCATACAGACCCTTAGGGTAAGTGGAGTGGTACTTGCGAAATGTTGCCGAGGCCGACTCGAAGTCCTTGTTCATATACTGAGCCATGCCCAGCATGTAGAGAGCCTCCTGGGCATCGTCCGTGCCCTTCTTGTAGTTTATCAGGTCTATCAGCAGATTCTCTGCATTCGTGTACTTGCCCATCGCAAAGCACTGCTTGGCATATTCGTAGCGATACTCGTAGTCGGAAGTCTTATAAACCCGGTTAAACTCGTTGGCGCATCCTGAAAGCACCACCACAAGGATGAAAACCACTAAACTATATAGTATTTTCTTCATGTCCACACATTTTTTTGACGTGCAAAATTACTCATTTTCCTTTGAACAGCAAAAAGTTTATTATTTTTTAACCGCCTATTATGCACATTTCACAGAATATTCGTATATTTGCACCCAAAAATATGACAGAATTCGAACTAACATCCCATTACAAGCCCACGGGCGACCAGCCCGAAGCCATACGTAGCCTTACGGAAGGACTGCAGCGCGGCGACCGTTCGCAGGTGCTCTTAGGTGTCACCGGCTCGGGCAAGACGTTTACCATTGCCAATGTCATACAGAACTACCAGCGCCCCACCCTCATACTCAGTCACAATAAGACGCTCGCTGCCCAGCTCTACGACGAGATGCGGGGCTTCTTCCCCCATAATGCCGTCGACTACTACGTGAGCTATTACGACTACTACCAGCCAGAAGCCTATCTGCCGCACACCGACACCTATATAGAGAAAGACCTGGCCATCAACGAGGAGATAGACCGTCTGCGCCTCAGGGCCGTGAGCGACCTGCTCTCGGGCAGGAAAGACGTTGTCGTCGTTTCCTCTATATCCTGCATCTATGGCATGGGGTCGCCTGTGGCACTCAGCGAGAACGTCATCGAGCTGCACCAAGGGCAGACGCTCGACCGAAACATGCTGCTGCGCAAGTTGGTGCAGGCCCTCTATGTGCGCAACGATATGGCTCCCGAACGAGGCAGCTTCCGCGTGAAGGGCGACACCGTCGACGTGTTCCTGGCCTATAGCGACGTGGTGCTGAGAGTTGTCTTCTGGGACGATACGGTCGACGCCATCGAAGAGCTCGACCCCATCACCTTGCAGCGCATGGCCCGTTTCGTAGAATACAAGCTCTATCCCGCCAACCTCTTCATGACCACCCAGGAGCAGACAAACCGCGCCATCCACGACATTCAGGACGACCTGACCCGCCAGATTGACTATTTCCAGGAGATGGGCGACGGTGTGAAGGCCCAGCGCATCAAAGAGCGAGTGGAATACGACATGGAGATGATCAAGGAGCTGGGCCACTGCTCGGGCATCGAGAACTATTCCCGCTACTTCGACGGACGACAGCCAGGCGAACGGCCCTACTGCCTGCTCGACTTCTTCCCCGACGACTATCTGCTCGTGATCGACGAGAGCCATGTTTCCGTGCCGCAGATCTCGGCCATGTACGGCGGCGACCGTGCCCGCAAGACCAACCTTGTGGAATACGGATTCCGCCTGCCCGCCGCCTTCGACAACCGTCCCCTCACGTTTCAGGAGTTCCAGAACGAGATTCACCAAGTAATCTACGTCTCGGCCACGCCTGCCGATTTCGAGCTGCAACAGGCCGAAGGCATCGTAGTGGAACAGGTCATTCGCCCCACGGGACTCCTCGACCCCGAAATTGAAGTGCGCCCCAGTGAGCACCAGATCGACGACCTGCTTGAAGAGATTACGGTGCGCATTGAGCGAAAAGAACGCACGCTCGTCACCACGCTCACCAAGCGCATGGCCGAGGAGCTGGCAGAATTCCTGCTCGCCCACGACATATCTACAGCCTATATCCACAGCGACGTGGCCACACTCGACCGTGTGAAAATTCTCGAAGACCTGCGGAGTGGCGTCTACGACGTGCTGGTGGGCGTCAACCTTCTGCGCGAGGGTCTCGACCTGCCCGAGGTGTCGCTTGTAGCCATCCTCGATGCCGACAAGGAAGGCTTTCTTCGGTCGCACCGCTCACTCACGCAGACGGCCGGTCGTGCCGCAAGAAACGTCGACGGACGGGTGATTATGTATGCCGACACCATCACCACCTCCATGCAGCTAACCATCGACGAAACCAACCGCCGGCGCGCCAAGCAGCTGCACTATAACGAGGTCCACGGCATTACTCCAACGCAAATCGTGAAAACATTGCGAACGAGCATGTTAAGCAAAGACGACACTCCCGATATAAAGGAACTGAAACGGGCACTGCCGATGGCTGCAGAAGCCACACCCGACAACATTGCCGCCGACCCCATCGTGGAGCACATGACACGCCAGCAGATAGAAAAACTCATTACCGAGACCACCCGTAAGATGAAGGAGGCTGCCAAACAGCTCGACTTCCTACAGGCCGCCCAATATCGCGACGAAATCATACGGCTGCAACGAGAAATAGAACTGCACTGACTATAGTTGTCTATCCCCTTTTCGCTTGCATTTTGGGACTCTATGTAAACAGGTCTGAAATTCATGCTATATTACGATGCAATTCAGCTTAAATTGTCGCGTAATTCAGCATGAATTGCAGCATAATTTAGGCTGAATTATAACACGCTGGATATCAATAACTTAAAAGCAATTTCCACTACCTTAAGCAGGGATGGAACCCCTGCCTGTAATCTTTGATTACCGTCGACACTGGTAATGCCTACCGTCGACATTGGTAAAGGGCTGCGAACGGAAATATTCGCAGCCCTTCGTGTAAAGGAATCAAACAGAATTATCGCTCCAGAATGATGACCTTGGCGGCACGGTTGTCCATGCCAGGCATGGTGCGACCAACAGGTGCATTTATATAGGTGGCATCGGAAACGATGAACTTCTTGCCATTGAGCAGGATGTAATCGCCCGTAACATCGGCCTTGTTGAACAATACGGCAGATGCTAAATGGCCGGGATAGTAGATGAGGATGCAGTCGAGACCTACCAAATCGCGCACCAGACGGGTGAACAGGATGGAGCGGTCCTCGCAGTCGCAATAGGGATAGAAGAGCGACTCCTCGGCAAAGAATGCACGGTCATGTCCCCATACCTTATCGTCGTACTCGTAGACGAATCCTGTCTGCACATAGTTCAGCAGCTTGTTGACAGCAGTCAGCTCGTCGCAACCATTAAGGGCCTGACGCAGGGAGGGATATATCTGATCTTTCACGCTCTGACTCAGAGGTGTGTTGGCATACATTGCCCAACGGCTCACCAGATTCTCACCCAGTTTCGAAGTGGGATAGGTGGTGTAGAAGTCCATGAGGTTCTTGTTTGACACCATGGTGGTCTTCACCTCGGGGTAACGCTTCGACTGGCGTGTCTTGCTATCGGTGGCCTTCATGGCAAACTGCTGCTCGCTGGGCACGTAGAGCGACATGGTGCTCTCCTTGGGGAAGGCGACGTTACAGACGTAGAGGCTCTTCGGTGCTCCATTATAAGGATAGTACATCAGTCCTTCGATGGTGTAGTAGCTCTGGTTGTAGACCACATGCTCAGAGCCGTAGAGCATGAAGAGTTTGTTCTGCCCATCGCGGGCAAGGCGCATCTTGTAGCCCGACTGACAGTAGACATAGGCCATGAGCAGCGTGGCCTTGTTAGTGCCCTTGCCACAGAAGTGCTCGGCCATGGCGCGAAGCATTTCCAAGTAGGCCCAGTCGCAAAGATTTTTCTCCTTTCGGATTTGCAGGCAGTCGAAGACCAGATTGTCGAATGTTGAGGTCGACATAGCCTTCCAAGCCTTGGCGATGCTCTTCTCGTCGACACCGCTAAGTTCCACCATGTTCGAAGCGTTGAAGCGCACTTGTCCCTCGGTGCCGAAATAGGTGAATGTAGCCTTCGGCTTGACGGGCGGTGTGACAGGTGTCACGGGCTGTGGCTTCACCGGTTCGGGCTTTTCCTTGATGGGAACCACAGGCTGGGGCTGAGGCTTGGGTGCAGGCACCGTCACCACCTCGTCGTAGGGCAGCGGCTTGGGTTCGGGCTTCGGCTCAGGCTTCTTTTCGTCCTGCTTCGGATAGACCTTGGGAGGAACAGGCTTCACCTTGTCCTCAGGATCGGGTATGCCG
The DNA here is from genome assembly GCA_905235905.1 of uncultured Prevotella sp. Lineage (GTDB taxonomy): Bacteria > Bacteroidota > Bacteroidia > Bacteroidales > Bacteroidaceae > Prevotella. Next base: position 22,706 of record CAJONO010000063.1, read on the forward strand.
GCAAGCGAGCGATACTCCTTCCAGGCTTTCTTAACCATATCGGCATACTCTTCGTTTGCCTTACGACGGAACTCCTCAAACTCGTCCTTCGCTTTCTTCTTGTAGTTTGAGAATTCAGAATCAGCTTTCTTCTTGAAAGCCTCAAAATCGTCCTGTGCCATGCCACTGAGTGGCATGGCGCAGGCACAAATAAGGATAATTAGCCTAAAATTCTTTCTCATAGCTTTATGTTTTAGTCAGCTCCAAAGAGCCAGGAAACAGAAATGCCAAACTTGTTGATATAGTATTTCCAATCGTAATTGTCCTCACCAACAACGAAGCACTTGTCGTGGTTGATAAAGCCTTTTGACAAGTATGCACTGACGGCAACAGGCCCCATATTGATGGTTCCGGCAATGTCCCATGTCAGGTTGAGCCAGTTAGGACAACCGTCTTCGCCATAGTACTTGTCGTAGACCTCGGAAGATGACGAGGAAGAAGACGAGGAGGAGCTTTGGGTACCGAGGAAGTTCTCAGAATAGCAGGCATAAAGACCCATGTCGACACCAAGACCGCCATGAACGGCTATACTAAAGTTCTCAGAGAATGCGATACGATAGTACAGATGCAAGGGAACATTAAGCGAGTACTCAGTAAAGTTCTGGAGGCTCTTGTAGTCAGATACCGAACCGAAAACATTCTGGATGTCGCTCTTGTCGGCCTTGGTAGCATAAAGCTCGAAAATGGCACCACTGTAGAAGCCTAAGCCCCACGAAAGAGTGGGCTGGAAATGAATACCCACTGACATACCGCCCATAGTCTTGTCAAGTCGGTTAAATGCAGGATCGCCCTTCACTCGCATACTGCCACTCTTACCAACAATCTGCTTCTGCACATAGCCCATGCTGAAGCCGAAGGGACGCTGATTGAACTCACGCTCCCAAGGCCACACGATTTCATTCTTTGCCGAGAGCTTGAACTTCTGACTCTGTTCCTGCTTGTTCACATTAATCACCTTCTCCTTGGTCTTGCGTCCGTAAGACACCATGAAACTATGCTTGCCATAAGGCAGCAGCACGTCGTAGGCATCCTTTCCTGTCATGCGTTCTCCTGCATCGACCACGAGGTCGGCAGCAACGGGACGGCCACCATATACGGTTGTCACGTGAACGTTACCTTTCTTTACAGGGTGCATGTCGACGAGCGTTGTGCTCTCTGTGATTCTGATGGTCTTTTCATCGTTCTGTTCCATATTCTTCGGGTTGATAGCCCTGAACGTGTGACTGCCCAAAAGAATGCGATAGCCCTTGATGGGAGCCAATCCGATGGGTTTGGGGTCATCGTCAATAAAGATAGATGCTCCGTCGGGATCACTCGTAATGTCGATAAGGGTTGTTGCACGGAAATCAAAATCGTTCGGGCCGAAGGTGGTGTGCCCCTCCTCAACGTCTATTTCCTTGGAAATCGACTTTCCGTCAAGCATTAGTTTCAGTGTGTGCTTACCAAAGCGCTGACCAGTTATTTCCATTGGGGTCTTACCCACCTTGTTGCCATCAAGGAAGATGTCGGCACCATCGGGGATAGAGCTAACGGAGATTGAAGTGGTCTTGTTGTTCACCAACGTGACATCGTACATGGTCATGGGTTTCAGTTCAGGCAACATCAGACGCGAACTGGTGCCATAGGTAGGATGTACCATCTCCATGTATTTGTTGGTACCTGCACCCACAGTAATATACCACTGAAACTCCTGATTCAAGAATTTTGTCTTGCCCAAGGCCAAGTCTGTAGAACCTTTCACGGAGAGTTTCTCAGCCTCACTGGCCGACATGTCGACAACCTTGACACGAATAATTGAGCCAATGGAACCGTCACCGTCGTCCCAAAAATCATTTGTCAGGAACATCTTTGTCAAGTCACCCAGTTGTCCACCCTTGGCTTCACGGAAGTCGTTCTGGAACTGCATTTGCTCATTGCTTTGGGCAAACCCCATCTGAGCAAGCAAAAGCATCAAAAATAGAAGTAATTCTTTTTTCATAGATATAATTAATTAGGTATATTTACAAGCATTAATTTCCTCGTTCGCTTTCATTAAACTTATTGATAAATTCTTGAAGGCTTACCATTTCCGTCTTGTCTGGCTGCCAAAGGCGCACATGGATAATGGGAAGCTGTCCACGCGTATCGAGCACCAACGTCAGATAGCCCACATCAGAATAGCCCGACGAGGTGTAGCGCTGTTTGATTTCAATACCAAAGGCTGCTCCACGCTGTATGACGCTGGGCATTGCAATGCTCTTCGTCACATTGTTCTCAAACGTAAGATGCACATATTCGCGCTTGTCGAAAATTTTCTGTAAGCGCTCTATGTACTCTTTTTTTGTAAACTGATTATATGTGACGTCGTTATTATTGTTAAACTTGACGGTCTTCCCCGCAAGATCGTTCACCTGGTCACTATCTTCGGCCTTTTTCAGCACCGTACCCGTAATAATCAGGGCATCGTCAGAGAAGATACTGCTAATGTAGTCTGTCCGCTTCAGTGCAAAGGCAGTCTGGTAGTCTTCCATGAAACTGAGAATAGCCCACCGCGACACTTCCGGCCAAGTAGCCGAAGCATTCATAATGTCGTTCTCGGCCTGCTTAGTCAGCGCAAAGGCCACCGACTCGATGAGACCCGACTGTGGGTTGAACCGATAGACAAGATTCTCTATGAACGACTTACCGCTATCGAACTTAATCTTGATACGTGTGGAGCGTCCTAACAGATAGCCGTCAGCCTCAACATATTCGTGCTCCTGCTTGTTGCCAGCCACGTTGACACGTCCCTTATCGATGTTCATCAACCTTTTGAACAGTTCAAAGCCCTCGGACGTGAAGCATGGCCTGGCCAACTGCGGGTTGGCAATCCTAATGGCATTCTCAACTGTTTGCACTGCCTTCTCCAACTGTGCCGTCTGCGGAACATGGCGCATCTCAATGGTTTTTCTGTCTCTTGTCGGCTGGGCTTCAATCATCTGGGTGTTGGTGCCGTCGGCATTTGCCATGAACCGTTCACCCTCTCCTTTAGCAGGTTTCTCGGGTTTTCCGGCACTCACTTCTTTGCCCTTGACCTTGATGGGAAGTTCCACGACAGCGTCGTCGAAACGGGTGAGCATACGGGGGATGGCATACAGGCCGAAAAGGTCTCCGTCGAGCGGGTCGACCATCTTCGGAAAGCGATACTCGTAGGTGACGCGCACTTTATTGTTGGCAGGAACGCCCAAAAGTTCAATTGCGCCGACACCGTCTTTTACATAAACGGGGCCTACGTTACTCTGTCCGTCATGGTATCTGAATTGCAACGACGAGACAGGGCGGTCGTTATAAGTGAAATTGACCAGTGCGTTGACACGGTTGTTCTCTTGAACGCCTTCCATCACCGTGCCTTTCAGCTGGTGCATCACGGAGCGTATCTTGATGGGAAGCAGTGCAGTAGCCATGCCCTTCTCCTTATTGCCAAAATCTATTGTGACGGCCTTAGGATTGGTCTTGGCCAGCATCAATGCCCAATAGTAGTTGCGCAAGGCATCGTCAATCTGCAGGTGTCCCTCTGAAAGCTTGCCAGCCTCGACAAACTCCTGAATCTTCTTGGCTCGCGCCTCATACATTTTCTCCACTTCCTTACGTTCCATGAAGCAGAACACCCGGGCATCGGGTTCCTCAGAGAGTTCACGTATCTGAACATTCTGTAGCATGGCTGTGGAGACCGTCTGCAGCACACTTTCATCCATGCCCTGTCCGTTGGCATCTTTCTGGGTGCTTATATTAAAGATATTGACTGAGATTTGGCGGCTCATGGCACCGAGAGCTTCTTTTTCGGCCTGCTCGCGAGTGGTACCCGTGCCCTCACCCCAGACGTAGTTCTTGCTGTTTTTCACCTCGTCATTAGACTGAGCATGTGCGCCAAGCACTGAGCTGAGCGCACATGCCACCATGACGAGATACTTTTTTGCGGTAATCTCCATAGTAAAATTTTAGTAAGACAATTACTGCTTATACATATCGTCCTTCTGCTTCTGGAGTTCCTTGTCGATAGCCTCCTCGAACTTCTGGAACTGATACTGCATCTTCAGGCGCTCCTCGTCGCTGACGCGCTGCTTCACCTGCTCAATAACCTTGTTGGCCATCTTGGCAGGAGCGTCCTGCTGCTCAACGGCTACGAACACGTGATAAAGACCATTGGCGCGCTGTTTCACCTGTGTTTTCAGGACAACAACGTTGTTCAGAGTCATCTGTGTAATCTGCTGGGTCAAGCCTTCTGCCTTGCTGCCCTGATCGGTAACCGAAGCACCCTCAGTACCCGTGTAGGAAGCCTTCGTCCAATCGAAATCGCACTCCTTCGAAGCGGTTTTGATAGCGGCCTGAATGTTACGGGCAAGAGCTGCACGAGCCTGACCTTCGGCATACTGCTTGGCATAGGCAAGACGACCGTTGGTAGCCTCACCCCAGGCACGATTGGGATTGCCATCGCACATGTCCATGATAGGATTGGAAATCTCTATTTCATCCTTAGGATTCGACTTGGTTGAAGACTTCTCGCTGCCACAAGCAGAGAAAGTAAGACCACAAATTGCTGCACCAATAAAAAATTTAACAAGCTTCATTTTTTCTTTGTTTTGATTGCCTATCGAACCTCCCAGCTTCAGCAAATGAATTGTTTTTTTAGCTTATATAGAGAAGGTCGTGGAGGTCTTTGCATCACTTGATGTGTACAAAACGTCTTCCCGTATATAGCAACTCCGTCACATTAAAGTTTAAGAGTCAAGTGCAAAGTTAGGTATTTTTTCGTAAACTCACATCTTTTTTTCAAAAAAAATATTAAATACGCATAAATTTACAATTTATTTCAACAATTATCCATAAAAAAGGGCTGTCAACATGGTATTTTCTTTGACAGCCCTTCTTTTTTCTCTTCTACCATTATTGGCAAATAGTTGTTTTGAAAGTAGGTTTTGTATTGTCAAACAGTTGTTTCGAGGGTAGGTCTTGACTACTTTTTCACCTCCCAGCGGAACACTGAGCCATTACGCCGAGCAGGATCCGGACCAACATAATCCATCGAATAGGGACTGCCCGTTGTGGGACTCTTGCCGATGTAACGATGATTTCGCAAAGAGAACAGCATAAACTGCTGGTCGAGATAGTCTTGCCAAAGGAACACCTCGGCCTCGTGGGCGTCTTTGGTAAAACGGACGTCGCCAGGCAAGCCCTCGCCAAAGACCTTGACATATTGTCCGTCGGCACACTGCAAGGACACGAGCCCATTGCCTTTATCAATAATACGGAACTGTGTGCGCTGCCCCATGTCGTTGGGATGCGTATCGTAGAGAATGCCATGCGGATCGGCTATAGCTGGACGGTTGGTAGCAAGATTGATGATGTGGAACGTCTTGCCGTATGGAATGTTCTGACTGCGATCGGCACACGGTTCTTCGACTGTGAAGTTGTCGAAGTCGGCATAGCCGCCATTTACACCTTTCTTATTATAAGCAAACAACGCATGGCGCGATCCCTGGAAAGTTATGAGCTGATAGCTGAGTGGCATCACACGTCCGATGGTCTGGAAGGTCTCACCGTCGAGCGAATAGGCATACTGTGCCTGATCGTTATCATAGTCGCCGTTCATTCGGAGCCAGATTTTTCCGTCGGACAAACCGACGGACACGGACAGGGTGTCGTTGGTGAGCTGCTCGAAACAGCGAAGAGTTAGCTCCTTTCCCTCCTTGACGATGCCAACCCACGAACAAGGCACGTTGATGTTGCCAAGTCCTGCCACATCGCCATCTTTCATTCCCTTCACATTGAGTTCAACAGTAGCTACAGACTTCGGCCCTATAACACGCTGTGTCAGCGTATTACGAGCCCACATCAATTGGTCGGCAGGCATCGTCTTGAGACGAAGGACACCTTTCCTTAGGCTCCACATCTTTTCATCGGGATTATGGTTCCACTGCCACACTCGGCCCAGCGTCTTACTGTCGAAATTGTCACTGCGCACGTAAGGGGCATGTGGCTCAGAACGAGAATTCTCACCCGTAGCATATTTACCAAGCTGTGTTCCAGGAACGAACCATGTGCGAGGTGCGCGCCCCAGATTGCCTTTCAGTCCCACCATTGGCCACCCGTCGACCCAGGTCATTGGCATCAGGCAGACGGTACGACCGATACTGTGAAAATCCTGCATGAATAGTGCCCACCAAGAGCCGTCCTTATACTGAACTATACCACCCTGATGGGCATTGGTACATGCGGTAGCATCCTTGTAGACAGGCCCGAGGCCGAACTTCGTTCCATTGCGCCCAATACGGGGCTGTTCGCCGCGAGGCACCTGTGTCAGCGAGGCGGCGTGGTAGCCGTAGGTCTCATCGGCCGTAATGACACGCGTCTCATAGGGTCCCCAGATGCTCTTCGAACGAGAGCAGAGGGTGCGGCCATTGGGCTTGTAGTCGGTGGAGATAAGGTAGTACATGCCATTGATCTTATACATGTGGTGTCCCTCGCCCACGCCGTTGCCCTCAGGAATAATGACGCGATCGGTCTCGTCGATAGGACCGCTCATGTCGGGCTTCAGCTCGGTACAGTGTACCTCGCCGTAGCCGTGAATGGCATAAACCTTTCCGTCGTCGTCGAACAGTACGCCAAGGTCGTAGATGCGTCCCTTCATATTATGGTGTGTCCACGGCCCATGAATGTCCTTGGCTGTATAGCACTGCAATCCCTTGCCATTGACATTGGAGAAAACGTAGAACTGCCCGTTGGCATAGCGAATGGCCGGTGCCCAGATGCCTTGGCCGTAAATTTCCTTGCCGTCCTTCAGTGAGAAGGCATCGTCGTTAAAATCAAAGCGGTCGAAGCAATAGGATATGTTTTCCCAGTTCACGAGATCTTTCGAATGAAGGATGACCAAGCCTGGCACGGCATGCATCGTGGTGCCAGCCAGATAATAATCGTCGCCTACACGCAGAATATCAGGGTCGCTAAACTCATCATAGAACAAGGGATTGGTAAACGTGCCGTTACCATTATCGGCAGTCCACGAACTGTTTTGTGAGTGCAGGCTCAATCCGGCAAAAGCCATTGAGAGACACAGGAATAAAAATCGTTTCATTAGAATAGATACCAGTTTTTAAGTTAAAAAATTGTCAATACGAGTGCAAAAGTAATAAGTTTTTTTGAATTGTACAAATATCGTTTGTTAATTCCAAAAAAAATGTTTACCTTTGCAGCCATCTTTAAGAATAGGTACGCGATAACAAAAATAACCAACCCAATAAAAACAAAACAAACAATGAAAAGAGACAACACTGTTTTCGAGTTGATTGAGAAAGAGCACCAGCGCCAACTGAAAGGCATTGAGCTGATTGCCAGTGAAAACTTCGTGAGCGACCAAGTAATGGAGGCCATGGGCTCATACCTGACCAACAAGTATGCCGAAGGCTATCCTGGCAAGCGCTACTATGGCGGTTGTCAGGTGGTCGACGAGGTGGAGAAGCTGGCCATCGAGCGCGTCTGCAAGCTGTTTGATGCCGAGTATGCCAACGTGCAGCCCCACTCTGGCGCACAGGCCAACGCAGCCGTATTGCTGGCCGTACTGAAGCCCGGCGACTGCTTCATGGGCCTGAACCTGGATCACGGCGGCCACCTGTCGCATGGTTCACACGTCAACACGAGCGGTATTCTCTATAAGCCCGTGGGCTACAACCTGAACAAAGAGACGGGCCGCGTGGACTATGACGAGATGGAGCAACTGGCACTGGAGCACAAGCCCAAGCTGATTATCGGCGGAGGATCGGCCTACAGCCGCGAGTGGGACTATAAGCGCATGCGCGAAATTGCCGACAAGGTAGGTGCCCTGCTCATGATCGACATGGCTCACCCCGCAGGCCTCATTGCCGCCGGTCTGTTAGAGAACCCAGTGAAGTGGGCCCACATCGTCACCTCGACCACCCACAAGACCCTGCGCGGTCCTCGTGGCGGTATCATCCTCTTGGGCAAGGACTTCGACAATCCCTGGGGCTACACCACGCCGAAGGGTGAGATTAAGAAAATGTCGGCCCTCATCAACAGCGCCGTCTTCCCCGGACAGCAGGGCGGCCCGTTAGAGCACGTCATCGCAGCCAAGGCCGTTGCCTTCGGCGAGGCATTGCAGCCAGAGTTCAAGGAGTGGGCCAAGCAGGTGCAGAAGAACGCCAAGGTACTGGCCGAAGAGCTCGTGAAGCGTGGCTTCGGCATCGTCAGCGGCGGCACCGACAACCACTCGATGCTCGTTGACCTCCGCTCGAAATACCCAGACCTGACAGGCAAGGTGGCTGAGAACGCCCTCGTTGCTGCCGACATCACGGTCAACAAGAACATGGTGCCCTTCGACACACGCTCTGCCTTCCAGACCTCGGGCATTCGTCTCGGCACACCTGCCATCACCACCCGTGGTGCCAAGGAAGACCTGATGGTGCAGATTGCCGCCTGGATCGAGGAAGTGCTCAACGACCCGACTAATGAGCAAGTCATCGCTTCTGTTCGTCAGCGCGTCAACGACAAGATGAAGGAGTATCCCCTCTTTGCCTATTAAAAAGAATCGGGCTACAGTTCCTTGTAACCATTTAATTATCAGTATGTTACAATTCAGCATGAATTACGCGACAATTCATGCTGAATTACATGACAATTCATGCTGAATTACGCGACAATTCATGCTGAATTGCAAGGTAATTTGGAAAGCGCCTGAAAAGACAATGAAACGAATCTGTTTCCTGGTAGACTCCATCTTCACCTATGGCGGCGTCCAAAGGGTGACGGCAGTGATTGCGAAGGAACTCGCAAAGGAGTTTGATGTGACCATTATCACGTTCGACTCCCCCACCCTACAAGACACCACTCTCTACAACCTTGACGATGCCGCCATTCACTATCGTTTCTTCCAATATCCGGCTGTGGGAAAAATCAGGAACATTTTCTGCAAGGCCTATAGCGGCTTTTACCTGAAGTTTCAATTACAGTCACAGTGGGCATCACGATACTACGGCCACAGCTCATTCCCCAAACCATTGCGGCAAGCCCTTACCCAAGAACTGCTTCAAGGCGGCTACGACACGATAGTGGGCGTTCATGCACCTTTGGCAGCCCGATTGGCGACGATGAAGCCCAAACTGCATGGTGTACGTTGCATCGGATGGATTCACAATTCGTTTGAGGCACTATTCGGCCCCACCTCTTTATATATAGGGCCAGCGCGCCAACGGCACTACGTTTATCAGTTCAGGAAGCTCGACGCTACTATTCTGCTCTGTAACCACGATGCAGCTGTCTACAAGGCTTACGATACAGCCTTAAAGCCCACCGTCATCTATAATCCGCTGACGCTCATCCCCTGGAAGCCATCTACCGGCACGTCGAGGCGTTTTCTGGCCGTTGGGCGTTTCTCTCATCTTCACAAAGGCTTCGATTTGCTGATCGAGGCATTCCATCTTTTTTCCAAGAAGAATAGTGAGTGGGTGCTCGATATTGTCGGCGAGGGGCCGGAAGAAGAACTTTACAGAAAGAAAATCAGCGATTATGGGCTTGAGGAGCGCATTCTCATTCATCCTTTTACCAACCATATTCAGCAATACTACTCCGAGGCACAGGTCTACGTTCTTTCCTCACGCTGGGAGGGTTTTGGCTTGGTGCTTGTCGAAGCGATGGCCCACGGTCTTCCAGTTGTATCAAGCGACCTGCCTACCAGTCTTGAAATCATGGGGACGTTTGGCATCTATTTTAGGAACGGCAATGTGGAAGAGCTGGCCGACAGGCTATTAGAGGCGACAAAGATTGACTGGCACGACAAATCGAAAGAGGCATTCCAGATAGCCCAACGATTCTCCTTGGCCCGGACTATTGAGCAATGGAGAAAGATTCTTCAATGACTTTTTCCATCTGTATCTTCCATGTCAAATGTTCCACTGTCTGCCTGATGGAGCCTGGAGCCATCCGAAAGTCTGCCAGGAAGCGAACGATGCCTTGAATGTCTAAGGGCGATTCGTCGGCAGGTGCCTTTATCACGTATGGCTGATGGTCGAAATCGCTGTCTGTCTCACTATATATAAAAGGTATGCCGCGAGTGGCATACTCACGATTCTTCAAAGTCTTTATCACGGTAATGCCGCTGCGGTGGCGTCCGAGCGAGCCAACGGCAAACTGGCACTGGTTGAACACGGCGTCGAGCTTCTCGCCGAACAATTGTCCGTGAAAGACGACTTTGTCCTGCAAGCCATATTTATCTATTAGCGGCTGAAAGACATTAGCCATTTGGTTGGGATGCACCCCTCCAACGATATGGAAAAACACAGGTTTCTCACCATGATACTCCCCCAAGCCTGCAACTACGCGATCGAAGGCATGCCAACGATGCACCTCGGCCACACCAATCAGATGCAGTGCATCGTCATGTGGCTGGAACTGATGAAGCGGTATGCTGTCGAAGTCTACTCCGTTACTGATTCGAATGGTACGCTGCCCAAATATCTCGTCTGCGTCACTGAAGGTAACCAGAGCCACCATCTCCTTGTATAGCCTGCGTCGAAACAGTTGGTCTATTTTCAACCCCATGCGCATTTTCCATTCAAAGCCTGCAAACTCCTGGTCGTAGGGATAGGTGGGTATTTCAGTCACGGAACGTATGCCTTTCCGCTTCAGACGGCGGAAGAAACTGATAAGCCAGGGATTGGCATTCTGAAAGCAACGTGCATAGACAAACTCAATACCCTGCTTGCAGCAATAGTCCAGTACGCTGTCATACTCCGTTCGCTGTCGCAGGCCTGCCATTACCCCCGTACCATAGTCACGCAGCATCCTGTCGTCGACGAAACGACAGCGATGGCCATTCTCGGCAAAGCCATAGTAACAAAGATGCACCTCATGACCATTCTCCCGAAGCCCCTTCACCTGATAGTGAATTTTCTTCGAAATGCCGCTCACTTCACTAAAGCCATGATAGACAAGAAACAATATTTTCATAGAATGTATGTATTTTGACGCAAAGTTACGAAAAAAAATCCAAATTCTAATCCCTATTTCCCAAAAACTTTGTAACTTTGCGGCTTGTAAACTCAACGCCCCGTCCGTTAAGGGGTATCCAAACAACAAAAACAAACAAAAAAAATGAAAGTAATGAAATTCGGCGGAACGTCCGTAGGTTCCGTAAAAAGCATTCTAAGTCTGAAAAGAATCGTAGAAGCAGAGGCTCGGAAACAGCCTGTCATCGTTGTGGTAAGTGCACTCAACGGCATCACCGACCAATTAATCACGACGTCGCAAATGGCAAAGAATGGCGACGAGCATTATCGCGAAGAATATGACGCGATGGTGCAGCGTCATCACCAGATGATAGACACCATCATCACTGACAACCAGAAGCGGGCAACACTGCTTAATCAAGTAGACCAGCTCTTCGACCAGCTGAAAAGCATCTATTATGGAGTATTCCTTATTCACGACTTGAGCGAGAAGACACAAGACGCCATCATCAGCTATGGCGAAAGGCTCAGTTCCCACATCGTAGCTGCGGTTATTGAGAACGGCATTCGAATGAACTCTCGCGACTTTATCCGTACAGAGAAGAAACACGGCAAGCACGTGCTCGATACTGAGCTGACCGCACAGCTGGTCAAAGAAGCCTTAAGTTCAGTATGTCGCTGTGGCACAGCGACAAACGCGACAGTAGCCGTGGTTCCCGGCTTCATCAGCCGCGACCGAGATAGCCTTGAGACCACCAACTTAGGTCGTGGCGGCTCCGACTACACCGCAGCCATCATTGCTGCAGTCCTTGATGCCGAGGTGCTGGAAATTTGGACCGACGTCGATGGCTTTATGACAGCCGACCCGAAAGTAATACAGTCGGCCTACACTATCAACGAGCTTTCGTATATCGAGGCCATGGAGCTTTGCCATTTTGGTGCAAAGGTCATCTATCCGCCAACCATCTATCCCGTTTGCATCAAGAATATCCCCATCAAGGTGAAGAACACCTTCAACCCTGAACATCCCGGCACACTTATCAAGGACCATATCGATGACGACAACAAGCCCATCAAGGGCATATCAAGCATTAAAGGCACCACACTGATTACCGTTACCGGCCTGTCAATGGTAGGTGTCATCGGTGTCAACCGTCGCATCTTCACCACCCTTGCCGACCGCGGTATCTCAGTGTTCATGGTCAGCCAGGCCTCTTCCGAGAATTCTACTTCAATCGGCGTTCGCGACGAGGATGCACAGGCTGCCGTCGAGGTGCTCAACAACGAGTTTGCAAAGGAGATAGAGACGGGAGCCATGTATCCCATGCAGGCTGAAAGCGGACTGGCCACCATTGCCATTGTCGGCGAGAACATGAAGCACACCCCAGGTATTGCCGGCAAGCTGTTTGGCACACTCGGTCGTTCAGGTATCAGTGTAATAGCCTGTGCGCAAGGTGCTTCTGAGACGAATATCTCGTTCGTGGTCGACGGACGTTTTCTGCGCAAGTCGCTCAACGTGCTCCACGACTCGTTCTTCCTCTCGGAATACAAGGTGCTCAACCTCTTCATCTGCGGTATCGGTACTGTGGGCGGCATGTTGCTGGAACAAATCCGCACACAGCAGCAGGTGCTCATGCAGCGTAAGCGTCTGAAACTGAACGTCGTAGGTATTTCAGATGTAAGTAATTTCGTGCTCGACCGCGACGGCATCGACCTCGACAACTACGAGCAGCGGCTGCGTGCCGGCGAGCCAGCCAACACCGAGAAGATGCGCGACGAGATTGTCAAGATGAATATCTTCAATTCAGTCTTCGTCGACTGTACGGCCAGCCGCCAGATTGCCACACTCTACCAGACGTTCCTCGAGCACAATATCTCTGTCGTTGCAGCTAACAAGATTGCAGCCTCGAGCGACTATGACAGCTACATGAAGCTGAAGCAGACAGCCCGTGACCGCGGCGTTTGGTTCCGCTATGAAACCAACGTGGGTGCCGGACTACCCATCATCGGCACCATCAACGACCTGTGTAACTCAGGCGACAAGATTCTTAAAATCGAGGCCATCCTCAGTGGAACGCTCAACTTCATCTTCAACGAGATTGCTGCCGACGTACCCTTCTCCGAAACCGTTCGCCGCGCCAAGGAACAGCGCTACTCCGAGCCCGACCCGCGCATCGACCTCTCGGGTACCGACGTCATCCGTAAGCTGGTCATCCTGACCCGTGAGGCAGGCTATAAGGTGGAACAAGACGACGTGGAGAAACACCTGTTCGTGCCCGACAGCTATTTTGAGGGCTCGCTCGACGACTTCTGGAAACGCCTTCCTGAATTGGATTCCGACTTCGAAGCCCGTCGCAAAGTGCTTGAATCTGAAGGAAAACGCTGGCGCTTCGTGGCAACGATGGAAGCCGACGAGAACAACCCATCGTCGTTCAAGACCAACGTCGCACTGAAAGAGGTACCGCAAGGCCATCCTTTCTATGGTCTCGAAGGCTCGAACAACATCGTCCTCCTCACCACAGAGCGATACAAGGAATACCCCATGCTCATTCAGGGCTATGGTGCCGGTGCCGCCGTCACTGCCGCCGGTGTCTTCGCAAACATCATGAGCATTGCCAATATATAGTATGAAACACATTATTATATTAGGCGATGGTATGGCCGACCACAAAGTGGAGCGATTAGGCGGAAAGACCCTTTTGCAATATGCCCGACCAGAATACATGAACCGCATGGCAAAGGCAGGACGCACAGGCCGTCTCATGACCGTGCCCGAAGGCTTTCCTCCTGGCTCCGAGGTTGCCAACACCGCTATCCTCGGCTACGACCTGAACAAGGTCTACGAGGGGCGCGGCCCTCTGGAAGCAGCCTCCATTGGCTATGAGATGCAACCCGACGACTTTGCCATACGCTGCAACCTCATCACCCTCGACGAAGGAAAGATTGTCACCCACAACGGCGGCAATCTGCAAACAGCCGATGCCCGTGTACTCATTGACTATCTGAACGAGCATCTTGGCAACGACCGTGTGAAGTTTATCTGTGGCATTCAATACCGGCACCTGCTCGTTATCAAGGGGGGTAATAAGCACATCGTTTGCAATCCACCTCATGACCACCCCAATGAAGAGTGGAGGCCGCTTTTGGTAAAGGCAGAAACACCAGAAGCAGAAGAGACCGCCCATTTAATCAATGACCTGATTCTGCGCTCACAAGAACTTCTTGCCCGCCACCCCTATAACCTGGCCAAGGCCGCTCGCGGTGAGCGACAGGCTAACAGCATTTGGCCTTGGAGCGGTGGCTATCGCCCATCAATGCAGACGCTCATGCAACAATATCCACAAGTCAAGACCGGAGCTGTGATTTCGGCTGTCGACCTTATCCAGGGCATCGGCAAGTATGCAGGATTGCGCATTATCAAAGTGCCCGGCGCTACGGGGTTGGCCGATACCAACTACGAAGGCAAGGCGCAGGCAGCTATTGAGGCTCTGCAAAACGACGACTTCGTCTTCGTACACGTAGAGGCTACCGACGAGGCTGGACATGACGGCGATTTAGAGTTGAAGCTCAAGGCCATCGACTATTTGGACCGACGCCTCATCAAACCCATCTTTGAGGCCACAGAACAAATGAGCCAGCCCGTGTGCATTGCCGTTCTGCCCGACCACCCCACCCCTGTCGAGCAGCGCATACATGTCAACGAACCCGTGCCCTTCCTTATATATTATAAAGGTATAGAGCCCGACGAGGTGCAGTACTACGACGAGGTTTCGTGCGTTTCGGGCGGCTACGGCCTTTTAAGACCACAGGAATTCATGCAGGAGTTCATGAAGATACAATAAAGTGAGCATACGCGAATCTTGAATTAAATAACATAAAAAAATGACCAACAACTCAAATTATTTCAACCCAGAGGTAGAGACCATGCCACGCGAGGCACTGGAGAAGCTGCAGTTAGAACGGCTGAAAAAGACCATCGACAGCTGCATGAACGTAGAGTTTTACAAACGTCGCTTCGCCGAGCTGGGCATCACACCAGCCGACATCAAAACGCTCGACGATGTCAGGAAACTGCCTTTCACCACGAAGGAAGACCTGCGTGAAAACTATCCATTCGGTCTGGCAGCTGTTCCTCTGGAGAAATGCACCCGTCTGCACTCCTCGAGCGGCACGACTGGCAATCCGACAGTAGTCCTGCATACTCAGAAAGACCTCGAAGAGTGGGCCACAGCCGTAGCCCGCTGCCTGTGGATGGTGGGCAGCCGTCCCGACGATGTATTCCAGAACTCGGCTGGCTATGGCATGTTCACCGCCGGACTGGGCTTCCAGTATGGTGCCGAGAAGGTGGGCATGCTCACCGTACCTGCTGCTGCTGGCAACACGCTCCGCCAAATAAAGTTTATCAAGGATTTCGGAACCACTGTGCTACATGCCATTCCCTCCTACGCCTCACGTGTCTATGAGGTGATGAAGGAGCAAGGCGTCGACCCCCGCAAGGACACCAAGCTACGCATCCTCTGCATCGGTGCCGAGCCACACAGCGAAGAGCAGCGCCAACGCATCGAGCAGAACCTGGGCGTGAAAGCCTATAACTCCTACGGTATCTCCGAGATGATGGGACCCGGCGTGGCCTTTGAATGCCCAGAGCAAAACGGTCTGCACATTTGGGAAGACTATTTCATCGTCGAGATTATCGACCCCGTGACACTCCAGCCACTGCCCGACGGCGAATTGGGCGAACTGGTCCTCACCACCATCAATCGCGAGGGCATGCCCCTGCTACGCTACCGCACCCGCGACCTCACACGTATTCTCTCCGGCGACTGCCCCTGTGGTCGCACCCACAAGCGCCTGGCCCGTCTGCAAGGACGTAGTGACGATATGATCATCCTGAAAGGCGTGAATATCTTCCCCATACAGATAGAGAAAATCCTGATGAAGTTCCCACAGCTATCCACCGACTTCCTCATCACGCTTGAGACCAAGGAGCAGGGCGACTTCATGACCGTCGACGTGGAACTCTCGGACCTGACCACCGACGACTATCCCGCACTGGTGGCACTGAACAAGGAAATTACCCACCAGCTGAAGGACGAGATACTCGTCACGCCGAAGGTGAACTTTGTAAAGAAAGGTTCGTTGGGTGCCAGCGACGAGAAGAAAGCCGTGCGTGTGAAAGACTTGCGCAAGCTGTTCTAAACCGACGCTGTTATCAATGTTAGTGAAGGAGTAGACATATAAGACTACTATTTCAAACGTGGATGTGCAGCACACCCACGTTTTTTATTCTGTCCTTATGTTCATGCACAGTCAATACGTTGAAATGAATGATTTTATGCGTTATCGGATAATCACCGTTTTTTACCTATAGAAAGGGATTCGAGACTATCACAGCCTCGAATCCCCTACAAACTTTCACGTTCGAGTTTGTTTGCGTTCGGCAGATTTAAGCAAGCTTGTTTCTACCTTCGCCTTTGCAAATTTCAAACATTTGAGAAACCCCGTCAAACGGGGTTTCGGCGTAAGCCAAAAGGCTTGCCTATCTTATGAATAGCAGCTCACGGTATTTTGGCAGTGGCCAGAGGGCATCATCGACGATGAGTTCGAGCTTGTCGATCTCATAGCGGATGGTGTCGAGATATGGCTCTACCTTATCATGGTAGGCAATGGCCTTCTCGTGCTCATCCTCAATTTTGTTGGCAAGCTTGCGGGCGTTGACGAGTTCCTCTACGCCTTTCTCGATGGCTGAGGTACGCTCGGCAATCTCTTCGATAATCTTCATGTTGCGGGCGTTCAGCTTCTCGGCCTTGTCAACAGGGAATACAGATGCCATATTCTCCACGTTCTTCAACAGCTGACTCTGATAGGTGGTGGCCACGGGGATGATGTGGTTCATCGAGAGGTCGCCCAACACACGGGCCTCAATCTGAATCTTCTTCGTGTAGGTCTCCCACTTCACCTCGTTGCGGGCCTCCAGTTCCTTCTTGGTCATCACACCGAGGCTCTCGAACATCTGGATGCTCTCTTCGTCGAGGTAGCGCTCAAATATTTTCGGGCAACTCTTCTCCACGTCGAGACCGCGCTTCTCGGCCTCAGCAACCCACTCGTCGCTGTAGCCGTTGCCGTCGAAGCGGATGGGCTTACAGGTCTTGATGTCTTCGCGCAGCACGTCGATGATGGCGTGGAACTTAGCACTATGCTCAGTACCAGCAAGCTTCTTCTCGAACTCAGGAATACGTGCATCCACACGCTTCTTGAAGCTGACCAGAGCCTCGGCAACAGCACTGTTCAGGGCAATCATGGCACTGGCGCAGTTGGCCTCACTTCCGACGGCACGGAACTCGAAGCGGTTACCTGTGAAGGCGAAGGGAGAAGTACGGTTACGGTCGGTATTGTCAATCAAGAGCTCGGGAATCTCAGGGATGTCCATCTTCAAGCCCTGCTTGCCACTCATGGCGAGGAAGTCCTTGTCGGCCGTCTCGATATGGTCGAGCAGTTCGCTGACCTGCTTGCCGAGGAACGATGAGATGATGGCGGGAGGTGCTTCATTAGCGCCCAGACGATGGGCGTTGGTGGCACTCATGATGCTTGCTTTCAGCAGTCCGTTGTGCTTGTAAACACCCATCAGCGTCTCTACGATGAAGGTTGCAAAGCGAAGATTGGCCTCAGGAGTCTTGCCGGGAGCATGCAGCAGGATGCCATTGTCAGTGCTCAGACTCCAGTTGTTATGCTTGCCAGAACCGTTGATACCTGCGAAGGGCTTTTCATGCAGCAGCACGCGGAAACCGTGCTTACGAGCCACCTTCTTCATCAGCGACATCAGCATCATGTTATGGTCAACAGCCAGATTAGTCTCCTCGAAGATAGGAGCCAGCTCGAACTGGTTAGGAGCCACCTCGTTATGACGGGTCTTACAGGGCACGCCCAGTTCCAGGGCCTGAATCTCCAGGTCACGCATGAAGGCAGCGACACGCTCGGGGATAGCGCCAAAATAGTGGTCGTCCATCTGTTGGTTCTTGGCCGAGTCATGACCCATCAGCGTGCGGCCTGTCAGCAGCAGGTCGGGACGGGCGGCATAGAGTCCTTCATCCACAAGGAAGTACTCTTGCTCCCAGCCGAGGTTGCTCTGTACCTTCTTCACAGCAGGGTCGAAGTAGTGGCACACATCGGTAGCAGCAACGTTCACGGCATGGAGAGCCCGGAGCAGAGGTGCCTTATAGTCGAGTGCCTCGCCACTATACGATATAAATACGGTAGGAATGCACAGCGTATCGTCGATAATAAAGACAGGCGACGTGGGATCCCATGCCGAGTAACCACGAGCCTCAAAAGTAGAGCGGATACCGCCAGAGGGGAACGACGAAGCGTCAGGTTCCTGCTGAACGAGCAATTTGCCTGTAAACTCCTCGACCATACCGCCCTTGCCGTCGTGCTCAATGAACGAGTCGTGCTTCTCGGCTGTTCCCTCGGTCAGCGGCTGGAACCAGTGCGTATAGTGGGTGACACCATTCTCTACGGCCCACTGTTTCATGCCAGCAGCCACTGCGTCGGCGATGTCACGGTCCAGACGGGCACCGTTGTCCATCACGTCAGTCATCTTCTCATAGACCTGCTTCGGCAGGTACTTGTACATCTTCTCGCGGTTGAAGACCTTCTTGCCGAAATACTCGCATGGTCTCTCACTGGGTGCTTTTACATCGAGTGGCTTCTTTTTGAACGCCTCACCGACAACCTGAAATCTTAATGCTTCCATAATGCTTTTTAATTTACTATTTGACAATTTACTATTGACAATTTTGAAGAGCGGTAGCAAATTATTCACTTTTCACTATTCACTTTTCACTTTCACGCTGCAAAGGTATAACGTTTTGACTTGAAAGCACCAAGCATGATGGCATTTTGATTGTTAAAAACGCCGCATTGTGACATTATGTAAAGATTTTGTGGCCTGTTTGTGTAGTTTTGTTGTCATAATTCCTTAAAATGCAATCATTTTGTTACAAAGTGACAGTTTCGTAGATAAAAATAGCGGAAGTACTGTTCCCAATACTTCCGCTATACATTCCAGAGTGTTCAGAGGGCCTTCCGCTTAGTCTCCAGTGAAGAATCCGACGCCGTGCTTCTTTCAGTCGCTTCGCTTGATGAAAGCGGCAGAGCCGAGCGCGCGTTCGACAGACGCGACAGATAGTTTGTTGTCAGATTCTTGTTTGCCATAATTCTGCTTGTTTATTACGTTTGTTACTCATGTTTTTGTCCGCTGGACGCTCAGACGGCCCCTTGTCGCCACGCAGTAGCACCGCTGAGGGCTCAGACGACCCTTTGTTGCCACGCAGTAGCGCCGCTGAGGGCTCAGACGACCCTTTGTTGCCACGCAGTAGCGCCGCTGAGGGCTCAGACGATTGCCCGTTGCCACGCAGTAGCGCCGCTGGGCGGAGAGAGAGAAAGGAG
>CAJONO010000064.1 GCA_905235905.1 uncultured Prevotella sp.
CCTTGATTTCTAACTTTTCGGGGCAATTTGTGTAAGTTTTTATCTCGACTGGCTTATAATCTCAGAAATTTTATATAAATTTGCAGTTGCTATGACTTACGAACAACTGTGGCGCCCGTTAGCGCAAATCTATGACGAAAGCGAGGCAAAGGCTGTGACACGCATGGTGCTCGACGTGCGCTTCCACCTATCCATGGCCGATATCCTCAGCGGAAAAATGGAACTGCTCCCGGCTGAACAGCAGCAGGAACTGCAGCTCATCGTGCAGCGACTGCTCACAGGCGAGCCAGTACAATATGTGCTGGGAGTGGCCGACTTCGGCCCCCGCCAGTTCCACGTCACGCCCAGCGTACTCATTCCCCGTCCTGAGACCTTCGAGCTGTGCCAGTGGGTCACGGAAAGCCTCAAGCTGAAGGAGGTGAGGAGCGAGCCGCTCACCATCCTCGACATTGGCACCGGCAGCGGCTGCATAGCCTGCACACTGGCTGCCGAACTGCCCGACGCGCAGGTCACTGCCTGGGATCTCTCTGAGGCTGCGCTCTGCGTGGCCCGTGAGAACGCCCGACAACTGGGCGTCAGCGTGACCTTCGAGGAGAGGAACGCGCTTCTGCCACCCAACGACCGCGACCGCTGGGACATCATTGTGAGCAACCCACCCTACATCGCTGAGAGCGAACGCGCCACCATGGAGCGCAACGTGCTCGACTTCGAGCCGGAAGAGGCACTCTTCGTGCCCGACTACGACCCGCTGATGTATTACCGGGCCATCGCACAATATGCCCACAAGGCCCTGAAGCCTTTCGGCGAGCTCTTTTTCGAAATCAATCCCCGCTTTGCGCAGTACATGCTGCGCGACGAGGAATGTATGTTCCAGAGCGACTGGGGCGGCATCACCCTGCGCGAAGACCTGTTCGGCAAACAACGATTCCTTAAAACCGACATATCATGGAGAAAACAACCCAACGGAAAGAACTATCCGCTTCCCAAGTATTCATGAAGCTCGCCACCCTCTGCGCCCGAAGCGAGCACTGCCAGCACGACATGCTGGAGAAGATGCGGCAGTGGGAGGTCGACGAAGAGACGCAGGCACAGGTGATGGAGCGGCTCGTGAAAGAGCACTATGTCGATGATGAGCGCTACACGCGGGCCTTCGTCCACGACAAGATACAATACAACCAATGGGGCCGCCGCAAGATTGAGCAGGCATTGTGGCTGAAGCACATAGATGCCGACACAGTCAAGGCCGTGCTCGACGAGGTGGACGACGAGGAATATATCGCTATTCTGCGACCCTTGCTCAAGCAGAAACGCAAGAGCGTAAAGGCCAGGAACGACTACGAGCAGAATCTGAAGCTGATGAAGTGGGCCATGGGGCGCGGCTTCACTTTCGACATTATCCGCCAATGCATGACCATCGAGGATGAAGACGAGTTTCTGGACTAAACTGCTCGACCTATTGTCGCCCCGACTCTGCGTGGCCTGCGGTCAGCGACTCTCGCCCGAAGAGTCGGTGCTCTGTCCGCACTGCATGTTCGAACTTCCATACACCGACCACCCGGATCATCCCTACGACAACTACATGACCAAACTCTTCTGGGGCCATTTCCCCATAGAGAAGGCCGTGGCCATGTTCTTCTACGAGCCGAAGTCGAAAGCCTCGGAAATAATCTACAGCATGAAATACTACGGCAGGCCAGAGACAGCAGAGAGCATGGGGCGCATCTTCGCCCGTCAGCTACAAGCCACCTCATTCTTTACCGACATCAACGGTCTTGTGCCCCTACCCCTCACCCGCAAGCGAAAACGGCAGCGCGGCTACAATCAGGCCGAGGAAATAGCAGTCGGCATTGGCAAGGAAACTGGCATCCCTATATATAATAAGGTGTTGAAGCGCGACAGTTTCTCTATTAGCCAGACCCGCCTGAACATCTTACAACGCAGGGAGAACGTCGAAAACGCTTTCCGCCTGACCCACGGCGAAACGATAGCCCACAAGCACCTGCTGCTCATTGACGATGTCGTTACAACAGGCAGCACTGTCATTGCCTGTGCCCAACAGTTGATGAAGGCCGACGACGTGAAAATAAGCGTACTCTCACTGGGCTTTACGAAGCCGTAAGCGTTAACATACGATAAAACGTTGCACAAAACGAAAAAAATGCTTATTTTTGCAGACCAAAAACAATTCAACACGATAGGAACATGAACACTGTAAAGAAGATTTTCGCTCAGAAGCTGATGGACATCCAGGCCATCAAGCTACAACCCAACGACCCCTTCACATGGGCATCAGGCTGGAAGTCGCCCATTTATACCGACAACCGCAAGACGCTTGGCTACAGCGACGTGCGCTCGTTTGTGAAGTTGGAGCTGTGTCACATTATCCAGGAGCAGTTCCCTGAGGCAGAGGCCGTAGCTGGCGTGGCAACGGGAGCTATAGCCCAGGGGGCACTGGTGGCTGACGAACTGGGACTGCCCTATGCCTACGTGCGACCAAAGCCGAAAGACCACGGCATGGGCAACCAGGTGGAGGGCCAACTGCAGAAAGGTGCCAAGGTCATTGTGGTCGAGGATCTTATCTCCACGGGCGGCTCGTCGCTGAAGGCCGTCCAGGCCCTGCGCGAATACGGCGTGGAGGTAATAGGCATGGTGGCCTCGTTTACCTACGGTTTCCCCGTGGCCGAAGAGGCCTTCCGCGAGGCTGGCATACGCTTAGTGACGCTCAGCGACTACAATGCCGTCTTAGAGCAGGCCGCCGAGACGGGATATATCAAGGAGGAAGACAAGCAAGTGCTGGTCGAGTGGCGGAAAGACCCAGCCCACTGGGGACACCCAACCCCTTCCGAGGGAAAGGGTGTCTGAATAGACTCCTGACTGAACGACTCTATTTAAGCATCAACGATCATAATATTAACAATTTGGTAATCACCCCCACAGAAGTAACCAAGCTCCCCTCCCCTCGGGAGGGGTTGGGGGTGGGTTCTCTATGACAAAATTCGAAAGCTCAATCAAGCAAGTGCCTTATGCTCAGGAGGCCGTCTACAAGAATCTGAGCGACCTGACGAATCTGGAGCGAGTGCGCAATCTTGTGCCCGAAGACAAACTTCAAGACTTCTCGTTCGACCAGGACACCGTGTCGGTAAGCGTGGCTCCTGTGGGTAGAATCACCCTGCGCATCGTTGAGCGCGAAGAGCCCAAGTGTGTAAAGTTCGAGAGTGTTGAATCGCCCATGCCTTTCAATCTCTGGATTCAGGTGCTCCCTGTAACGGCAGAGACCTCCAAGATGAAAGTGACCGTCAAGGCCGACATTCCCTTCATGCTCAAGGGCATGGTGGCCGGCCCGTTGCAGGACGGCGTGGAGAAGATCGCCGACGCGCTGGCAATGGTTCCCTATTTATAACAATCGGGATGTCGAGATATCGAAATGTCGAGATATCGAAATGTCGAAACATCGAAACAACAACAAAAAAGATGGCACAAAAACTCTGGGAGAAAAACTATGAGATCAACGCCGAGATAGACCGTTTCACTGTCGGCCGCGACCGCGAAATGGACCTCTATCTGGCCCCTTACGATGTACTGGGTTCGATGGCCCACATCACCATGTTGGAGAGCATCGGACTGCTTGGCAAGGACGAGTTGCCCGTGCTGCTGAAAGAGCTGCGCAACATCTACGCCCTGACGCAGCAGGGCGAGTTTGTCATTGAGGAGGGCATCGAGGATGTTCACTCGCAAGTAGAGCTGATGCTCACCCGCAAGCTGGGCGACATGGGCAAGAAGATACACTCGGGCCGCTCGCGCAACGACCAAGTGCTCGTCGACCTGAAACTCTTTACAAGGCATCAGTTGCGCTTGGTGGCCGACGACGTGAAGGACCTTTTCGACCAGCTCATCGCCAAGAGCAACCAGTACCGTGACGTGCTCATGCCCGGCTACACCCATCTTCAGGTGGCCATGCCCAGCAGTTTCGGCCTGTGGTTCGGTGCGTATGCTGAGAGTCTGGCCGACGACATGCTGTTCTTGCAGGCCGCCTACAAGATGACAAACCGTAACCCCTTAGGCTCTGCCGCCGGCTATGGCTCGTCGTTTCCCCTGAACCGCCAGATGACCACCGACCTGCTGGGCTTCGACTCGATGGACTATAACGTGGTCTATGCCCAGATGGGGCGCGGAAAGATGGAGCGCAACGTCGGCTTCGCCATCGCCACCATCGCCGGAACGATGGCCAAGCTGGCCATGGATGCCTGTCTGTTCAACTCGCAGAACTTCGGGTTCGTGAAGCTGCCAAAGGAATGTACGACCGGTTCGAGCATCATGCCCCACAAGAAGAACCCCGACGTGTTCGAACTTATCCGCTCGAAGTCGAACAAGCTACAGGCACTGCCTCAGCAGATTACGCTGATGATGAACAACCTGCCGTGCGGATACTTCCGCGACTTGCAGATCATCAAGGAAGTGTTCCTGCCCGCCTTCGACGAGCTGCGCGACTGTCTGCGTATGACGGCCTATATTATTAATAAAATTGAGGTGAACGACCGCATTTTGGACGACCCCCGCTACGACCCGATGTTCTCGGTCGAAGAGGTCAATCGTCTCGCGGCGGAAGGTTTGCCCTTCCGCGATGCCTACAAAAAGGTGGGGCTCGACATCGAGGCAGGCCACTTCACGCCCTGCAAGGATATACACCACACCCACGAAGGCTCGATAGGCAACCTCTGCAACGACCGCATCTGCGAGCTGATGGATAGTGTGCTCAAAGGTTTCGCCTTTGAACGGGCCGAGGAGGCCGAGAAAAGCCTGCTCGCGCAGTAAACCCACAAAAATGTCAATCCGTCATGCAAAAGATATTCCTCACAATTGTCCTATTCTCGACGGTTCTGCTGTCCTCCTGCGACAATGTCGATGACTGGATAAGCCGTAGGTATCCTGGCCGATGCTTCTTTTTCTTCTATCTGGAACATCCCACAAGCATTCTTTTTGCTGCCTACAAGACACCGGGCATGTGGGTCTATGCCTACACAGAGAATGTGCTCACCAACAACAACCGCCATGTCTACATACAAAGCGGGTCTTCGACATCGCAGCAAGAAATCCACGACATCACCACCGCAAGAGAGAAAAGCTGCCGCTATGTCATGGGTGCCCGAAACGACATCGGACTCATTATAGGCTGCACATACTTCAACGGTCCACGCGCCTACGACCGCACCTGTCCGAACTGTCCTACGATTCAAACGCTCAGATGGGCCTACAATGCGCAACATGTGGAGTGCTCCAAGTGTAAGCGCACGTACGACTTAGAGACAGGAGCCATCGTCGACGGCGACAAAGGCGAGGCGCTCATGCGCTACGGAATAACCTACGATGAGACCCGTGCCGACCACGACAAAGTGCTCTATGTTGGCAATTAGAAGTTAATTTCTTATAAATCAAAGGATAAGTGCGGAAAATTATGTATTTTTGCACACAAAATCGAAAATAAGTAAATCGAAAATCCGTAAATCGAAAATCACTGTGTCGTGCATATTACATCTTGAGACCAGCACCTCGGTGTGTTCGGTGGCCGTGAGCGAAGATTCACAGGTCATCTACCATGAGGAGAAGCACACAGAGGCGAAGGGGAGTGCCGCAGAACAGCTCGGCTCGATGGTCGACGAAGCCATGTCGTTCACCGACAGTCATGCCATTCCCTTCGATGCCGTGGCCGTCAGTTGTGGCCCCGGCTCCTATACTGGCTTGCGCATAGGCGTCTCAATGGCCAAGGGCATCTGCTATGGCCGTGACCTCAAGCTCATTGCCGTGCCAACGCTCGAACTGCTCTGTGTGCCAGTATTGCTAAGTGAAAACGCTGTCGACGACGACGCCCTGCTCTGCCCTATGCTCGATGCCCGCCGCATGGAGGTCTATGCAGGTCTCTACGACCGTGCCCTCCACCCCGTACGCCAGGTGTGTGCCGACGTCGTCAGTGCCGAGACCTATCTTCCTTGGCTCGACCGGCATCCCGTCTATTTCTTTGGCAACGGAGCCAAAAAGTGCATGGATACCATCAATCATCCCAACGCTCACTATATTGACGGTATTGAACCTCTAGCCCGATGGATGCAACCATTGGCCGAGCGTCGGCTACTGAACGAACAGACAGAAGACGTGGCCTACTTTGAGCCTTTCTACCTGAAGGACTATGTGGCTAAAGTCTCGAAAGACCTCCTACATGGCAAATTGTAAATCGAAAATAAGTAAATCGAAAATAAGTAAATCGAAAATATTACAAAGGTGAACATACAAGGATTAGACTACAACACCCTGCGTGAGACGCTGCTGATGCCCGAATACGGACGCGAGATTCAGAAAATGGTCGACTATGCCATCGGTCTTCCCACGAAAGAAGAGCGAACGGAGTGTGCCAAGACCATTATCAAGCAGATGCTGGGCAAGGTGCCGCAAATACGTGAGAACGCCAACTACGAACAGACGCTCTGGGATCATCTCTATCTGATGAGCCGCAAGCAACTCGACATCGACTGGCCCTATGACGTAAGCGAAGCAGAGAAAATACATGCCAAGCCCCAACCCATGAAAGTTCCGCAAAACGACATCCGCCTGCGGTTCTACGGACGGCTGGTAGAAGAGCTGATGGAGAAGCTCAAGACCATGCCTGCCGGTCCTCAGCGCGACGAGTTGGCAAGACTGGCAGCCAACCAGATGAAACGCGACCTTATGCAGTGGGGACATGGCTCCATCGACGACGAGAAAGTGATTGACGACATTGCCCGCTTCACCGACGGAGCCATTCAGCTCGATGTGAATACGTTCAAGTTCGAACGTGTTACCTCGGCTACCGAGCCGAAAAAGGCAGGAGGCAAAAAGAAAAGATAAAAGCAAATGGCAGCATTTATCATCGAAGGCGGACACGCTTTGAGCGGGACCATCACCCCACAGGGTGCCAAGAACGAGGCCCTACAGGTGATTTGTGCCACCCTGCTCACAAGCCAGCGGGTTACCATCAGCAACATTCCCAACATTCGCGATGTCAACAACATCATTCAGCTACTGCGGGATATTGGCGTGAAGGCCGAACCGCTCAAAGGGTCGGCAAACACCTACGCCTTTCAGGCCGACTCGCTCAACCTTGCCTATCTTCAGAGCGACGAGTTTGTTCACAAGTGCGCCCAATTGCGTGGCTCGGTCATGATGATTGGTCCGCTGCTGGCCCGTACGGGAAAAGCTGTCATCACCAAGCCCGGTGGCGACAAGATTGGCCGTCGGCGTCTCGACACCCACTTCCTGGGCTTCGAGAAGCTCGGTGCCAAGTTCCGCCACATCGAGAGCCGTCAGGTCTATGAGATCTCAGCCAGTCCCAACGAGTCGTCCGCCTGTCCCTGTGGGTCGTCTTTCAAGACGGCATCCTCCCTCCCCTCCAACACCCTCCGGGGCACCTACATGCTTCTCGACGAAGCATCGGTCACCGGCACCGCCAACATCGTCATGGCCGCCGTCATGGCCCAAGGCACAACAACCATCTACAATGCCGCCTGCGAACCTTACGTCCAGCAACTCTGCCACATGCTCAACCGCATGGGTGCCCGCATTTCGGGCATCGGGTCGAACCTCCTCCACATTCAGGGCGTCAGCGAGCTGCATGGCACCGACCACCGCCTGCTGCCCGACATGATCGAAGTAGGCTCGTTCATCGGCATGGCCGCTATGGTGGGCGACGGCCTGCGCATCAAGGATGTCTCGGTAAGCAACCTCGGCATCATCCCCGATGCCTTCCGCCGTATGGGTATCAAGATCAAGGTAGAGGGCGACGACCTCTACATTCCCCGTCAGCGTCACTACGAGATACAGTCGTTCATCGACGGCACCATCATGACCCTGGCCGACGCCCCCTGGCCAGGACTCACCCCCGACCTGCTCTCCGTACTCATCACCGTGGCCACCCAGGCCCGCGGCTCCGTGCTCTTCCACCAAAAGATGTTCGAGAGCCGCCTGTTCTTCGTCGACAAACTCATCGACATGGGTGCCCAGATTATCCTTTGCGACCCCCACCGCGCCGTCGTCGTGGGTCACGACCGCAAGATTCAGCTACGCGGCGGCCGCATGTCGAGTCCCGACATCCGTGCCGGCATTGCCCTTCTCATCGCCGCCATGAGTGCCAACGGTCGCAGCCGCATTGACAACATCGAGCAGATAGACCGCGGCTACGAGGACATAGAAAACCGCCTGAATGCCCTCGGGGCAAAGATAAGGAGGGAATAAAAACCCAACTCTCAAACCCACGCAACCCACCCCCAACCCCTCCCGAGGGGAGGGGAGCTTATATAGTCCTTCCGCTGAATAAAGTGATGACAAAAGTAACCAAATTCCCCTCCCCTCGGGAGGGGCTGGGGGTGGGTTTGAGAGGTGAGTAATGAAAAGAAGAGAAAACAAAATGGACGAGAAACAAGAATCAGCAAAACTATATACACTCCCCTCCCCTCGGGAGGGGCAGGGGGTGGGTTGCGTGGGGTGCTACAGAATAGGCCGTTTAGGCAAGGCCCACGGAATACACGGAGAACTGAACTTCCTTTTCGACGACGACGTGTTCGACCGCACCGATGCCGACTATCTTGTGCTCGACCTCGATGGCATTCTCGTGCCGTTCTTCATTGAGGAATACCGTTTCCGCAGCGACAGCAACGCAATTCTGAAATTAGATGGCGTGGATACCCAAGACCGAGCCCGCGAACTGACGGGCACCGACGTCTACTTCCCTTACGCTCTCACCGACGACGACGCGCCTTTTTCGCTCAATATGCTCATAGGCTTCAACATCATTGATGCTGCCGATGGCAAGAACATTGGAACCATCGCTGCCATCAACGACCAGACGGCCAACATCCTGTTTGAGCTGGAGAACGGTACGCTCATCCCCGCCAACGACGACCTCATCGCCCATATAGACAAGGACAAGCGATGCATCACCGTCCACCTGCCCGAAGGCCTGCTCGCCCTATAGTTGTTTCCCTGCACAGCGACACAAACTTTTCTGCACCCCCTCTTTTTTCAAAATCAAACGATTACAATTTTCATATATAAGACCGCCCGTCACCCACTATTGGACTAACAAGCGATGGGGCAAAGATACGAAAAAAAGGAAACAAACAAAGAAAAACATGGAATAATTTGAAAATTCTGCCGAAAAATACG
>CAJONO010000065.1 GCA_905235905.1 uncultured Prevotella sp.
CCAGGGTGCTCGGACTGAGTAATGCTTTCAGCAAGAACTGTAGCACCCAGTGCCAGAAGGCATTTGACGTGGCGTTCATGTCGTGGGCCACGGCAGACGACGACAAGATCATATCAGTTTGACGAGAATCGTTAGGTACAGACACGGTTCGTT
This sequence comes from uncultured Prevotella sp., assembly GCA_905235905.1. Taxonomy (GTDB): domain Bacteria; phylum Bacteroidota; class Bacteroidia; order Bacteroidales; family Bacteroidaceae; genus Prevotella. The sequence goes on from CAJONO010000065.1 coordinate 154, forward strand.
GCAAAGGGAACTCCTGACATTGAGTGCAAAGCAGCACTAATGTCAGGAGTTCTTTTTCAGACACCAGACCGACGAAGGTTTTCTGGGGGGAACGAGAGAAAATTGCCTATTCCTCCATCAGGCCGAAGAGGTTCTTCTGCTGGAACAGTTCGAGCACTTCCTGCTCAATGGGTGTGCGGCGCACAATCTCGTTCTTGTTCCAGAACTCCGGGTCGTAGCCCTGACTATCAATCTTCTCATGCAGCTTGTTGTTGAAGTTGAGCGACTCGCCTTTTTGCCTTACTTGCGTCTGCTCCTTGAGGAAATCGCCTATGCGCTGGAAGATGTTGCGTTTCCTTGCTTCTTTCTCGGTGCCAAGATTGAAGAGCAACGAGCGCGTGGTGACGGTCTTCGGCGGCATCAAGCTGTCGACGCCGTACTCCTGATGCACATCCTCTACATAGACCGACCGCACCTCGGAGAAGCCCCGTGTGTCGTTCAGGTGTACGTCGAAGTGCGTCGAGGTGAGTATCCTGTTTTTGACATACTTCTCATATTTTCCCAGAATGGGGGCGAAGCCTTCGGTCTTCTGCCGCGTCACTATCCAGTAGTTGCGCCCCTCGCCCACAATGCGGCGCAGGTGGAGCGTCTTTTCGTCGACATAGAGCGTGGCGGCCAGCATAGAATAGTTCTTCTCCAGAGATTCGGGCTTGGGCTCGAAACGGATGACAAACACGCGCCCATCGTCCTCAGCTATCACATGATAGTACACGTCGTAGTATTTGTCGTAATTACGGAATAGCGGCACAACATCGTCGATGGTACGAGGGTTGACGTAGTTGGCCGCCACCTCTACCTGCGAGAATGTGTAGAAGTTGCCGAAGTAGTTATAGAAGTTCAGACTGTCGGGCTGCAAGCCGGCATAGCGGCCCGTGAGCAGTCGCAACTTGCTGAGGGTGACGGCGGGACAACCGGTAAGGAAGGACTCGGCAAACTCGTAGCAAGTGGAGTCGGAGAAAGCCGTCTGACGGTAGTAGAACTCGCTCTTCTTGTGGCTGTAGTTGCGCAGCTGGCGCAGGGTTTCCTTGGTAATCTTGTTGATCATGGGGGCAATGGGCACGACGACCACCTCCTGCAGAAGCGTCTCGTTGGCACTCAGCGCAACGACATGCCCCATGCGGTCGGCTCGGACGTAGGCCGTCTTATAGCCCACATAGCTGATGCGCAGCACGTCGGCAGAGTCGCACTCAATGGAAAACGCGCCTTCGAGATTGGTGATGGTGGCTGTGCGGCCATTGACATAGACGCTGGCAAAGGGCAGCGTCTCGCGGCTACCGGCATCGACAACGGTTGCCGTGAACCGCTGTGCCCCTGCGGGGCCGAACGAGCACAGGCACAGCAGAAGCAACAGGACTGCTGCCCTGACACGCCCTGCCCAGCAGGCTTTGCCTCTCATCGTTTTGCGTTTCATAGGGGGTCAATATTGGTATTCGCTTTCGCGAAGGGTCTTGTCACTGAGGCGCGAAGGCACACATCGCACGACGCACTCCGGCCTGCCCTCGACTGTCTCGGCATAGCGGCCCTGCACACGGTAGCTCCGCTTCTCATAGGCAAAGCCGAACGAGAAAGTGAAGGCTACAGCCTCGGCATTCTTCTCGAATTTGTAGTTCATGCGCCTGCATTCGACAGCCTCCCGCTTCAGCCTTCGCCGCTTGGTCATATAGGCCTTGTCGAGCGTCAGCCGGGGCTTCTTGTCGAGGATATATGTCAGCACGACGTTCAGGAACACCGAGTCGCTGACCGCCGTCTGGCAGTTCACCGTCTGCGCCGTGGCGGGGCAAGACGACAGCTGACAAAGGACGAGGGCCAAAGCCGTCAGTAGGATGTATCTGTGAGTTCGTTTCATAGGGACAGAGTCATTGTATGGGCAGGCCGTCGGCAGTGATGCCCTCTGCCGAGACGGCCAGTTTCTTGCTGAAGCCGTTGTTGTAGAACTCAATACGTGCGCGCCCCTCGCTGTCGGTAGATACCTGCGGGTTCCAGTAGACGGTGCGGCGATAGTCGGTTTCTTCGGGCTCTGGCTCCCAGTCGTAGTCGGGGCTGAAGAACTCTGCGGGCTGCGTCAGTCCCTGGAAATTGATGCGGAAGCCTAAGAAGTCGGGCAGCGGGTGCGAGTTGTCGTAGGTGTCGTCGGTAACGAAGTTGATGATCGACGTGAGCGGTGCATCGAACTTATAGGGATTACTGGAGTTGAATTCCTCAAGTGCCTCATGGTAGCGTCCCCGCTGGTGTGTGAGCTTGCGGTTGTCGCAGTCGGCGTAGAGGCGCAATTCTTTGAAGTTCTCGTTGATGGGGAAGAAGCGCAAGCCCGGCGGCAGCAGGCTGTCGGTGCCGGTAGCGGTGGTGTAATGAGGCTGTCCGCCCGTGACTCCGGCGTTCACATAATGAATGTTTTGTCCGTCGAGTCCGAAGAGATAAAGCATCTCCGAAAGATTGGCGAAAATGGGCTGCTCGTCGATGTGATGGCCTACCATTCTTGTGAGCTCTGTAACACGGCTGCTGATTTGGCTCATCTCGATGGCGTGGCGCTCCCTGCCCTGCTCGGAGTCGAGCCAGGATGCATCTTCCAGTACCATACGGGTAATGAAGTTCGTGTGTGCTTCGATGGGAGCACCGCTGTCTCCGTATGGACTGGGTGTGCGATACCTGAAGTCCTGAATGTCGCCAAAGATGTTGGAGAGCCAGGCCATCAGTTCCTTTACGTTCATCACACATACCGGAGCCACGTCACGGAAGTCGCTCCAATGGCGCTTCTTCAGCTTCTTCACATCGGGCAGCACATAGCTGTCGCTCTTCTTGTCGTAGCGGGCCTTTTGACTGCCGTTGTTCTTGGGCATGACCATGAAGCCATAGCGGAACATGTCGCGCTCGATGGGGTCGTAGAGGGCGGTCGTCTCATAGTAGTCGTAGTTCTTGGGCAGTGGCGAGAACTGGTTGAGCGGCTCGATGCGCTTGCCCAAGAGAAATGCAGGGCGTCTGATGCTGTTCCAACGGAAGTTGTGGCCGTTGACGCCGCCCTTGGTCTCACCCAGCTCTTCGATGCTCTTCTTGTTGAGCATCAGGGCGATGCGCCCCTTGCCATAGAAGGGAAGCATGTTGAGCCGGAAAAAGCCCATGGAGTCAATCTTGTTCTCGCCCGTCATGATAATCTGCGGAGCCTTGCCCCCCTCAGTAAACATGGTTGGGGGATAGAGGAAACTGTCGAGCGAATGGTCGGTCAGGACGGTGTCGCCGTCGATGTAGAGTTCGGAGTAGACCCAGTAGGGCTTGTTCTTCTGAGTCTTCCAGAAGGCTTTCTGGCCATAGTCGTTGTCGTCCCAGATGCGACCTGAGAAGGTTAGTCCGCGCTCTATGGCCAGCATGGGCTCGTATGGCTTGTCGCTCATCATCTGCTCATAGTCGTAGCGCGTCCAGCCTTGTACCATGAGCAGCTGGTCGAGGGCCTGCCGGTGCTCGTCGTCATCGGCCTCGAAGAAATACTGGGGATGGGGGATGAATCCTTTCACTTCCGAAGAGAGCAGCAGGTAGGAGAGAATGGTGTTGTCGTCATAGGTCTCTTCGCGGCTCTCACGGTCGGTTACGGCAATCGAGAAGTCGTGGACGGCTTTTACGGGCTGTCCAGCCTTGTCGACAAGCTGATAGTCGAACGTTATCTTCTGGTAGGGAGTCAGCGAAGCCGAATCCTCGTCGCCGGTCAGTTCAGGGCGCTGACCTCCCAACTTCAGCCTGTAGCCCTCCATGTCGTGATTGTTGACAAAGACCATGCGCTGGGCCAGCACCTTCCCCTCCTGCGTGAAGAGGGTCACGATGTTGACACCTGTCTGCAGCGACTTCTTGTCGATCATGGCCACCGCCTTCATGTTTTTCTGCAAGTCAATCTCACTATAGTAATAGGTGCGTCCTCGTGAGGTGACGCTGAGTCCTAATTGTTGTCCTTGAGTGCGCTTGTTACGGGCGATGATGGCGCGGAGCTGGTCGCCAGCCGACAGGACGCTGAGGGCATAGCCGCGCTTCTTGGGCTTTGGCAGACTGAACTGGTAATCCTTGCCCTGATAGGTCAGTTTCAGCTTCAGGTTGTCGGTAAACTCCTCTGAGTCGAGCGAGTCGGGGGTTACGGAGAAAAGGCCGCGCCCGGCATAGTCGGTCTTGAAATAGCCTATGCTGTCGCCCTTGCGCATCAAGGCTCCGGCCACGTTAAGCGTACGTCCCTCGCCATCGCGGGCCTGAAAGGCTATGCGCCCCTCTACGTCACGAATCAGATTGCCGCCTTCGGGGTAGAAGGAAATCTTCAGTTTGTCCTTGACGGGTGTGGCCAGTGAGGCCGTGGCCTTGGGCAGCGTGGGCGAGCGCCGTATGTAGTACTTGCCGCTGTCCACCTTCTCATAGATGGGAAACACACGGCTGAACACACCCGCATTGCCCTGCATGTAGCGCAATACGCGGTCGCCCCATTGCCGTTTGGCCTCCTTCGAGTGCATGCGCCGCCAGCCGTGCGGGTCGCCAGTGGTGAAGTTGAGCATCCATTGGGTGTAGGCGCGTACCTCATAGAAGCCAGCATTCAGGGTGTCCTTCAAATGGAACGAGCCGTGGGCCTGGCCATTCTCTATGGCGAGCTTCTGTGTCTCAACGGGATAGCCGATGGGGTTGAGCAGCTCTACATAGAGAATGCGGCTCAGATTGGTGTGGTGCAGGTTGTCGTCGCGCACCACGTAGGCCTTGTACCAGATGTTCTCACCCTTATAATAAGAAGTGTTGTCGAAGTGAACGTAGACACGCTCCTGTGGGAACTGATTGGCAAAACGTTCGAAATTCTCCTGTCGGGAGAGCAGAACAGTATCTTCCTGAGCCATCGCCGCGATAGCCATGATACTTAAAACTGATAAAAACATGAATCGTTTCATACTCATTTCTGTTTTTTGTTGATTTGAATTCTGCTGCAAAGATAGGCATAACGGACTGAAAATGCCGCATGATGCACTTCACAAACACTTCACAATCGCTTCACAACTACTTCACACTCCATTTTTCCCGGCAGATGACGGAGTCGCTTCAGGAAACAAACGAATGAACCTGTTCAGCTCGTCGGCCGTTCCTTCGCGATCGAACATCTTCTGAAAGAGACGCTTGCGCGAGTTGGTAATGGCCTGCTGCGTCCGGCAGAGGATGGCGGCTATCTGTTGGTTGGTCAGTTCCAGCTTCACCAACTGGCACATCTGCACCTCCTGAGGCTTCATCTTAGGATAGAACTCCAGCAAACGGGCAGTGAAACTGTCGGCATGCTCGTCGAGAAGAGTCCCAATCTGCTGCCACTGCTCCTCGTCAATGCTCTCGTGCTCAATGATCTGGCGGTAGAGGGAGGTGTTACGGAACAGCTCCGTGAGGTGCTCCTGCCTGTTGCGGGCTTCCCGTCGGCGCACTCTCAACTGCTCCTCGTGTTCGTGCTTCAGCTGGTCGATGCGACGGCGCACGTAAAGCAGCAAGGCCGACACTAACACCGTGGCCAAGACAACGACAACGGCAATGCCTAACTGTAAGCGACGGTTCTGGCGCTCCACAGTCAACTGACCGGCCAGCGACTCGATGAGATGGGCGTTCTCCGTCTGCATTTGCTGCTTGGCCGAGTCGACAAGCACAGCACACTCCATAGCCTGGGCGTATGCCGTCATCCACTGCTCTTCGTCGCCAGCCATTTCGGCCAAAAACATCGAGGCCGACGCACGGGCCTCGGTGTGGGCGGTAGCCATGCACTGCTCGAAATAGTAACGAGCCGAATCGGCCTGCTCCAATTGCAGATAAAGCCTACCCGCTACCAGGCAGGCGGGACCAGAACGGCGGTCGACGGGCATGCGCTGCAACAACCGACGGGCATCGGCATCTTCGCCTAAAGCGATAAGAAGAGATATCCACTCAGGGTAAACCTGAGTGCACAGGCTATCGGCACGGGATGCCTGAATCAGACTGTCGGCCTGGACGAAAAGGCGACGAGCCTCGGCAGCATTGCCGTTAGCGCGGAGAAGGCGGGCCTCGTCGCGGCGGGCCAACACCATCTGTGCTGTGTCGGCCAGTGTCTGGGCCAGACGGTAACTCTCACGGAAATGCGCTTCGGCCTGCGCCAAGTCGTTCTGCCGCATGTAGAGATGGCCCAACCTGCCGTGGGCCAGCATGGCATAATGGACATCGCTGCCCTCGGCTACAAGCCGGAACTCGCGCATGGCCTCCGCCGTCTGCCGGGCCTCGATATAGTCGGTCCCTGCCTCATAGTGCGCACGATATTGCCCGCCATTGCAGGCAATGAGCATAGCGGCCATCATCGTCATCAATAGGAGCCTTGAAGAAATCATGGTGCAAAATTAAACAATATATTCGGCATTTTTGCAAAAAGAGGCAAAAATAATTGTAAAACAGACAAACTTTTTGCAACTTTGTGATGGATATACTTTCATCGGATATAATATACTCGAGTTTCGGAAAATTACGGACTCCAAGTCCGTTCCCTACGGAAAAATACCGTTCTCCCTATCGGCATCCCTTTTTGTAGTATAGTCAGATTTATATCTGCCTTCTCCAAGAAACCAATGAAGGCGTTACTCGAAAAATCTCAAAGTTTTTGTCTCTTTTCTTTGGGATTTAGGAATAAATATGTATATTTGCACAGTGAAATAGCAATAGCCAGACAATGAGTACACAGACAATGACAGCTTAGAGTTTTCTCTTTACTAACAGAAAGATAGAAATAAAGCTATCATGAGAATCGTGCTCATGTACATGTGGGTAAACGTGGTACGGAACGGTTGTGCAAGATATGGTTGGAACCTGTGATTGAGTTGGCCGACAAAGGTGACTTGACTGACTCTCAAGCAAAAGAAGTCCTGGCAATAGCCAGTGAATATCAGGATAAGTTGCTCCAGCAATGGACTCTCTTCAAGCAAGGCAAACGCGTTAGAATGATTATTGTAAAGGAAACAAAAAAGAAGTAAGTTATGTATAAAAAAGAAGGATACTGGGATGTAACGCCAAAGATTAAGCGCCTGTCATTTCCTAAACGTGGAAAGTTTCAGGTTGATTTGCAGGATGGCCGTTCTGTAATGATGCCCATTTCTGCCTTTCCTTCACTCAAGAGGTTATCTGTAAAAGAACGTGAGAACTGGTATTTGATGGGGGGTGGCGTAACATGGGACTCCTGCCCTGAAGTCATACATATTGAGCAGATCTTAGGTAACTATCAGAACTATGCCCACGAGGCAGTATAATGCGAATAATCTATAATGTGTAACCCCTAAAAGGCAGACATGGAAAACTGGCAGGGAATCTACTTTTGTGAATAAAGGAATTACGGTTGTGCAAGAGAATTAGTAGTAACAATAATTGGAGAATAGAACTATGAACTTAATAGAATTAGTTAAAGCGAGATATAGTTGTAGGAATTATCAGCCTACAAGTGTTGAACAAGAAAAGCTCAACTACGTCATGGAGTGTGTTCGCTATGCACCTTCAGCAGTGAACAAGCAGCCCTGGTTGTTCCACATTGTCAGCAACGAGGATGAAAAGGCAAGGCTGCAGCAGTGCTATAACCGTGACTGGTTCAAGACGGCCCCGATGTACGTCATTGCCTCCATCCTGCACGATGAAGAATGGGTAAGAAGCGATGGCAAACATCATGGCGATATAGACATTGCCATTGCAGTTGAACATCTTTGTCTGGCAGCAACGGAGCAAGGACTGGCCACCTGCTGGGTGTGCAACTTTGACGCTAACCTCTGCAAAGAACTGTTTGGCCTGTCTGAGAATGAAGAGCCTGCCGTTATCATACCATTGGGCTATGCTGCTGATGAAATGAAGCCAAAGAGCCGTAAGCCTATCGATGAAATTGTCAAGTAACTAAAGTCCGCAAATGATGGCGCACCTGCATGATTTAACATAAATATTTTTGCAGCATAAAGAAGAAATATCGCGATGCCACGTAAGACTGACGGAATAGAATTTGAGATACATCCTCGCCCCACGAAGGGCGAGGATGGCAAGCCCTTGCTCTATGTACGCCCTGCAAAAGGACGCAAGAAGACGTTCAAGGAACTGGATAGCTTCTGCACGAATTATCGTAGCCTGCGTACAGGCGAGTTGCAAATGGTGTTTGACGTGGTAAAGGACGTTGTGGGTCTCTGGCTGTCTGACGGCTATCGGGTGGAGACGCCCATCGGCTCGTTTGCGCCCAAACTGAAACTGCTGGGCGAGCATACCGACCCCAAGACCATTCGCGGGCGGGATGTCCGTTATGCCGAAATAGAGTTTATTCCTGCCAAGGAGTTCGTCAGGGAGGGTGGCAACAATTGCGAGGGCTACCGCAAGAGCTAGGCATCCGTCGGCAACAGCCAGATGTACGACCATCAGGCAATGGACGAGGCTTTGCGCCGCAGCATGAAGCTGGGCTACACTACCATTCCAGAGTTTATGATATACAGCGGCCTGAAACGCGATTCTGCCAAGACTTATCTCGACAGCCTCTGTAAGGGCGAACATCCACGCTTGTGGAAGGTCCGTGAAAGCCGCCGCTGGCTCTACTTTCCAAAGAACCCTGCAACCAGTTCCAATCCATCACCAGTTAAAAACAGTTCTACGGAATAAAACCCGGTTCCGACCGACCGCTCCAGCATAAAAGGGCGGGCGTTCCAAGATGTAAGGGCGCTCGCCCTTATTTGTGCGGGCGGGCGATGACAATGTGAAAGAGCGTATCATCCTCCCTGTTTCCAAGTACCTTTTTCCCTGTTTGCAGGCATCTTTTTCCCCGTCAGGTGCATTGTCTGATTCGAGCACAAAAACGAAAGAAACCATTTTTTTCGGCGCAAAAACCTCATAGGTAACAAAGATTTCAGGATAACATGTTATGACAACAGGAACACCGTTATGTTCGATAGCTTTTTTTATAGCCAAAGAGGTGACAAATGGTTGAATGTTTGTAAAAAGGTTGTAGGGTTACAACCATTTCAGGAATATTTTTGTAAATTCGCATCGTCATTTCAAATAGTAACACCGCATGAAGTATTTGAATATTAAAAAGGCGTTAGCAGCGTGGCAGGCTCTTCAGCCACTGTCAGAAAAAGATAGGGAGAGGTTGAGCCGTCGCTTTACTGTGGACTTCAACTACAACAGCAACCATATCGAGGGCAATACACTCACCTATGGTCAGACCGAAATTCTGTTGCTCTTTGGCAAAGTAATAGGCGAAGCCGACATACACGACGTAGAGGAAATGACTGCAAGCAACGTGGGATTGAAGATGATTTCAATGAGTTAGTGGCTACAGAGATATATAATGATGTGCTGTTTGTGAGCGAAAAAGATGAGAATGTTTGGTGGTATGATGGAGAACGGATTGCCTTCCGAACGCCAAACTATACGAAAATTCTGAATGCTATGCGCACGGAGCCTACACTGACGCTTGCAGATATGAGAGAAATAACGGGTATCAGCATCGCGGCCATTCAAAAACTCCTTGATCAACTGATTCAGAAAAAATATGTAGAACGAGGAGAAAAAGATGGTAGTTGGAGAGTATTTGTGACACAGTAAATTTGTTATTCATTTATCGTGACTCTACATCCGATATTCCATGAGTCAATGGATTAACCTCTATTTTGACTGCAAATTTATATAAAATTTCTGAGATTATAAGCCAGTCGAGATAAAAACTTACACAAATTGCCCCGAAAAGTTAGAAATCAAGG
>CAJONO010000066.1 GCA_905235905.1 uncultured Prevotella sp.
CGAAAGTATGAAGATTCTCGGATAAGACAGTCCGAATCAAGCGATAACAGAACCCGTCGGCATCCCGTAGATCTGCTGGCGGGTCACCATTTCATATATGAGCTATCAAAAGCCACGAACAATAGATGGGCAAATTTAATAATGGCAAAGCGAAGAGAAATAAGAAACAGTACGGCTGAGTTCCTGATTTTTCAGGCAGAGGCAAAAGAGCAAGGTGTTGAGGTGTACTACAAGGACGAGAACATCTGGGCCACGCAGAAGGCGATGGCCACATTGTTTGATGTCAATGTCCCCGCAATCAGCAAGCATCTGAAGAATATCTTTGAATCGGGAGAGTTGAATATAAAATCAGTTGTTTCCAAAATGGAAATAACTGCCTCTGATGGCAAACACTATCAGACGCAGTTCTACTCCCTTGATGCCATCATTGCCGTTGGCTACCGTGTGAATAGCGTCCGTGCCACGCAGTTCAGGCAATGGGCTACAAGTATTCTGAAGGTATATGCTATCCGCGGCTATGTGCTCGACAGGAAGCGTATGGAGAACGGGACTTTCCTGGGTGAAGACTATTTTGAGCATCTGCTGGCCGAGATTCGGGAGATACGCCTTTCGGAAAGAAGATTCTATCAGAAGCTGACAGACATTTACGCTACCAGCATGGACTACAACAAGGATGCACCCACGACAAGACTGTTCTTCAAACGTATCCAGAACAAGACGATGGTGAGGTCCAATCGTCTGCACTATGCCGTTCATGGGCGTACGGCAGCAGAGTTAATCGTTGAACGAGCTGATGCGGAAAAGGAGCACATGGGACTGACCACCTGGGAGAATGCTCCTGACGGAAAGATAGTAAAGACCGATGTCTCTATTGCCAAGAACTATCTGAAGCAGATGGAACTTGAGGATATGGGGCGTATCGTAACAGCAGTATTGGAGTTTGCAGAGAGCCGAGCCAAACGGCATATCCCTATGACGATGGAGGACTGGGCCAAGCGTATTGATGCCTATCTGAGTAGCGACGAGCGGCCTCTGCTCGACAATGCAGGTAGTGTGAGCCACGAAGAGGCTGTGCTCCACGCAGAAACTGAATATGAGAAATACCGTATCGTACAAGACCGTCTTTTCCAGAGTGACTTTGATAGGTATCTTGGAAAACTGCCTTTTGATGATGAACAATAAAAAAGGGCAATACAGTAAGGAAATAGTTTGACATAAGTCAAAGAATTGGTGGTGGTATGGAGAAAAACGGCAGAAGAAAGCGCGTTCGAACTCAAAATTCTTAACTTTGCACTTGCAATCGTGAGATTGTTCATGTTATTCATTAGGTTAGTAGTTCATGGCCGAGCCTGTCAAAACGGTGAGGCCAAGTGAAAATTTAAGGTAAAGATTATGTTATTAGATTTTCAAACTACGGTTCTGTTGGCTGTCGTCGCCGTGACGACGATTCTAAGTGTTATAACGCTAATGCATACCAACGTCCGTTAGGAGAAGTGCGGGGTGAGAGATTCATACCGCACTTTTTTTTTATGATTGCGTCCCCTTTTCCTCTGAGTGGCTCATGTTGCGTGGATGATGTTCGAGCACTGCCTGGCGCAGGGCCTGGCGCGAGAGGTGAGTGTAGATTTCGGTGGTGCCTATCGACTCGTGGCCCAGCAGTGCCTGGATGACGCGCAGGTCGGCCCCGCCTTCGAGCAGTGCCGTGGCATAGGAGTGGCGCAGCGTGTGGGGCGAAATGACTTTCCTGATGCCGGCCGCTTCGGCTTGCCGCTTAATCATGATAAGAATCATGGTACGCGTGAGGTGGGCACCGCGCCGGTTCAGAAACACGTAGTCTTCCTCGCCGGGCTTGATCTTCATGCTGCTGCGCCACTCGAACCAGTTGTCGAGTTCGCCCAGTGCCCGCTCGGAGATGGGCACCAACCGTTCCTTCGACCCCTTGCCCATAATGCGCAGGAACTGCTCCTTGACGAAAATCTCCGACAGTTTCAGGTTGACAAGCTCCGACACGCGGAGGCCGCAGGAGAAGAGCACCTCAATGATGGCACGGTTGCGATGGCCCTCGGGCGTAGAGAGGTCGATGGAATCCTCGAGCCGGTCAACCTCCTCTGGGGTGAGGTATTCGGGCAGATGCTCGCCTAACTGTGGCGATTCGAGCAGTTCAGAGGGGTCTTGCTCTACATAGCCGTCGATGAGCAGAAAACGGTAGAACGACCTCACGCCGCTCAGTATGCGGCACTGTGAGCGCGGCCCGATGCCGATGTCGTGAAGACCGGCGGCAAAGTCTTGCAGGTCGCCCAGCTCGGCCTCGACGGGCGTCTTTCCCTCTTGGGCAAGCCAGACAACCAGCTTCTCCACGTCGAGGAGATAGGCCTCGAGCGTATTTGCCGACACCCCTCGCTGCAGCTTCAGGTAGCGGCGATAGGCCTCGACTGCTTTTTTCGTATCGATATTGATAGGCATGCTTCTGTGTACGTCTTTACATTCGTGTTTGCATTCGCAATATTCGAAATGTTTGCTGCAAAGTTAATAAATTTTTCCCTACTTTGTTTCTGATTTCAATATTTTTTTCTACCTTTGCACCAAACAATCGCCTGAAAAATGAAAATACAGATTATTAACGGCCCCAACCTGAATCTTTTGGGACAACGAGAACCCGGCATCTACGGCTCGTCGTCGTTCGACGAGTACCTTCCGAAGCTGCAGGCAAAGTATGCCGGCGTAGAGATTGGCTACTACCAGAGCAACGTGGAAGGCGAGCTCATCAACAAGCTGCAGGAAACAGGCCTCAGTGCCGACGGTATCGTGCTCAACGCAGGTGCCTACACCCACACCAGCATTGCCCTGCAAGACTGCATCAGAAGCCTGAAGGCCCCCGTCATTGAGGTCCACATCAGCAACGTACACAAGCGTGAGGAGTTCCGCCATCACAGCTATATATCCTGTGCCTGCCAGGGCGTCATCTGCGGCTTCGGCCTCGACAGCTACCGCCTTGCCATCGAGGCATTAATCCAACTCCAGTCCGTCCCCGACTGAGAGGGGAGTCTGAACAGACTATGATTCCTTCTGACAGCAAGACAATGCAGGCTCCTCCTCCGTGGGGTGGGGCAGAGCTTGAATCCTACATACTCTCCCACAGCGACCCTGAGCCCGACTACCTGTACCGGCTCTACCGCGCTACCAATATTCACATGCTCCACGGGCGCATGGCCAGCGGCCATCTGCAAGGACGGCTGCTGAAGATGCTGGTGGGCATGCTACGGCCGAAGACTATTCTCGAGGTGGGGACGTTCAGCGGCTACAGCGCATTGTGCATGGCTGAGGGCCTCGACGACGACGGTCATCTATACACCTTCGAAATAAACGACGAGCAGGAAGACTTCACACGACCGTGGTTGGAACAGTCGGCACTGGCCGCCAAAATCAGTTTCATCGTGGGCGATGCCATCACCGAGGCCCCGAAGTTGGGCATCACGTTCGACATGGCTTTCATCGATGGCGACAAGCGCACCTACCTGCCTACCTACGAGATGGTGCTGGGCATTCTGCGGAAAGGCGGCTTTATCCTGGCCGACAACACGCTTTGGGACGGCCACGTGTGCGACCCAGCCTACGACCGTGACCAGCAGACCGTGGGTATACGGCAATTCAACGACTTCGTGGCCGGCGATTCCCGCGTGGAGCGCGTCATACTTCCGCTGCGCGACGGCTTGACAATCATCAGGAAAATATAAATACAGATTAAAGACACTATGACGAAAAAAGTTTTCAGCTACGTAATCTTTCTTGCTATTGCAGTGGTGCTCTACTTGCTCTCTCCCTGGAGTCCCACCTCGGTGTCGCTCTTCACCGCCAGCACCAAGGCCGGCTGCAGCGCCGAGGCAAGGATGCCTGCCCGCTACACAGAGGGCGAGGAATACCTGAAGGGCGGCCAGACGGCACAGGCACTCTCGATGGCAAGGCAGGGCAAGAGCGAGGCACGCGACAGCGACGAGTACTACCGCTACGTGGTGCTCGAAGCCAAATACTATTTCTACATCATGCAGGCCGACTCCTTCCTGATGACCCAACAGCAACTGAGCCAATACCTGAAGCGGCAGAAGAAGAAAACCCCGCAACAGCAGCAGCTCGAAGTAGAGGCAGAGATGCAGAAGGGCGTCTACCTGACGAAGATGGTGGGGCAGATGGACTCTGCCCAGCTGCACAACCTGCGCGCCTTGCAACTGGCCAAGACACTGCCATGCAGCAACGACAACCAGTTGCTGCTGCTCTGCAACATTGCCGACACCTACAAACAGATGGGCTGCTACGACAAGAGCATCGACTACTTCAGTCAGGCCATGGAACTGGGCGAGGCAATGGGAGGACTGTCGCCGGCCACCAACGTCACCATTACCACAGGCATTGCCTCGGCCTATTCGGCCATGCGCAGCTTCGAGCAGAGCAACAGCTGGTGGGAGAAGGCGGCACAACTTGAGCCACAGATGGACAAGGCCGAGCGCTTCCACTACCTGAACAACCGCGGCAACGACTACTTCCTGCAAGAGAAATACGAGGAGAGCCTCGAATGCTTCCTGCAGCTCGACTCGCTCATAGGCGGCGACAACGACCTGATATGGGAGCAGATGTTCGTATGCTGCAACCTAAGCGGAGTGCTCATCAAGCTGGGCCAGACCCGCCGCGCACTGCCCTACCTCGACAGGGCCGAGCAGTTCTTCACCGAGCAGAACCAGCTCATACCCCTCTACTACCTCACCACACAGCGCATAGAGCTGGCCATCATCGAGGGCCAGTTGGCAGAAGCACTGAGGCTCGACCGCAGCAACCCCACACCCCAGTGGATGATTCCCGAGCAGACCATGTTGCGGCAAGAGCTGCTCATACGCCTCTACGAGCTTACTGGCAAGTGGCAGCTCATGGCCAGCACCCAGCACGACTACTACACGCTGAAGGACAGCATTGCGGGCGACAACATGCAGATGCGCCTCTCCATCATACTCACAAGCAGTGAGCACAACAGGCAGATGCAGCAGCAACAGCGGCAGTTAGAGCAAAAAGAAGCCGCTTCGCGCTGGATGGCCAGTATGCTCATCGTGGCCGCCGTACTCATTCTGCTCATCCTCACCATCTCAGAGCTGAAGCGCAGGGAGCTGAAAATGAAAGGCTCGCTGATGGAAAGCCGCATCATGGCCCTGCGCATGGAAACCGTGCGCAACCGCATCACCCCCCACTTCATTTGCAACGCCCTCTCGGCAGAGATGATGGCACAGGCCGAAGGACGGCAGGTCGACCTCGACGGCATCGTGGAACTGCTGCACCGAGGCGTCGAGGTGACAGGCAACGAGGTGAGCCGCCTCACCGACGAACTGCAGTTCATCGACTTCTACTGCAACGTGGAGAGTCGCAGCGTGGGCCCAGACTTCCACTACGAAGTGCAGCTGGCACCCGACGTCGATGCCGATGCCATCCTGCTGCCCTCAATGTCTGTGCAAATCATGGTCGAGAATGGCATCAAGCACGGCCTGAAGCGCAAGAAGCCACAGCCCGGATGCCAGCGAAGCATCATTGTAAAGGCCACCCGACAGCAGCATACCACCGTCATTGAGGTGCTCGACAACGGCGTGGGCCTGCCTGCCGACAACCATTTCAGCGAGCGCACCGGTCTAAGAGTGCTCCGCCAGACGTTCGAACTGCTCAACGAACAAAACAGGCAGGAGATGCAGTTCGGACTGGAAAACCGATACGACAATGGGCAGATAGCCGGCTGCCGCGCCTGGATACTGCTGCCCGACGACTATAACTACAAGCTGAAAGCCTAATCCAAACAACCCATAAACTTACTTGACAGCAATGGAAAACAAACCACTCGTAAAAGCCTTTATACTCGACGACGACCCCAATGCCATGCAGCTGCTGCAGCAACAGCTGAAAGACTACTCGCTCGACGTCGTGGGCACTGCCACCGACACCGACGAAGAGGCCATGGCAGCCATCGTAGAGCAGAACCCCGACTTGCTCTTCCTCGACGTTGAGCTGCCATCAGGCTCGGGACTCGACTTCTGCACACAAATAAGACCCTTGGTGAAACCCGAGATGAAAGTGGTGTTCTACACCGGCTACGACAAATACATGCTTGAAGCCTTGCGCCGCCAGGCTTTCGACTATATCCTGAAGCCTGCCAGCCGCCAGGAGCTGGCTAAAATCATGACCCGCTACTACGAAAACAAGCTGAGCAACATTCAGCCCGTAGTGAGTATGTCCAGCAAGGCTATGCCCCCCAGCGTGATGATTGTCAACGCCGTCAACGAGCACATGGTATTGCGCTTCCACGACATAGCCTTCTTCCGCTACGAGGGCGACCGCCGCCTTTGGCAGCTCGTCACTACCGACGGCACGTGCCACCAGTTGCGCCATCGCACCACAGCCGACACCATACTGACCTACAGCGGCGACTTCGTGCAGATACATAAAAGCTATATTGTCAACATACACCACATACAGAAAGTCATAGACAACCGCTGCCTGCTGCGCCCGCCGCTCGACCACATTACCGAACTGCACATCAGCAAGAACTACCGTTCGCAGTTCCTCGCCACCTTCTACAGCATGTAAAGGCAGTTCGGCAAACTCGTTTTGATTAGACGTCCGATGCCGTATCCATGGGGAAGAGACCGTAGAGCTTTGCATCGATCATGTCGGTTACCTGCTTGAAGTGTTCGGGATTGTCGCCAAACTTGCAGTTGTCGCCGTCGATGACGAGCAGCTGGCCCTTGTAGCCTTTAATCCATTCCTCGTAACGGGCCTCAAGGCCTTGCAGATAGTCGAGCCGCATGGTCTGCTCGTATTCGCGGCCACGCTTCTGTATCTGTGCCACCAGCGTGGGTATGCTGGAGCGGATATAAATCATGAGGTCGGGCAGGCGCACCAGCGACATCATCAGGTCGAAGAGGTCTTTGTAATTGGCAAAGTCGCGGTCGCTCATCATGCCCTGCCCGTGCAGGTTCGGGGCGAAGATGCAGGCATCCTCGAAGATGGTGCGGTCTTGTATGATGGTTTCGTCGCTCTGCGAAATCTCGACCACCTCCTTGAAGCGCTTGTTCAGGAAGTAGATTTGCAGATTGAACGACCAGCGCTTCATGTCGGCATAGAAGTCGGCCAGGTAGGGGTTGTTGTCTACGGGTTCGAATCGTGGCGTCCAGCCATACCGGTGGGCCAGCATCTTGGTCAGCGTGGTCTTGCCACTGCCAATGTTTCCTGCTACTGCGATGTGCATCTTTTTAAATTGACAATTTGACTAATTACTATTTACAATTCTCACTCAGGGAATAGTCCGAAGAGCGTTCGGTCTATCTGGTCGATGATTCTGGCAAAGTCGCGTGGGTTGTGCTCAAAGTCGAGCGGGTCCTTGTCGATGACGATCTTGCGCCCTTTGTAGTTGGCCACGAAGTCTTCATAGTGCTTGTTCAGGTTCTCTAAATACTCCAGCTGCATGGTCTGCTCGTAGTTGCGGCCTCGCTTCTGGATGTTTCCCACGAGATGGGGCACTGAGGCCCGCAGGTAGATCATGAGGTCGGGCATGCGCACCACGGTCATCATCTGCTCGAACAGCTCCATGTAGGTCTCGTAGTCGCGGTCGCTGAGGTTGCCCATGGCCTTGTTGTTCTGCATGAACACGTAGACGCCTTCGAAGATGCTGCGGTCCTGAATGATGGTGTGGCCGGCCCGGGCAATGGCAATGAGGTCGCGGAAGCGCTCTTTCAGGAAGAACACCTCCATGTTGAACGACCACCGGTGTATGTCTCGGTAGTAGTCCTCTAAGTAGGGGTTGTTCTCGACGCTCTCCTGCTGTGCCTCCCATCCGTAGTGGCGGGCCAGCATGTTGGTGAGCGTCGACTTTCCGCTGCCAATGTTTCCTGCTATGACGATGTGCATGACTGTTTTCGGGTTTGAGTGCAAAGGTACTTAAAAAAGCGGAAACGGCCAAAAGAAATCGTCATTAAAAGGCTTTTTGCATGTCACTTTGTGTCAGTTCGGTGAGTTGCTGCTTGCTAATGTCCTTTTCTTTCGACAAGCGGTTGGCCTGATGCTGTATGCACTTCTCGAAGATGTTGCGCACGTAGCGGGCATTGCCGAAATTCCGGTCCTTGTGATGCACCACACTGTCGAGCCGTTGCTGCAGGAGCCGCTCGGCCTTGGGCGTCAGCACGTACTGGTTTTTCTGTGCATACATCTTGAAAATGTCGGTCAGTTCCTTTGCCGTGTAGTCGGGGAAGCTGATGTAGCGGTTGAAACGCGACTGAAGACCGGGGTTGGAGTCGATGAAGCGCTTCATCTCGTTGGTATAGCCAGCAATGATGACCACCAGCTTGTCGCGGTCGTCCTCCATGCGTTTCAGCAGGGTTGAGATGGCTTCCTGGCCATAGTCGCGGCCATTGCCGTCCTCAGGCACGAGGGAATATGCCTCGTCGATGAACAGCACACCGTTGAGGGCCGAGTCGATGATGGCATTGGTCTTGATGGCCGTCTGCCCCATATATTCCGCCACCAGGCCAGAGCGGTCGGTCTCTACGGTATGGCCTTTCTTCAGCACCCCCAGGTCTTTGTAGATACGGGCCACGATGCGGGCCACGGTAGTCTTGCCCGTGCCGGGGCTGCCCGTGAACACGAGGTGATAGGACATCTTCGGTGTCCTCAGTCCCTGTGCCTCGCGCTGTTTCTGAATCTTCACGAAGTTGGCCAGTGTGCGCACCTCTTCCTTCACATTTCCTAATCCTATCAGCTCGTTGAGCTCCTGATAGGGGTCGCCCTGCAGTGGCTCGTTGATCACGATGCTGTCTTCCGGCTCGTCAGGTTCGGCTTGCTCTTGCTCCGTCTGCACGTCTTCTGCCTCGTCGTCCTCGTCCAAGCACGTGCCAATCAGGCCTAATACTATCAGGACAAAGGTGCCTATCGACAGGCATCCGCAGCCTTTCAGGACTTTTTCACCTATTTCTTTCATTTCCATAACGGCGTAGTTTTTTTCTGATCGTGGCGATATTGGAGAGCTTCTGGCCACTCATTTTTCCGATTTGTGTATATAGCTGGAAACCAGATGATTACAAATTACCTCGCAATTCAGCATGAATTACGCGATGGTTCGGTATGAATTGCGAGCTAATTCATGCTGAATTGCGAGGTAATTCTGTGTGTCAGGCCTTGTTTGCGGTCTTGATGCCAAACACGCAGAGCGAACCGATGAAGAGGCTGACGCCAGCCACAATCATCATGTTGTACTGGTGGCTGCCGACGATTGAGAGCACGACACCACCCAGCAGGGCAGCGACAATCTGGGGAATGCAGATGGTGCAGTTGAACAGGCCCAGATAGGCTCCCATGTGGCCGTAGCCCTGCAGGGCATTGGTGACCAGCGCAAACGGCATGGCGAGCATGGCGGCCCAGGCGCAGCCTATGAGCAGGAAGGGCACGAAGAGCAGGTACTGGTCGTGGACGAAGGGCACCAGGGCGAAGCCGATGCCACCGAGCACGAGGCTTGCCGCATAGGCCAGCTTGACGTTGCGGAACTGAGGCAGCACCGTGGCCCAGAGCACGGCACCGAGGGTCTGCACGGCAAAGACGATGCCCGTCCAGTTGCCTGCATCCTGATAGCCGGCCGAGGTGACGTCGGTAGTGCCCCAAACGGTGTCGGAGATAGAGCCTGTGGTGTAGTTCCACATATAGAGGAAGGCGGCCCAGCAGAAGAACTGCACCAGTCCTACCTGCCAGAAAGCGGCAGGAGCCTTCTTCAGCAGCATGAACCAGTTGGCGCTCTCTTCCTTCTCCTCGGCAGGAGCGTTATACTGTGCATAGTCTACAGGGTTCCACTCCTTCACCTTCACCGTGGTGTAGATGACGCAGAGAATGAGGATGAGCGCACCGATGTAGAAGGAATAGATGACCGAGTCGGGCACCACGCCCGACGGTGCCGTGTTGGCAATGCCAATGGCCGTGAAAAAGAAGGGGAAGGCGAAGCCGATGAGGCCGCCGGCATTGCAGAGGAACGACTGAATGGAGTAGGCCTTGGTCTTCTGCTCCTCGTTGACCATGTCGCCCACCAGCATCTTAAACGGCTGCATGGCCATGTTGATAGAGGTGTCGAGGAACATCAGTGCGCAGGCTCCGAACCACAGGGCCGCTCCCACGGTGAGTCCTAACGAGCCGGCATTGGGCAGCAGAAGCATGACCAGCACAGCCACGGCAGCCCCCACGAAGAGGTAGGGTATGCGGCGGCCGAAGCGCGTCCACGTCTTGTCGCTGAGTGTTCCTACGATGGGCTGCACGAGCATGCCCATCAGCGGCGGCAGCACCCAGAAAAAGCTAAGCGAATGGGGGTCGGCACCAAGGGTGGCAAAGATTCGCGAGATGTTGGCACTTTGCAGCGAATAGGCAATCTGCACTCCGAAGAATCCGAAGCTCAGGTTCCAGAGCTTCCAAAAAGTCAAATCGGGTTTCCTTCTCATGTTCATTTTCATAGTTGTATATGTTTTCAATTTTTCAATTTTTCAATTATCTTGTCGTTCCACGGATAATGAGCTTGGTGCGCACCACGCGGCGCTCCACGTGGTCCAGTGGAATAGTGCCCTCCACGTGGCCTATGAGCACGTCGGCAGCTTCCTCGCCCACTCTGTTGCCATACTGCTCGACGGTGGTGAGCATGGGGTCGCACGACACAGCGTGGATGTCGTTGGTGAAGCCGCAGATACTGATGTCTTCAGGCACCCGCAGCCCCATGCGCTTCACGGTGTAGAGGATGCCCAGCGCCGTGTCGTCATTGACGGCGAAGAACGCATCGGGGTAGTAGTCGCCGTCGAAGAGTTCGGGAGTCATCATCTCGGCATCGGGACGATTGTCGCAGATGCGCGTCAGCGACGGGTCGAAGGGCAGTCCCCGTTTCAGCAACGCGTCCTTATAGCCATTGAAGCGGTTCTTGGCAATCTCCAGGTTCATTTGCGACCCGAAGTAGGCAATGCGCCGACAGCCCGTCTCAATGAGATAGTTCACGGCATGATAGGCACCCATATAGTCGTCGACGACCACGCGGCTGGCTTCCACACCCGTCGATATGCGGTCGTAGAACACCAGCGGAACGCCGGCATCGATAAGTCGCTGGAAATGGTCGTAGCGCTGCGTGTCCTTCGCCTGCGACACGATGATGCCGCACACCTTGTTCTCGTAGAACGACTGGCACAGCTGCACCTCGCGCTCGTAGTGCTCACCGCTCTGGGCCACCATGATGCGGTAGCCGTGGGCCGAAGCCTCTTCCTCGATGCCCTGCAGAATCGTGGAGAAATAGTAGTGGACAAGCTCAGGTATGATGACCCCAATCACTTTTAAGGGCTGCACCCGCGAATGGCGCAGTGACTCGGCAATGAGGTTAGGCGTGAAGTTATGCTCGCGGGCAAAGTTCTGTATGAGCAGCTTGCGCTCCTGCGAAATGCGCGGCGAGTCTTTCAGCGCCCGCGACACCGTGGCCACCGACACCCCCAGCTCGCGAGCAATATCCTTCATCGTAATCACCTTCTTTCCGTTCATGGGCTGCTGAATTGTTTTTAGGTCAGGGGCAAAAGTACAAAAAACTTCCCGCCCTGCATCCTATACCTTTTTAAAATAATATATAGGTTGGGTGCAAACGTTTGCATTCGTGCCACCGATTATTTATTAAAAAAAATATTTCAAAATTGGTCAAAGAAATTTAACTTTGTAGCTGAATTTTGCACGAATGGCTGCAGTCGTAGAAAACCGAAAAACTAAGTCATAATACATACTAACAAAACTAATAATTAAAAAAGATGAAACAGGTAGACATTAGAATTCCTGTCAGGATGCTCGCCCTTGTGGTGGGCCTGTTCCTGAGTTTAGGCGCTTTCGCACAGATTAACGTGCGGGGCCATGTGAAGGATTCGAGTGGAGAGCCCATTATCGGTGCTACCATCCGCGTCTCTGGACAGCAGGGAGGTACGGTGAGCGACTTTGACGGGAACTTCACGATCCAGGCCAAGCAAGGAGCCACACTTGAAATCAGCTATGTGGGCTATCAGACGGCAATGGTGAAAGCCGCTCCCACATTGACGGTTGTCATGAAAGACGACGCGCAGTTGCTGGAAAATGTGGTGGTCATTGGCTATGGCCGCGCCAAGAAAAGCGACCTGACGGGTTCTGTCACAGCCATCAAGCCCGATGACAAGAACCACGGTCTGAACGTCAATGCACAAGACATGATCAGCGGTAAGATCGCCGGCGTGGCTGTTACGTCGAACGATGGTACGCCTGGCGGCGGCGCAATGATTCGTATTCGTGGCGGCTCGTCGCTGAACGCCAGCAACGACCCTCTGATTGTCATCGACGGTCTGGCCATGGATAACTATGGTGTGCAGGGACTGTCTAATCCGCTCTCAATGGTCAACCCGAACGACATCGAGTCGTTCACCGTGCTGAAGGATGCTTCGGCCACCGCCATCTATGGTAGCCGCGCCTCTAACGGTGTGATTATCATTACCACCAAGAAGGGCCGTTCGGGACAGAAACCCACGTTCAACTACAATGGAAACGTGTCGTTCTCAGTGAAAAAGAAAACCATCGAGGTGCTCGACGGTCCCCAGTTCAAGGAGTTCATCACCAACATGTATGGGGAAGACAGCGATGCTTTCAGGGAACTGGGTTACCTGGATGCTAACGGCAACAAGCAGTATGCCAACACTGACTGGCAGGACGAAATTTTCCGCACTGCCATTTCCCATGACCACAACCTGACCATGTCGGGTGGATTTAAGAACATGCCTTATCGCGTGTCTGTTGGCTACACCAACAATCAGGGTATTATCAAGACATCGAGCTTCGAGCGATTCACAGGCAGCTTCAACTTGTCGCCCTCACTATTGAAGGACCACCTGAAACTGAACCTCAACGGAAAGGGCATGATTGCCAAGAACCGCTTTGCCGACGGTGTCGTGGGCGCTGCAATCTCCATGGACCCCACAAAAGCCGTTCGCAGCGACAACCAAATCTATAAAGACTATTTTGAAGGCTACGTGCAAAGCTACACATCGGCAGCCTATAGCGGAGATCCCAACTGGCTTTACAACCCCAAGGGAACATCCAACCCCGTTGCAACGCTTGAACAGCACAGCAATACGGCTACATCAAAGAGCTTGATGGGTAATCTTGAGGCCGACTACTCTATCCATGGGTTCGAAGACCTTCATTTGCACATGAACGCCGCCATGGACCTTTCTACTGGTAAGTCGACCGACCACAAATCGCCCTATTCAACTGGCGCCTACTATTATGGATGGAACGGTTGGAATACCAAGGACACCTACAACCTCCAGCTGTCGCTCTATGCCCAGTACATGAAAGATTTCCTGAAACACCATCACTTCGACATTATGGGCGGCTATGAGTGGCAGCACTTCCACATAAAGACCGACTGGAACGGTAATGGTAACTTCCCCATGAGCAACACCATCAGCCCGGGTGCCTCCTATAACGGACCGGCAGAAGGCGACGTTACTGAGTACAAGTCTGAGAACTACCTCGTCTCTTTCTTCGGACGTATGAACTATTCGCTGATGGACCGCTACATGCTTACGTTCACGCTACGTGCCGACGGCTCGTCGCGATTCAACTGGATGCCCGGCAACAAGAACCAGCAGTGGGGCTACTTCCCCGCAGCCGCTTTTGCATGGCGCATGAAGGAAGAGCCTATCCTGAAAAATGTCGACATTCTGGACGATGCCAAGTTGCGCTTGGGCTGGGGTATCACTGGTCAGCAGGAAGGCATCGGCGACTATACCTACATCCCCCTGTTCAAGCCTAACGTGAACGAATATGCCCGCTACCCGATTCTGGGCGATGGCACTACCTATCGTCCACAGGCTTACAACCCTCAGCTGACTTGGGAGAAGACGACGACGTATAACGCTGGTGTCGACTTGGCGTTCTTCAAGAACCGTTTCGAGATAAGCCTTGACTGGTACTATCGCAAGACGACCGACCTGATTAACACCGTTTTCGTGGCAGCAGGTTCTAACTTCCGCAACAAGGTGACCAGCAACGTCGGCTCGTTGCACAATACGGGCTTTGAGCTGATGACAACCTTCCGTCCTATTAAGACGAAGGACTTGCAGTGGGAAATTAACTACAACTTCACCTATAACCACAATGAGATTGACGAGCTGATTGCCGGCGAGACAGAAGAATACTTCATTGAAACGGGTGGCGGCCTTACCGGTACTGGCGGCAACATTCAGGCCCATACCGTGGGCGAGTCGAGCTATGCCTTCCATGTTTACCAGCAGGTGTACGACCAGAATGGCAACCCCATCCTCAATACATTTGTCGACCGCAACGGAAACGGCTATATTGACAGTGGCGACCGCTATTACTATTACAAGCCAGCTCCCGACGTGACGATGGGCCTTTCATCGAAAGTGCAATACAAGAACTGGGACCTCGGATTCTCAATGCGTGCCAGCCTTGGCAACTATTTGTTCAACAGTCAGGCTTCCGGCTCCAGCAACGTAGGGTCTGCCATGGTCTATACCAATGGCAACCTCAACAACCTGCGAAGGGGTTCGGTTGAGCGCGGATTTACAAATGTTTCCCAAACACAATACGCTTCCGACTACTTTGTTGAGAATGCTTCGTTCCTGAAGATGGATAACATCACGCTGGGCTACAGCTTTGAGAAGATTTTTGGCGCTCCACTGAGCGGACGTGTCTATGCTACTGTCCAGAACGTGTTCACCATCACGAAATACAGTGGTCTCGACCCTGAAATCGGAAGTGGTGTCGACGGCGACATTTATCCCCGTCCGTTTACGACCGTTTGCGGCATAAGCCTGAACTTCTAAATACTGAAGAAAGAAAAAATGATGATTGATATTGAATATTATAATAAGCGTAAGACTATGAAACTGAAATATATATTAACAGTCGCCGTGCTTGCCTGCTCTGCCCTCTTCACTTCCTGCTTGAAGGATCTGGAGGTGGAGAACATCAACCCACAGCAGTTGTCAGATTTCAATGAAGACTATATCTTCAATAAGATTTACAGCAACCTGGTGCTCACTGGCCAGACGGGTCCCGACGGAGATGGCGATTTGGATGATATTGACGAGGGAACATCGAATATGACCCGACTCATTTGGAACCTTAACGTGCTGACTACCGATGAAGCACATTGCTGGTGGAACGATCCGGGCATGCCCGAACTGAACCGAAACACATGGACTAACTCGAACGTCATGATCAAGGCTCTGTACTACCGACTGATGTTTGGTGTCACACTCTGCAATTTCTATTTGGACAACGCCAATGGCGGCGATCCCGCTACATTGCAGAAGCGGGCCGAGGCTCGTTTCATGCGCGCCTTGCACTATTACTACCTGATGGACCTCTATGCCAACCCGCCTTTCCTGACAAAGTTGTCGAGTGATAATGCACCCCAGATTTCACGTGCAGACTTGTTCAAGTACCTGGAGGGTGAGTTGAAGGACATTCTTGGCGAAACAGGTGGCAGTGAGCAACTGGCCGCCCCCCGTACAACTGAGTACGGTCGTGCCGACAAGGCTGCCGCTATGATGCTGCTGGCACGTATGTATCTGAATGCTGAGGTCTATACGGGTACTGCCCGTTGGGAAGAGGCGAAAAACTATGCTGACAAGACTATCGGCACCAGTTACAAACTGTGTACTACTCCTAAGGGCGGCTTCAGTGCCTATCAGTTGCTCTTCATGGGCGATAACGATACCAATGGCGCACAAGAGGAAATCATTCTTCCTGCCATCTACGACGGTGCAACAACCAGGGCATGGGGTGGTTCTCTTCACGTTATTGCAGCTATGACAACGGATGCTATGAAGCAGGAAAACCTCTTTGGTGTCTTAGACAAAAATGGTGATCCTATTTTAGGCTACGGCACAACAGAAGCGTGGGACATTGGCATCCGTGCCCGCAAGGAATTCTCAAAGGTGTTCTTCGGTGCCACTGCCTCCGATGCCAGCGTCGCCAAGGGGGCTCCAAAGGACATTACTCCCTATGTTAAAGACGACCGCGCCATCTTCTATACTTTGGGCCAGAAGCTGAGTATTGAGAAAGAGGATGACAAAAACCAGGGTCTCATCTACATGAAATACAACAACCTGCATGCCGACAGCACGGCAGGCCATGACCCTTCGGGCAAGTTTGTTGACACAGACTATCCGATGATTCGTTTGGCAGAGGCATACCTCATTTCTGCAGAAGCCGATGCACGTGCCCACGGTGGAACATGCTCTTCTGACGGTGTTGAACGTATCAAAGCGTTGCGCCAGCGTGCCAATGTTGGCTCTGGTAACTTGTACGATGGAGTTGCCGCAGCCTCAATAACCGAAGTCAAGCTCGAAGACATATTCCAAGAGTGGTCACGCGAGTTCGGCTATGAGGGTCAGCGCCGCATGGTGCTCATTCGTTGGAACCGTTATGCAGGTCAGAGTGCCTACACATGGGAATGGATGGGCGGCACCCAGAAGGGCACACAGATTGACAGTCGTTTCAATGTCTTCCCAATTCCTGACAGCGACCTGAATGCCAATCCCAATTTAAAACCAAACTATAAATAAACAATTTTAAAACCATAAAGATATGAAAAAGTTTAGTATTATGGCTTCACTGCTGTTGGGGGCGCTACTCTTCACTGCGTGCGAAACCGACCGTGACGACAATCCGGTCATCAACCTGACTCAGGAACAACAGCCCATTACACTGAACTCTCCGACTTTTGCCAATGGCATCTATGACCTGGCAAATACGGAGGCGATGATACTCACCTGTTCTGCACCAGACTATGGTTTCCCTGCTACAACAACCTATGTAGTACAGCTGTCGGTGGATGAGGATATGTCAAACCCTAACGAACTGACAACCACCTATTCTACCAATAAAATGAGCGTTCCTGGTAAGGAGGTGGCTATTGCTACGACCAAACAGCTGATGACCAAGCAGAACAAGAAACAGACCGAGTTCCCCATGGAGGTTACAGTCTATCTGCGTATTCGTGCCTATATCAATGATGTTAAAGGGACTGAGACATATTCTAACATTGTCAAGCTCAATAAAGTGAAAACCGCTTTTGCGTTGCCTGACGTAGAGGTGCCTAATCCGTTCTATGTAAACGGAATCTATGCGGACAACGACTGGGAGAAGGCTATGCCTACCGTTCCTGCCTATGGTAATCCGAACACCCAGTGGCGCATCGTATGGATTGACAACGACGGCATAAAGGTTAGCCCCTCGAAAAAGGATGCGGACTATGCAGAGGATATGATAACACCATATTATACTACTGTCACTGCCGGCTTTACCGTCACGCCTGATGGAACGATTATTGCGAATACCCCTGGCTGGTATCTGATGATTATTGATGGCACCATCGACAACGACAAGCGTGAACTGTCACTGTCGTTCCGTTTCGACGAGGCTACCGTATGGCTCATCGGCACCAGTATTATCAATGCCGAAGCAAAGGATGCCAATGGCGATCCCGCTCCCATCACCAGTGACAACTGCTGGAGCGAGACGCTGCGTGATACCCATGCCCAGTATGTGAAGTTCTCCACTCCTACCGAGATGAAGGGTGAGTTCGTATCGCCAGAGCTGACAAGTCCTGTCGATGGTGATGGTGGTACACGTGCCTACGTCAAAGTGAAGACTATGGAGTGGTGGAAGTCCGAGTTCTTTGTCTTCGACAAGAAGATTGTCTACCGCGGTGGTGGTGGCGACCAGGAGCGTGTCAACGGAAATGTGGGTCAGAAGGTTTATCTGAACTTCCTTGATGACACTGGTGAACTGAAATAAGTCTTTAACCCGAAAAAACAGAAAACAACATGA
The DNA here is from genome assembly GCA_905235905.1 of uncultured Prevotella sp. Lineage (GTDB taxonomy): Bacteria > Bacteroidota > Bacteroidia > Bacteroidales > Bacteroidaceae > Prevotella. The sequence continues at coordinate 17,905 of CAJONO010000066.1, forward strand.
AAAAGTTATCAATATTTATGATGCTCGCAATCGCAGGATGGTCTCTGACCGCCTGCGATGAGAGCCACGACGATTGGACGCAGCCCACTGTCTACCCACAGGAACCCGAAGTCGTTATTGAAGGTTTCTCGGCTACACCAACACAGGTTGCTGAAAGCACCATCGATTTGGGAGGCATGGCCGACGGCGATTCTGTTCAGTTGTTCAACTTCGTTCAAGGCACACTGCCCGATGGCGTGAAATTAGAGAACATCCGCTTAGAAGCAAAACCTGCCGATCAGCCCACCGCAACAGCCGCCAAGGTTGCTGCTTCTGCCGACGGCAAGGTGACAAAAGAGGAGCTGGCCAAGCTCGTCTACACATTCTATGGAAAGAAAGCTACCGTGCGTACGTTTGAGGCCGCGCTCTATGCCAATGCCGTCAAGGATCTCGAGGCACAGCTCATCACACTGGGTGCCCCGTTCAAACTGTATCTGAAACCAGAAAAGTTGGAAGATCCATACTACTACGCATACGGTCGTGCCACTCTTTCTACTGCCGACGATGCCTATAAGTTTGTTATGACTCCCGTTGAAGATAACGATATGGCTTATACCTACACAACAAAGTTCACTGGTATTGGTGGTGACCTGCTTGTTTGGAACATCAATTACTGGACAAACGACCGTGCCAGCAAAGACTTCAGCAAGGTATATGCCCAAGGCGAGGCTGCCAAGGACAAGATGAGCGGGACAGTGAATCAGGGTCCTGAAGAAGGAAAGGCTACTCCCACGTTCTTCAATGCTCCACAGAAGAACAAATTCTTCACTTTCACTATTGATTTGGAGAAGCTTACCTATACGTGGACGTTGCTGGAGGATCAGTCACCTGTTGAGTATGCCAAAATCTCACTCATTGGCATAAACAATGACTGGAACAATGACATTGATCTCGCAACCTATGGGAGCGCCAACAAGCACAACTGGTATCTGCGCTATACTTTTGCGACCGACACGCAACTGAAGTTCCGTGCCAACCATGCATGGCCTGATGCTGGTGGTGCAGACTGGGGTTACGGCGATGCAGACGGTGCATGGAATGCCGGCAGCGAATGGGCAAAGATCTGCACCAATGGCGCCAAGAACATCATGGTTACAGCAGGTACGTATGACATCTACTTCTGCGACATCACAGGTGCGGCTCATTTCGTTCCTGTTGAGGTTGAGTAGACGGCATAATTAAAAGAGAGAAAGCAGGCGGACACCCTCAAGGCGCCCGCCTGTTTTTAAAAAACACATAAAACGATTCAAGACGATGAAACGAATACTCACATCACTCACCCTATTGTTGGCATCGCTGCCGATGCTGGCACAGGGATGGCCATCAGAATACGAAGGCGTCATGTTGCAGGGCTTCTACTGGGACTCCTACGAGGCCTCCAAGTGGACAAACCTGCAATCACAGGCCGACGAGTTGGCAAGCAATTTTACTTTGGTATGGGTTCCGCAAAGCGGAAACTGCGGGGGCAACTCCATGGGCTATGACGACCTGTACTGGTTTCCTGGCCATTATAACAGTTCCTTTGGCTCTGAGACCCAGTTGCGCAATATGATTAAAGTCTTCAGACAGAAAGGCATCGGCACCATTGCCGACGTGGTCATCAACCATCGCAAGAGCAGTAGCGGATGGTTTGGTTTCCCTGCTGAGACATATAATGGCGTCACCTATAAGATGACTGCGGCCGACGTATGCAAAAACGACGATGGCGGCAAGGCATTGGCCGAGGCTAACAAACAGGGCGTAACCCTCGGCAACAGCGATACTGGCGAGGACTGGGACGGCATGCGCGACCTGGACCATACCAGCCAGAACGTGCAGAGCACCGTCAAGGCATATCTTCACATGTTACTTGAGGATTTAGGCTATGCTGGTTTCCGCTACGACATGGTGAAGGGCTATAATGGTACTTACACAGGTATGTACAATGTCGATGCCAATCCTCAGTTCTCTGTCGGCGAGTATTGGGACGGCAATGTCTCTGCTGTTACGTCTTGGCTACGTTACACAAAGATTGGCGGTGGCCGCAAGGAGATTGAGAGTGCTGCCTTCGATTTCCCGTTCCGCTACACTGTCCGCGATGCCATCAACGGCAAGGACTGGACAAAGCTGAAGAACGCGAGTGTGGCCAGCCAGTCCGATTACCGGCGATATGCTGTGACCTTTGTCGAAAACCATGACACGGAATATCGTTCATCCTCTGCCCAGCAAGACCCCATCAAGCGCGACACACTGGCTGCCAATGCTTGGTTGTTGGCAAATGCTGGTACCCCCTGTGTCTTCTTGAAGCACTGGTTGGCCTATAAGCGCGAAATAAGCGCCATGATCGCCGTACGCCGGGCCGTGGGTCTGCATAACGAGAGCGACGTCACTGCCCATACCCAGGAACAACAGCTCTATGCAGCTACGGCTACGGGGAAGAAAGGCACAATGATGGTAGCCGTTGGCAACAATGCCTCCGATTTCAGCAGCGAAGGATATACCAAGGTATTGGAAGGACACCATTATGCCTACTTCATGGACAACAAAATGGAAACGGCATGGGCCGATGTTCCCTCTGGCTCATACGGCAAGAATCTGAAGGTACTGGTGACAGCCGTTACGCAACAGGCAAATGCCAAGGTGGTCTATACACTCGATGGTAGCACACCCACCGAATCAAGCAATACGGTTGAAAGCGGCACTCATATCGGCATCCCTTCAGGGACAGTTACTTTGACTGTGGGCATGTTGGTAAATGGCACCGTCACAGGTATCGTCAAGCGCCAGTATCAGGTGAGCGACTTCTCTCCTTACACCATAGGTGTCTATGTCAATACCGACCAAGTGGGTTGGACTAAGTGTAACTTCCACTCCTTCGGCGGCGACGGCACCCGTGTCGGCACGACATGGCCAGGTCTGTCGGTCACGAAAAAAGTAACGGTTAATGACCAAGAGTGGTTCTACAACGAGTATACCATTAACAGCAAAAACGACTACGTACAGCTGGTGTTCAGCACAGGCACGGGTTCTCCGCAAACGGTCGATACTGATAAACTCACAGAGACCACGTTCTTCGAGGTGCTGAACGAGAAGAGTGGCTCTAAGTACGTCATTGCCAAGACCTCTGGTATTCAGAATGTGAAGGCCGGCGACCTATGCAACGAACGCATCTATACGCTCGACGGTCGCATTGTTAGCAACCATGACAAGGACAATAGTCTGCGAAAAGGCATATACGTTATCAACGGAAAGAAAGTTGTTGTTAAGTAACGATTCTTATTCTCAGATTTGGCCATAGGCTACCAAGGAGTTGTGTAAACGTTTGCGCAACTCCTTTAATCTTTTTGTATGCCAACAATAATGATTCGTGGCATAAAATACTTATCTTTGCTTTCGAAAATCCTAAATACGTACTAACGAAAAAATAATATGAAGAAGTTCTACTCGCTTGTTGTTTCTTTATTGATTGCACAATACAGTTTTGCACAGTGGCCTGCCAACTACGGTGGGGTGATGTTGCAAGGCTTTTACTGGAATTCGTTCGAGGAAACCCAGTGGACTATTCTGACAAGTCAGGTTGATGAGTTGTCGACTTATTTTGATGCCATTTGGGTGCCTAACTCCGCGTGGTGTACCGATGGAACGTCTATGGGTTATGATCCAGTCTATTGGTTCCGCCATAAGAGTTCGTTTGGTCAGCCTCGTGACTTGGTGGAAATGATCAAGGCATATAAGGCTAAGAATGTGAGTATTATTGAAGATGTCGTACTTAATCATAAGAAGCCAGTAGGCAAGAAAGTCATGAAGGACGGACAGCAAGTTTCCTCATGGATTGACTTTGCCGAAGAGACCGTGAAGTTCGATGGTGTTACCTACAATATAACATGGAGCGGTGCCGACATCTGTCGCAACGATGATGGTGGCTACACTGCTGCACAGGGATGGGAAGTGACTGGCGCCGATGACACCGGCGATGATTTTTCTGGTTTCCGCGACCTCGACCACACCTCGGCCAATGTTCAGAATAACATAAAACTTTATCTCCGTTACCTGAAAGAGACCCTTGGCTACGATGGCTTCCGCCTTGACATGGTGAAGGGCTACTCTGGCTATTACAACAAGCTGTACAATGAGGCCGTTAAGCCCAAGTTCTGCGTGGGCGAATATTGGGACGGCTTTGATGCAATCACCAATTGGATCAACTCTACTGGCAAGACGTCGGCAGCCTTCGATTTTCCCCTGAAATACCAGTTGAACAAAGCTTGTGCAGGCAATTGGAACGAATTGAGCAACAAGGGCATGGCTGGTAGCCCCGACTGGAATCGGTATGCCGTGACTTTTGTCGACAACCATGACACTTACGAAAAAGGAAGCGACCGTATAGCTACCAACGTACTGGCTGCCAATGCTATCATCTTAGGTTTGCCTGGTACGCCGTGCATCTTCCTCAAGCATTGGCAGAGCTATCCCATTGCCATAGGCAACATGATTCTGGCACGTAAGGCATGTGGAGTCACTAACCAGAGCAGCATCACCGAGCAACGTTCGGTCAGTGGTGGCTATGTTATCAAGACACAAGGCAGCAAAGGAACCGTGATGGTTCTCTGTGGCATGCCAAGCTACGATGTCAGCGGATTCAAGTGCATCGCTGCCGGCGACAACTTTGCCTACTATGTCAGCAACAACATCAACGTCAGTGGTCTGCGCCCTGGAACGGACAATCCCTACACTGGTGAGATACCAGCGTGTGTGAAGCCCATTGAAGGACACATCTATTGCTATTTCCAGGGCAACAAGGACTATCCTGCTCCAAATGCATGGGTCTGGGGAGTTGACAACAAGAGCTTCAATACCAAGACAACATGGCCTGGCGATGCTCTGAAGAAGGTAGGTCAGGACAGCGACCAGCACGACATCTATCTCTGGGACGGCGGTCAGGCTGGCAGCGAAATGCCTACGGGCATCGTGTTTAGCACAGGCAGTGGCAGCCCACAGACAGCCGACTTCGTGTTCCACAACGGTGGCTACTATGATGCTTCTGGCTACCTTACCTCCGCCACCTCTGGTGTTTCTGCTCCGACAATCAAGTCGTCCGAGGCATCTAAGCCCACCTATACACTTACGGGACAACGCACTGCCAACGGCTATCGAGGCATAGTTATCCAGAACGGGAAAAAGCGACTTGTCAAGTGATTTATTCAAATACACATATTTATAAACATTAAAAACAACAATTATGAAAAAAATCTTTACGCTTATTGTAATGCTTGCTGCCACGCTTGGCATTCAGGCACAGGACACATGGACGATTGCTGGTGTTAAGGCTCTTTTAGGCACCAACTGGGATCCCACAGACACTTCTAACGACATGACAGCCAATGGCAATGTCTTTACGCTGACTAAGCAGAACGTCATGCTAAAGGCTGGCGACTATGAGTTCAAGGTGTGCAAAAATCACGCTTGGGACGAGTCTTACGGTGCAGGCGAAGGCAATGCCAAGATTACGGTTGAAGAAGACGCTGCCTACACAGTGACATTCACCTTCACCTATGATACCGCCAACAACTCAAACTCTGAACTTAAGGCAGAAGCTACCAAGACCGGCGATTACGTGAAGCCCGACACAGGCGACCAGACATGGACTGTTGCCGGCGTTGCCGAACTCTGTGGCGCAGCATGGGATCCTGCTGCAACCGACAACGACATGACCTCTGAGGATGGTGAGAACTACAAGTGGACAAAGACCAATGTTCCCCTCAACACCGACACTCCCTACGAGTTCAAGGTCGTTGCCGACCACGACTGGGCCGAGGCATACGGCTCGGAATCTGGCAACTATCAGATTTTCGTAACTGCCCCCGGACTCTACACTGTCGAAATCACCTTCAACTCAAATTCTCATGTGATTGGTGTGACTACGACAAAGACTGGCGATTACGTGTTTGGCGAGAAAACATGGACAATCTGCGGCGTCGATGAACTCTGCGGCGTAGCATGGGATCCCACTGCAACCGAGAACGATATGATTAAGACCGCCGAAGGTGAGTACACTCTTGTGAAGAAGAATGTTGCTTTGCAGACAATGAAAGAATATGAGTTCAAGGTGGCTGCCAACCACGCTTGGTCAGAATCATACGGTATGGACGGTGGCTCAGCTAACGCCGTGTTCATGCTCGACGACGATCAGGAGGATGGATACTACGATGTTACCTTTATCTTCCTGACTGAGTCAAAGGGTCTCTCGGCATACGCTGAACCTTCTAATCCTGCCAGTGTTAGCACACTGAAGGCTACCAACAGCAGCAATGCAGCTATCTACAACCTGCAGGGTCAGCGCGTGAAGGCCGGCTTCCGTGGCATTGCCATCCAGAACGGTCGTAAGATGCTTGTCAAATAAGACTACTATTCCCCAGACCAAGGGGCATCATCAATGAGGATGTGTCGAATGGCACATCCTCTTTTTTTCTTTTACTGGCTAATGAAACAGATTTGCTTACGAGTCATAGTCGTCGCCTTCCTCTTTTTATGGGGAGGCAGCAGGCCCCTGAAAGCCCAGCAGGCCGTGGCAGGGGTCGACGTCTTTAGTTTCTTTGACAATTCTGAGGGCGACGACACCTATCGCCCTTCTCAGACATTCGGAGGCATACGCTTTGCCCCACAGCTCACGCTTGCCACCGCCGATGCCCGCCATCGCGTGGTGGGGGGCTATGACTTCCTCTACGAGCATGGCACCCGACAAGTGGGCGAGGGCAGTCCGCGGCTCTATTACCAGTATGCTAACCAGGGGTTCCGGGTGCTCGTAGGCAGTTTCCCCCGCACTTTGATGCATGAGCAGATGCCCGAATATCTCATCTGCGACTCTATCCGCTATTTCCGTCCGGAGGTGACGGGCTTCGATTTCCTCTATACCACGTCGGCTGGCCATTTTGAGGCATTCCTCGACTGGACGCAGAAACGCACCGACACCGAGCGCGAACAGTTCATGGCCGGCATCAGCACACGCTTCCGCCTCGGCTGGCTGCAAGTGGGACTGGAAGGCTACTATTACCACTATGCGCTTGAGAACCAGGGACTTGCCATGGGCCACCACATACACGACAACCTGGTGGCCCATCCCTTCGTAGGTGCTCTCTGGGACTGGAAGGCCATCGAAGCCACGCTCGACGTTCGCGCCGGGCTGCTCTTTCAGGCCGACCGTGACCGCGGCGATTCCCAGTGGCACTCGCCCGTTGGCTTCGTAGGCGATGTTGATGGCCGCTGGCAGCGCTTCTCGCTCCATGAGACGTTCTATGGCGGCATGAGCCAACAGCATTTCGGCAACAGCGGTTTTGGAGAATACTACTGGGGCGACACCTTCGTACAGTCGCCTTGGTACAGCCGAACCGATTTGTCCTATACTATCGTAGACGGTAAGCATGCTTCGCTCAATACGGGCCTCATTTTCCATTTCACCGATAAGGGCATGCTGTGGCATCAGATGCTCACACTGCGTTCCGATCTTAGCTTCGTTCTCATTCCATAGACGATTCGCGCACAAGTCGGTTTTTCACATATACAACTCCAGTCTTTGACGAAAAGCGGGAGGATAGCCATCACGACCAATCCCCCCGCAAGGTATAATTGTGTTTAAAATCTTTACAATTTACTAAGCCATTCCGACATAAACTTATCATAGACCTCATAAATGCCTTGCTGATGAGTCAGCAACTGCTTTTCCATGAGAGCCTGGGCAGACTTCTGCACACTGCTGGCAGAAGCAAGGTGGTATCGTTTGACAAATGCCGATCCTGTAATCTGTTTTGCCTTGCCTTCACGACTGACGGCAACAAGCAGGTCACGCTGACGGGCTGTCAGCTGATAAAGCAAGTCTTTGTATGCTTCTTCATTCTGATTGACAATTTGCTCCACAGCCTTATCAACATCACTGACGACAACGTCGTCTTTTGTTGCAAAAAGCTGGTTGAGCACCTTTTGCAGATACCATGTCGTACCATCAAAACGGTCGTAGATTGCACTTACCACACCGTCTGCTATCTGTTTCCTTGCTTTTTCAAAATGCCCTTTTGCGAAGGCTTCGTATTCCGATAGTGCCACAGGCTTCAGAAACATCAGTGATACACTCTGATAGAAAGGCCTGGCCGGAGAAGAGAACATCTCACTCATCATACTCTTCTGCGAGCCAGAGAAAACGAATACGGCATTACGACAGTCCTGCACGTAGGTTCGCATCAGTTCCTCAACGTTCTGTTCTGGATAATCATTGATGGCCTGAAACTCATTAATGGCAACGATACATTTCCTGTCTGCCGCCTTCAGATAGTTGAAAATCTCTTCCAACGTGAATTCTGGCGACTTGATATCCCCCATCCCAACATTCCAACTGGCATTACCCTGTCCGTCAAAGGAAATACCTGTGCGCAGCGATGTCACGAAACGTAGAAAACCGTCGATGGCGGACTGCCCCCTTGGCTTCAAGCGGTTTACGATGCCTTGCCCCATACGATAAACCATATCCTGAAGATTCTTAGTAGCATAAATATCTATTAGGAATGTGTAGTATCGGTCTTGTATCTCCTTTTGTGCAAAGCAGTGGCGAATCAGGCCTGTCTTACCCATACGGCGTGGAGAAATCAATGCAGCATGATTACCATTTGTCAGCATGGTGACTAACTCACTTGTTTCAGCCTTGCGGTCGCAGAAATATGCAGGCGACTCGTAGCCATAAGTAATGAAAGGATTCTCTATCATAATCAGAATGTATCTTTAGACGTTGCAAAGATACTTCATTAGTTTCGAACTTCCAAATAATTATCCAAAAAAGATTATCCAAAACGGATAAATAGCGGGAGGGCAGCCCTTCATAGGCTATTCCCCCCGCAACCCAATTTGCGTATTGGAGTTTTCTTTCTTGTTGTGCTTACTTGTCCTGTTTTCCGCGTTGGGTCACTCAACCACCCTGTCGCCACTCTGGTACCACCAGCCGACACAACTCAGACTGCTCCTCGTCCATGCCAAGATAGACCCGTTTGGTCTGCCTTGACTTTGGTAGTGTGTATGTGATGGCATACATGTTCTTGACCAGTTCCTGCGCCCGGTAAATGGTTATCTCTGACTTTGCTGCCTTCAGTATGCGCTCCAGTTCCAGCATGATGGTGTAGGCAGTGAAG
>CAJONO010000067.1 GCA_905235905.1 uncultured Prevotella sp.
GCCTTTTCCGGCTTTCCGTGCTCAAGGTAGAAGTCTGAGGTTTCCAGAATGTTATAGAACAGAGGATCAATCTCCCAGTAGCTCTTCGGATGCGTCATGCCTTTCATCAGCAGGTCGATGCTCTCCAAGTACAGACGCTCGGCCTCGTCGATATGTCCTGTGTGAATTTCGCACTCTGCCTTGCGTGTCAGCGCACTGCTCCGCATCGTCAGCGCCACCTGACTTGTGTCTTTCTCCACGTCAGCCAATATCTCGTCAGCCATCTCGTTGGCTTTCCCGTACTCGCCGTTTTCCTCGTACCACTTGACCATCACCATAAGGGCCGAATAATAGGTTTTGCTCTTGCGTTTCACGCCGGTATCGGCCAAGGCCTGTTCGCCGTAGAACGCCGCCATCCGCTTCTGCCCGGTATTCCAATAAATGTTGACCCTTAAGAGGTTGGCATCGGCTGCAGAGTACACGCCCGCTTGCTCCGCACTGTCCACCAGCGCCAACGCCCGTCCCGGGTTCTTGAACATCAGTTCTTTCAGCTCGTCAGTCACCCTGTCCGCCTCCTCGCTACGGTCATGCTTCGTGCAGCCCACCGTCAGGGCCAGCACGGCAAGGAGCAAAAATACAATAATGTTTCTGGGGGGTGTCGGTGGCATGGTGAAAATGGCAGTTACTGCTTTTGACCTATTCGGTACACTTTCTTCTGGTGCATACCGATATAATCGCTCGAAGCCACAAGTGGGAGAACCTTCGCTTCGTCGTCGGCTGTCAGATGGCCTACGACCTCGGCCTTGACGGCAACGCTCTTTCTCACCTTCATCTCAACGAGGTCGGTACAGTCAAGACGGCTGTCTTTCTTGAGGATGGTAGGATAGTCTGTCTGTTTCAGTATGTACTGAAAACGCTGACGGTCGGGATTGTTCTTGTAGAAATCGAGGTCGGAATTAATGAGGCACAAGCCGATGGCATCGCCGTTCGACTTCTTTCCTACAATGACAAAATATTTATATCGGGTATTATAATCGCCTTTCAACGTGAGTCCGTCGTTTCTATCCATGCACTGATAGACAATGTCGCCCACATTCATGTCAGAGCGCGTCTTAACCTGCTGCTCTTCCTTGATGGCAGTTCTCAGTGCAGCAAGAGAGCCTTTTGCATCGTCAATCAGCATTGAAGTAGGCCTTGATGAGTTGCATTTCACGAATATGGTCCACCATCGGCTTCGAGGCTCCTCCGGCACGAGCGATGTCAATGGTGGTGAGAATGTCTTTCTGTGGGTCGTCTTCCATCAGTTTCTTAGCCTTATTGTAGGCCTCATCATGCGAGAGGCTGGAAAGCTCGTCGGAATCCACCTGGCCATATTTGGCAATCGTCTCGTCAATCTGTTTCTGCTCCATCTTGGAAATATAGTCCACGTCGGGCTGCTTGACGGCATATACAATCTGATTGGCATCTACCTTGATGGACGAAAGAAACTCCGTGAGGTCATTGCCGTCACCATCAGGCTTCTGTCCGTTCTCCACCAACTTGACCACTTTGTAGGTCAGCGCGGGAACAGGTCCCTTCGGACGTGCCTTGAAAGTGTCCTCGACAATACAGAGACCATTGACGGCCAAATATTCACGCTGGGCGAAATACATAATCTTGAACAGCTTGATGTAGTCCACCCCATCCTTGAAGTGCTGAAGGATATACAGCACCACGGCCTGAATCTTGCTTATTTGCTCTGGAGATTTCATAATCTATTGCCTTTTTTCGAGTGCAAAGGTAAGCAATTATTTTCAATTATTGTGCGATTATGGCGTTAAATCTTACGAAATCGGGCGAAGATGTTTCATTTTGGCTTTTAGCCTTACTCCTCCTTGCAAGGCATAGCCGATGCAAGCATCGCTCTGCACTTGCTTCGTTGACTTTCCCTTCGGCCGTCGAGCTAAACCTTCGTCGTTTGTCATCCTCGCCCGCCTGAATCGTTGCCGTGCTCGCACGTTTCAATAATGTAATGTACGCCAGTAGTGCTGATTGTGTGATGGCACATTGCCTTTTACTGATGCTGGCTGATGTACTCGGTGGGCGAGACACCGAAATGCTTGCGGAAGGCGGCAGAGAAGGAGGGCTGACTGGAGTAGCCCACGGTGTATGCCACTTGGGTAATGTTAATCTTCTGTTCGACGAGCAAGCGTGCAGCCTGCTCCATGCGAATGTTCTGGATGAAGTCGTGGACGGTGAGGCCCGTCATCTCCTTCATCTTGCGGTGCAGGTGGGAGCGGCTGATGCCCGCCTCTTTGCAGATAAGGCTGACGTCAAGGTCGCTGTTGCCGATGTTGTCGTTGATGCACTTCATGATGCGCTCCATGAGTAGCTCGTCGTTGCCCTTCACCTCGATGTCTCTAATGTATTGGTCTATGCGGCGGGCATTGCTGTCGATGACCTTTAGTGAGGGTTGAAGAATTGAAGAATTGAAAGATTGAAGGTCTTCTATCGACTTCAATTCTTCAATTTTCTCATTTTTCAATTTTTCCAAGGGCGACATGATGAGGTCGAGCGGCGAGCGGATTTCTTCGGTGGTGGTGGCAATGAACTGCCTCTTGTCCTCATCCAGTTGGCGGTGAACACGTCTGTACCACTTAACACCCATGAGTCCCATGAGTCCCAGAAGCCCCATAATATAAAGGATGTAGGCCAATGTGGTACGATACCAAGGGGCCTCGATGGTGATGGTGTAGATGCCCGGCTCCGATTCGGCTCCGCCTACGATGGCTCTCACCTCTAATTGATAGGTGCCAATGGGCAGGTGAGTAAAGGAGATGGTGTTTTGTCCTTCAGCGATACGTGTCCACTCAACATTGTGCCCTAATCGGTATTCGAACACGGTGTTTGCCGCATCGAGGAAGTTCATCAGCGAGAACTCCATTGAGATGACGTTTTCAGAGTATGGGAAGGAAAAGTCTGAGGAGTCATGTTTTATCGGCTGACCACCAAAGGCCATGTTGGTGAGTCTGATGTCGCCCAGGCTGGTGGGCGCTCTCTGTACCTGCCCGGGGGTGAAAGTGGTGATGCCGTCGGTAGTGGCAAAGAATATGCGGTCGTCTTGTGGAATAAACATACCGGCATTGGGAATGAACTCCCTGTCCGTCAGGCCGGAGCCGCTGACGTGGCAGACCCATTTCTCTTCCGACGCGCGATAACGCCAGATGCCCATCGTCGTAGCACACCAGATATCGCCCGACCTGTCTTGAACTATGTAACCGATAGTGAGGCCACGGAGTCGCTCGGCACCCTGAAATTCCTCCACCATACCAGTGCTGCGATGCCAGACGAACAGCCCCTCCATCGTACCTATTAGCATGTCGCCTTGCGATGTCTCGCAAAGGCACTCACAGCGCTTGCCCTCTAAAATGGAGTTCCACCCGAAAGGCTTGAAACTGTCGGCTGCCACATCATAACAGCAGACGCCATTGGTGGTGGCGACCCAGATGTGGCCGTTGTGATCGGCAGTCATAGACATAATCCAGTCATTACACAGTCGGCCTTTCGCGCCTCCAGTGCTTTGAGAGAAATGCCTGATATGACTCGTAGCCGTGTCGTAGCACAACATTCCCCTTCCGAAAGCAGAGATGAACAGGTGGCCGCGTCCGTCATCCGTCATGCCATTCATCATGTTGCAGTCGAAACTCAGCAGTTTGCTGGCGTGTCCGTTTTGTGGGTTGTAGCTGTAGATGTCCGTCCCTGCACCCAAATAGAAGTTGCCCTTCGAATCTCGGTATATGAACTCAGTCCAGGCCGGAGCAGTGGGATGGGAAACAATCTGGCCGTTGGCATTAAATCCGAAGACACCCTCGTCACGAACCGTACACCAAGTAATACCATCATTGCCCTGACACAACGAGGATACATAGTTGCCAATGTCGTGTTTCTGACCCGAGAAGCTCCACGATGTGAACTGTGCCTTCTGGCCAGGAATGACGAGCAATCCCTTGTGCCAACAGCCTACCCAAAAATTCCCCTGCCGGTCTTCAAACAAAGTCTGGATGGTGCTGGTGTTCATATTAACGCCCGCCACATTAAACTGATATCTTTGTACTTTGCGTGAAAGGCTACGGGTTCTTGAAGGGTCAAGCGTCGCAGAGCGCCGAGCGGGCGAGCTCTGCTCGGGAATGCCTTTGGGAATCCACAACAGACCACTTCCACGTGTACCAATATAAACATTGCCTATATGGTCGCGCATCACCGTCCAATAATGGGGATTCAGCGATGCCACTTCCGACACGTCGAAATAGTCATCTTGAAACAGCCCGTCGGCAAATGCGCTAAGTCGGTAGCGGTTCATTATCAGAATCCTGCCACCGGCATCGGCAAACGCCATCGGAGGTTCGTGCCGAGCAGTGAACACCTGCGGGTGTCTGCCAGGCTTGATGAGAGAGAAATCTTTGTTGCCATCCTTCCACAGATTACCATCAGCATCCACCAAGAAATGTCCGAAGAACTTATCGTCAGCATTTGCCTCATAGTCTTTCAGTAGTGTCAGTGTGTGAGATGCGGCATCAGCCTGAAACAGTCCAAAGCCCGCTGTCCCCACCAAC
>CAJONO010000068.1 GCA_905235905.1 uncultured Prevotella sp.
ATTCAGCATCGATTGCGCCATAATTCAGCATCGATTGCGCCATAATTCAGCATCGATTGCAATCAGATTTGACTCGTCCTCTTTGCCCCGAAAGTACAAACCATTGATTAACAGGAGTTTGCGAACTTCGCTGAGAATCGCTTATTTCGGCCCGACTTTCGGTTTGGTGACTAAAAATCGATTCTCGCGAGCGTTCAGCTAATAATTATGCAAGAAAGACCTGCATAATTATACGATTGCAATTCTCCAAGGCTAAAGGTGGGAGCTGTAACTCAAAGCCGCTGCAGGCTTGATTCAGTCCTTTTTCTTGGCATCAAGTAGTATTGCAGCAAAGTGCATGCTGAAAGTTATTTATAGAAAAAATCGCTGTCGTCAGCGGCTTTTTCATTTTTTCTTTGTACCTTTGCACCCGATTTTACGTAAAAGACATTATGCAGGATATTAGAAACATTGCGATTATCGCGCACGTTGACCACGGAAAGACGACACTCGTGGACAAAATGATGCTGGCAGGCAATCTCTTCCGTGAGGGACAGAACCTCTCCAGTCAGGTATTAGACGCCAACGATCTGGAACGCGAACGAGGCATCACTATCCTTTCCAAGAATGTTTCAATCAATTGGAAAGGCACTAAAATCAACATTATCGACACTCCGGGACACTCCGACTTCGGCGGCGAGGTGGAGCGTGTGCTCAATATGGCCGACGGCTGTCTGCTGCTGGTCGATGCCTTCGAAGGGCCTATGCCGCAGACACGCTTCGTGCTACAGAAGGCTCTTGAGATAGGACTGAAGCCCATCGTGGTGGTGAACAAGGTTGACAAGCCCAACTGTCGTCCCGAAGAGGTCTACGAGATGGTGTTCGACCTGATGTTCTCGCTGAACGCCACTGAGGACCAACTTGACTTCCCCGTGGTCTATGGCTCGGCCAAGAACGGCTGGATGGGCGAGGATTTCAGGAAGCCCACGGGCGACATCACCTACCTTCTTGACAAAATTGTGGAGGTGATTCCTGCTCCAAAGCAGTTGGAGGGTACGCCGCAGATGCTGATTACCTCGCTCGACTACTCGAGCTATACGGGCCGCATTGCCGTGGGGCGTGTGCATCGGGGCACGTTGAACGACGGCATGCTGGTGACAATCTGCCACCGCGACGGCTCGCAGGAGAAGACAAAGATCAAGGAGCTGCACACCTTCGACGGCATGGGCCACCAGCGCACTGATAAAGTGGACTGTGGTGATATTTGCGCCGTGATAGGTTTGGAGAAATTTGAGATTGGCGACACTATCTGCGACTTGGAGAATCCCGAACCGCTGCCCCCCATAGCCATCGACGAGCCTACGATGTCGATGCTCTTCACCATCAACGACTCGCCTTTCTTCGGCAAGGAGGGAAAGTTCGTCACTTCGCGCCACATTAACGACCGCTTGGAGAAGGAGTTAGAGAAGAACCTGGCTCTACATGTGGAGCCTTTCGAGGACGCTACCGACAAGTGGGTGGTCAGCGGCCGTGGTGTGCTCCACCTCTCAGTGCTCATCGAGACCATGCGCCGCGAAGGCTATGAGCTGCAGGTGGGACAGCCGCAGGTGATATATAAATGGGGAGCCCCCCCCACGGCCCCCGAGGGGGCTTCTATAGACCAAGCCGCATTAACTAATGTAGCCCCCTCGGGGGCTGAAGGGGGGGCTTGTCGCTATGAACCCGTTGAGGAACTCACCATCAATGTGCCCGAAGAGTTTTCCTCGAAGATGATTGACATGGTGACGCGCCGCAAGGGCGAGATGACCTCGATGGAAAGTCAGGGTGAGCGCGTCAATATTGAGTTCAACATCCCCTCACGCGGCATCATTGGCCTGCGCACCAACGTGCTGACTGCCAGTCAGGGCGAAGCCATCATGGCCCACCGCTTCAAGGAATACCAGCCTTACAAGGGCGAGATAGAGCGGCGCGTCAACGGTTCGATGATTGCCTTGGAAACGGGCACCGCATACGCCTACGCCATCGACAAGCTGCAAGACCGCGGCAAGTTCTTCATCGATCCGGGCGAGGAGGTCTACTTTGGCGAGGTAGTCGGCGAGCATGTTCACGACAACGACCTCGTCATCAACGTCTGCAAGGCCAAGCAGCTGACCAACGTCCGTGCTTCGGGCACCGACGACAAGGCCCGCATCATTCCCAAGACCGTTATGTCGCTTGAGGAGTGTCTTGAGTATATCAAGGAAGATGAGTTGGTGGAGGTGACACCGAAGTCGATGCGCATGCGCAAGATTATTCTTGACCACGACCAACGTAAGAAAGCCAACAAATCATGAGTAAGACCACATTTTTCAAGCCCCTTCTGCTTACCGTCCTCATGGCCTTGGCCACGCTGGGCATGCAGGCCGAGGAAACACCGAACTCGAAGCAGGCCCGTCGCATCTTCGACGATGCCTACGAGATGATCTACGGAAAGGAAGGTGCTTATTTCCGTTACAAGATAGACATTCTGAAAATCTATTCGTCGGAAGGCGAGGGATGGTATAAGGGCAACAAGAGCAAGTCGACCACGAAGAAGAGCATTATCTGGGACAATGGCGACATCAAGTATATTCTGCGCAAGGGAAAGGGTGTCGTTGAGATTCACGACCCGAAAGTGAACAAGAAAGACAAGCTGCTCCAGAAGTTCAAGTTCAACCGCGACGACTACAACTATTTTATCGAAAAGGAGGACGGCAAGCTGTTAGTGAGTCTCTTTGCCAAGCCCGATGCCGATGTCAACATGAAGAAGATTGAGGCTCTGCTCGATCCTGTGTCCCACAAGCCCATTGAGCTGCGCATCAAGGTGCTGTTCTTCTGGGCGAAAATCTACTTCAGCGATTTCAAGGCCGGCGGTATCGACGACAGCCTGTTCGTCTTTCCCAAGGACGACTATCCCGACTATAAGATTGTAGACGAACGGTAGCCATTTAGCTACGGCTCGTCTGCAAACCGTTCTTGCTGAGCGTCATTTCAACGAAACGGGCGTTCTTGTTCAGTTTGTTCTCCTCTAAGATGCGCTTGATGCGGGCAGCTGCCTCAGGGTCTTTGGCCACCATATAGAGGTAGCCGCCACCACCGGCACCCGGCAGCTTGTAGCCCAGGCAGAGGTCGTCGACCAAACGGGTGAGACGGTCTATCTCACCGGGGTTGGTGCCGCTGTCGAGCTGTTGGTTCTGTAGCCATGTCTTTCGCACAAGCAGCCCCATCCGTTCAAAGTCTTGTCGCTGGATGGCGTCGAACATGTCGAGTGCCTGCTGCTTCATCTCCCGGAGCAGGCGCAGCTGGCCACCCTGATTCAGGAACATGCGGCGCACTATCTCGGTCAGGATGTGCTTGGCGATGCGGGTGATGCCTGTATAATATAACAGGTGACACTGCGCATATTCGGGTTGGGTGTAGAGGTCGGTGGGCAGCCATCTTGTCAAGGGAGTCTGCTTGAAGCCGCGTTCTGTCTGGAGTAGCTTCACGCCTCCCAGCACACCACCGAACTGATCCTGCCAACCGCCACCCGTAGTGAGCAGTTGCTCCAAGACAAGGGTGCGGAATCCTATTTCGTTCTTGTCCCATCCCAGACCGCAAAAATCGCTCAGCGTCCCCAACACCGTGGCGGCCAGAATGCTGCTTGTTCCCAAGCCGCTACCTGCGGGGATGGCCGAGAGCAGCGTCACCTCGATGCCGCAGCCGAAAGCCTCAAGCTGTTGTTTCAGCGAGGCATGTCGCTCTTCTGAGAACTGAGGCAGGAAGCCCGACAAGGCAAGTGCCGCCTTGGGAATGGAGAAAGGCGACCCTACCCTATTGTATTGTGCCAGTTGTTCCCATGTCTCTATCTCCTCGCGGGCACCCAAGTCGATGCTACGCAACACGATCTTGTGTTCCCTGGAAGGCTTGACAAAGGCCTGTATGGGCGGCTGTCCGTTCAGCTCGATAGCCAGGTTGACCACGTTGCCGCCTTCGAGCAGACAGTAGGGCGGCGTATCAGTCCAACCGCCGGCAATGTCGATGCGCACGGGCGAACGTCCCCACACTATCTGGTCGTCGAACACAGCCTTCCGTGGTGAGTGAAGTGTGGTGACGGGCAAGGAAAGACCGTCACGTAGAAGGCTGAAAGCCTTTTTATCGTCGCCACGGAACATGGCATCGTGAATACGAGTCATGGGCGGTGCGTCGGCAGGCAGAGGCTCTGGCAGGGACAAGCCGTGCTTCTTGAACTGCTGGGCAGCATCGTCCAAGTCGAGCTGATAGAACACCGAGTGCTCCCAATTCCTGGCCATGGCAGTCCAGTTCTGATTGCGGAAAGTCTCGCGCTGGGCAAAGAGACGTGTCAGATTGCCCTTCTCCTGCATCTCCAGACTGTTCAGTGCTTCATCAATCTTGTAGCGCCGCACCTCATATTCTGTCTCGCCGACAGGCACCACGTCTATACATTCGCCCGGCTGCAGCGTCAGTTCCCATTCGTTTTCAGGAACACCAGTCACCACATTGTCGTGCGTGAGCGTCCACTTCGGCCCGACAAAGCTGTTCTCTATCCAGATGTTGCTGTTCTCGGTCGTGAAGGGAATCTTTACGATGGCGTTTTGCACGAAGATGCTGGGGTGGGGCTTGCGGTCGTGGTGCATGATTTCCCGTTGATCGCTCACGAGGTTCTGCAGCCGAAGTGTGGAGGAAATCATTTCGCGGGTAGTGCCGAAATGATAGAACTCGCCGCCAGGAAGAGGCAGGATGGCCACACTCAGTTCGCCCAGTTCCGCGTCGGTGATGACGGGATGGGTGCCAAGGGAGCAGCCGAACTCGGAGTAGAGGTCGTAACACTTCACCCTCGACCCCTGAGGAAGGGGCGAGGAAAGTGTGTGGTTCAGCCAGGCTGAGCAATCGCCTTTCTCTTCATCGGGAGCGAGGCTTTTCTTCATCAGTCTCTCTACCGCCCTGTCGCTCAACATCCAGATGCCTATATCGGTCAGGTAATAATGCTGTCGCAGCAAGTCGTTGAGCGTATCTACCGAAGGCTTCTGTAACATCTGTTTCAGAACCCCCGGTGTCTGCCGGTCCATGACGAACACACCGTGGTTCTTTGCCACCGAGGCATCGAGCCAGAGACCGAAGCAGACGACATCGGCATCGGGGATGTCGGGTAGCGACTGCGCGGCCCTGATGAGCACATCGCCGCTCACAACCATGGTGTGCAGACTTTCGGGAACCTTGTCCATCAGTCGCTCATAGAGAGGCAGTTGCAAGGATAGCAGATCCTGCGAGAGCCGTTGGCCGCGCTCCCATCGGAACACGGGGATAGGTGTCAGGATTTTTCCTGACGTGGCATAGGAAGGGAGTCGCTTGCTCATGCCGCCGGCATGCAACAGGATGCGTTTTTCTGAGGAGAGCCAGTCGGCGAAGTGTGAAGAACGCCCTTCGCTTAAGAATGCCCGCCACAGCAGCCACGTCGTGCCGCCACCGCTACCTATGCGCTCGCCTTCAGGGTCGCAGGTGCAGAAGAATTCTTCAGGGGAAAGTCCCGTAATCTGGTGGAACACGGTGGTGCCACAGTGAGTAGCGTTTTCAGGCGTTACGTCTACTGCGGGGCGCACCAGGTTTGGCGGTAATGAGAGCAACTTTTTCATTGTGTCGAATCAGGAAAATGACGGAGAGTGATATTTAGAACTTCACTGACATCTGCTGCCCCTGATAGCTGACGGTCTGCTGGTTTCCATTAGGCAGCACAACCGTAAACTGGCGTGATTTCAGCATACCGGGGTATTCGCCTTTTCGTTCGCCGATGTCCAGCGTCTTACTGCGGTCGTTCCACTCGAAGGTGACGGTCGAATAGACACCCTTCTCATAGTTGTAGCCGTCGCCCTCATCTTCATAGAGGGTAAAGGAGCCGTTGGCACCGGGATAGACACGCAGCTCCATGCTGTCCCATGCTTTCTCGCCCACATATTGCATTTCGGGGCCGAGGGGCAGAATGCTGCCGCTACGCACGAACATAGGCACACGGTCGAGAGTGGTCGTGAGTGTCACCTCCTGGCCGCCACGATAACGCTGACCCGTCCAGAAGTCATACCACTCGGCACCCTTGGGCAGGTATTTCGTGGCGGTCTTCAAGGCCGTCCAGTCCACACTCCCCACAGGGTTGCTGTCTGAAATATTCTTCCTGTCCCAACCCGTCATGGCATCCTCGCGAACAATCTTCTCTTGTGTGTACTGCGGATTCACAATAGGAGCAGCCAGCACCGAACGCCCAAACAGGAACTCGTCGGTCATGTTCCACACACGCTTGTCGGCAGCAAAGTCACTAAACAGCGGTCGCATGTAGCTGTCGTTATTGCTCGTCACCTGCCATGCCGTACTATATATATAAGGTAATAGGCGGTAGCGCAGGCGTATCATTTTCTCGATAGCATCATAGACAGGCTCGCCCTTCTTGCCGAACTGCCATATCTCACGGGGAGCATCGGCACCGTGACTGCGGAACACAGGACAGAACAGGCCGTACTGGAGCCAACGCACATAGAGTTCCTGGAACTGGGGGTTCTTCGGCGCCGAGCCACTGCCCTTAGTGTTGTAAGAGCCACAGAAGAAACCGCCGATGTCGGTGTTGAAGTTGGGATTGCCTGTCAGTGAGAAGCTTAGTCCGGCAGGTATCTGCTTGCGCAGCATATCCCACGACGAGGCTACGTCGCCACTCCACATGTTCGACCCGTAATGCTGTTGGCCGGCATAGCTGCTTCGTGTCATGATAAACACACGCTTGGAGCCAGACTCCTTGCGCTGTGCCTTGTAGATGCCGCGCACAGTCTCCAAGGGGAAGGCATTGCGCTGTGAGCGCCACGTGCCGCCGTAGACCTTGTGGTCATAGTCGCTATCCTTCGGATTGAAGAAGTCGGGGTCGGTAGAATCCATCCACCAGGCATCGGTGCCATAGTCGTAGAGTGTCTTGAGATACTTCCAGTAGATGGCACGGGCTTCTGGATGGAAGGCATCATAGACCTTCACGCCCGACGGATATTTCATGATGGGAGGCCATACATGCGATATGCCACTCTGCGGCCACGTCTCAAAGGGCATGAGCAGGCCCTTTGCGTCAAGCTCGCGGAACTGCTGCGTCATGGGGCCGAAGCTGGCCCAGATAGAAATCATGAAATGGGCATGCTTCTGGTGAACATTCTTGATCATCTGCTTTCCATTGCTGAAGTCCTCCGACAGAAAGTCCATTGCGTTCCACAGATAGTTCGAGCCCCAGTACTGCCAGTCCTGAATGATACCGTCGAGGGGCACCTGCAGGGCACGGTATTGGTCGACGACACTTTCGGTCTCACGAGCACTCTTATAGCGCTCCTTCGACTGCCAGAAACCGTAGGTCCATAGTGGGAACATGGGCACGTCGCCGCTCAGATAGCGCATCTGGGCGATGACGCCGTCGGCTGTACCGCCATACATGAAGTAGTAGTCGACCGCCTGTCCTACTTCCGACTCGAACGACATGCCGTTGGCATCGTCATCAAACTGTGTGGGAGCATAGTTGTCCCAGTAGATGCCCCAGCCCTTGATGCTTTGCAGCACGTTCTGAAAGTCTTCGAGGTTCGACTGCTCCATGCGCTTATGCTCGCCACGACGGTTCATCTTGCCGTTCTGAATGGTGCCCAGGCCATAGACGGGTTCGTCCTTATCAAGGGTGAACGTCTGGCGCACCTTCCACTTGCCGGCATCGTTTCCCTTGGCAATGGGGTCGAAGTTGTGGCTCTTCTCGCGCAGCAACACCTTGCCCTTGGCGGTGGCAAAAGTCAGGCATCCTGTCTTTTCGTCGAGCCTGACGGTCAGCTCACTGCTTGTGGTGCTATTGCCCTTCTTCGTGAGCTTCACGTCTTGCGGCTTTGCCGTGACCACGAGGCTCCGTGGCAGGTTCTGTTCGGCGGCAGGGTATTTCACCACATGAACAATACTTGGAGTCATGAACTCCACTTTCACCGTCTGTGCATACCCTACAAGTGTCATCAGTAAGGTTGCCAAGTAAATCATAGTCTTCTTCATCGTTGTTACTATTATTTGTTTTTCTGAGCTTCGCGTAGTTTTATGCGGGTGAGCACCTGCTTGGTGTTGTAGGTGAAGTCGCCAGCCATGATCCAAGAATAGTAGCCAGTGTCTAAGCGGAGCACGTCGGCCACGGGCCTGCCCTTATACTTGCCGAAGTTGAAGTACTCGGTCATCACGGGCTTGCCGCCACGGTCGAGAACCACGTTGCCCTTGCTGTCCTTGGCTTCGCCCCACACTATGCGGCCGGCAAAGTCCACGTTGTTGTTGGTCTTGGAAAATTCGGCCAGGCAGCCAATGTCGTTCTGAAGAATGCGCTTCCGCAACTCCTCCTCCTTGATGCCTGGGTCGAGCTCGCGCTGTTTCTCCTCGGTATAGCGGTCGAGCTCGCCCAACAGCACCCGATAGGTGGCCTCAGTGTCCTGGTCGGCACGGTGGGCCTCGAAGTCGTCTTCCATCTTCCGCCCGCAGAAGAACCTGTAGGCGGCAGCCAGATTGCGGCTCTCCATCTTGTGGTAGATGGTAAGCGCGTCGACAAGGCGGCATTTCGAGAAGTCGAAGTCGATGCCGGCGCGCAGGAACTCCTCGGCCAGCAGGGGAATGTCGAAGTGGTTTGAGTTATAGCCGGCAAAGTCGCAGCCAATAAATGTGTCGCTCAGTTTCTTGGCTATCTGCTTGAACGTAGGCTTGTCCTTCACGTCGTCGTCGGAAATGCCTGTCAGCTCGGTAATGGCAGGCAGGATGTGACACTCAGGGTTCACTATGTGATTAGCCCGCTCTTCGCGACCGTCGGGAAACACCTTGATATATGAAATCTGAATAATCCGGTCCTTGACTAAATCAAGACCGGTCGTCTCCAAATCGAAGACGACCAGCGGTTTTGTTAACTGTAGTTTCATTTCGCCATCAGTCGTTAATGAGCATGGGCATCATGAGCATGAGCACGTCCTGATTCTCTGGCTGCTCCACGGGCAGCACAAGACCTGCACGGCTGGGGTCGGCCAGCTGAATAACCACCTGGTCGCAGTCGAAGTTGCTGAGAATCTCGATGAACGACGAGCCCTTGAAGCCGATGCTCATGGGCATGCCGTTGTAGTCGCACGACATACGCTCCGTGGCCGTCTTCGAGAAATCGTAGTCCTCGGCATCCAGCTGCAGGACGCCGTTCTCCACATGGAAGCGAATCAGGTTGCTCGAATCGTTAGAGAAAGGCTGCACACGGCGCAAGGCGGAGAGAAGCCCTATACGGTCTACGGTGAGCTGGTTGGGATTGCTCTGCGGAATCACCGAGTTATAATTAGGATAGCGCCCCTCTATGAGACGGCAGATGATGATGCCATCTTCATAGTCGATCTCAGCATTGCGCTCGTCAAAGCGTATGCTCACGTCGCCACCATTCTTGCCTAACACGCCCTTCAACAGCGATGCCGGCTTCTTCGGCAGGATGAAGGCGGCAGGCTCGTCGCTCTTGATGTTCAGAATCTTATTGCGCACGAGCTTGTGGCCGTCGCTGGCCACCATGGCCAGACAGTCGGGGGTCAGGTCGAAGTAGATGCCGTTCATCACCATGCGCAGCTCGTCCTGGGCAGTGGCAAAGAGCGAACGGTTGATGTTGTCGCTGAGCAACTGGGTAGAGATGTTGATGGTATGGGCGTTCTCGCCAATCTGCTGGGGCTGCGGAAACTCGTCGGCATTCTCAATAGGCATCGAGAACATACCATTCTGATAGGAAATACGGGCCATGTTGTCGGTCTGGTTCACCTCAAACGAGATGGGCTGCTCAGAGATGCTTTTCACGGCCTCGAGCAAGTCGTGGTTGCCTACGCAGAAACGACCGTCGCTGTCGGTCTCGTTCAGTTCGAGCGACGTCTTCATCATCACCTCACTGTCGCTGGCCGTCAGATGAAGGCGACCGTCGATAATCTCGAAAAGGAAATCGCCAAGAATGGGCAGCGAATTCTTACTGTTAATAACCCTTGAGAGAGCCGTGAGCCTGCTGCTCAGGGCGGTACTTGAAACGGAGAATCTCATATTGTACTATTGTTTTTAGTTCATTTTGGTCTACAAAAATACAAAAAAAGTGTGTCAGTAGCAAAAATATTGCGAAAAAATTGCTCGATTTCAAACTATTTTAGTAATTTCGCAAGCGATTTTGCAAAAATACAAACAATAATAATAAATAAGACTATGGATTTAACAGGAAAAGTGATTGCCATTCTTCAGGCGCAGAGTGGCGTTTCGGCTCGCACGGGCAACTCGTGGATGAGTCAAGAGTACGTTCTTGAAGTACCCGGACAGTATCCCCGCAAAATGGTGTTCCGCATATTTGGCGAGGATCGCATCAAGCAGTTCAACATTCAGCCGAGCGAAGAGATTACCGTGCAATTTGACATTGATGCCCATGAGTGGCAGGGGCGCTGGTTTAATGAAATCCGTGCCTACAACATTATTCGCGGACAGATAGCCCAGACGGTTCCGCAAGCCACAACGGGCAGTCCCTTCCCCCCGCAGCAGCCAATGGCACAGGCTACCGACCAGCAGACAGCCACGGCTCCCTTCCCGCCGGCACAGGAACCAGCAGCAGAAGGCTCGGCCGACGACCTGCCCTTCTAACTGAAGTTAGTTATCATATATTACCATCGCCGACGGGAAGTATTACCAACAACGACGACAGGCAGGGGCACTCCCTGCCTGTCAGCGTTGTGAAAGCCGCCTCTACTTCGCCATGTGTTTCTTTCCGTTCTTGATGTAGATGCCCTTCCGTGGAGTAAGTGTCATTCTCTCGCCACGCAAGTTATATGTCTGCCCAGCAGAAGTAACATTCTTTCTCTCCGCACGATGCCTGTAGTTTCCTCGCCCAGTTCCACGATTTCCTTGAATCTGTTCCAGTTCTCTGCCGCCTCGTAAGCGCCCTTGCAACCTTTGGGGACGTACAGCACGGCGTTCTCATACGCCTTGTCGTCAAATGTACTACCATCGATTTCAACAGGCGTTTCCATCCTGACAGTTACTGAGATGATAGAATCGCAACCAGAGAAAGCATCATCACCGATGCTCGTCACGCTCGAAGGGATGGTCACAGAGGTAAGGCCGCTGAGCCCACCCACCGATGCTCGTCACACCCTCAGGGATGGTCACAGAGGTTAGGCCGCTGCAATTCTTGAAAGCATACTCACCGATGCTCGTCACACCCTCAAGGATGGTCACAGAGATAAGGCCGTTGCAACCAGAGTATTTGCAACACGTTGTATATCAATAGATTTTTATTTAAACGGTAGAAAAGTGATTGCGTAGATTTTATTGGTAACGAAAAAGACGAAGATTTAATGTTTTTAACTTTTGTAAACTATACGCAAATTCAACTGGCAACTGCAATCGGTTCTAATTAAATTGTTCAAATTGGTCTTGGATTGACTCGATAGTATTGGCCGTAAGTGCACTATCTATTTTACCCTCTATTTGCTTTAATCGGTTATATCTTTCCGCTATTAGAAACTCCTTCCTAGCATCACATAGTGCCTTTACCATTTGCTGGTTTTGGTTGATAAGACGATTGATAAGTCCCTTAACATCACTATAATTTTCGCCGATGCCACTATATAGAATGGCGAAACGTCCATCTTCCAAGTGCTTAAAAAGTTCATAAACGTCAAGAATTCCATTTCTTATAAGTCGCTCTGTTACAACGTTATTATATGCATTAACATACCCTTTTGTAATCTCGTCAGCATTGACTGCATAGTCATTTACCGCATTGCACATTTTATTAAAAGCATCAGGAATTTGATTTTTGCACTCCATTATATCATCCGTGTACGGCTTGTATATATTATCATGAATCATATCAAAACCGCCAGAATAAAAATCCATTAAAGAATAGGTCATTCTAAATTCTTCTAAACTATCTTCACCACCAATGAAAGAAACAAAAGCATTAAATAATAGATTCCTATCAATGCTCAAGTAACGATTTCTGGATTGTTTCGGAGTAAAGTGAAATATTACGTCACCAGTAGGCCTTGCTTCTGTTTTATTACCAAATGATTCTATTTCCTCAGCTATTAACTCTATCTCTCGAATCATGACTTTGATATCAAGGTCTAACAACTGAAGAGCCTTTCTGCTATCAATCTTTTCCTCTAGTCGTTTAACACTAAACGATTTCTTCAATTGCTCACTTTGTATTCTATTTGCATTGACCTGCATAAGGAATGCAATAAATGTCATGAAGACACCTGCTATTGCAACTACTGGGCTCATAGTACCGCCAATGGTATCTCCGATCTGGCCCGTTTCGTCAAAAACAAACCTGTCGCTGAATGCTTCATTTGTAAATATAATTGGCGCAAAACAAGCTAAACCTACTAACACAATTGAAAGTACAGCACAAATGCACGAAATGATATTAATTGTTTTTATTGACATATAATCCTCACTTAATAATTGAGCCCAATTTAAAAAGTAGGGCTCATTGTTTTAATTTCTCACTTCTTAGATTTCTACTATTATAACCCACACACCATCATTGTCTTTTCCTTCACGCTTCAAAACACCAAGTTTCTGCAAAGCAGACAGGTCACGTTCGATGGTGCGTTGACTCACCGACAAAGTCTCCGACATTTGTCTGCCTGTTATTGTCGGAGATTCTTTGATGAGATTGAGGATTTTCTTCTGACGCTCAGTGAGTTTCGTCTCCGACATATCTCCGTCATGGTCTCCGACATTCTGTGTGTCGGCAGTGGCATAAATGATGGTCTGAAATTGAGTTGGAGTGGATTTGAATACAGGTTTCAGTTCTTCCTTATATCCATCTAGTGCTTTGGTCTCATTGCAGATACGTGTGAGTCCGCTACCACGCTTCTCCATGTAGTCAAGCTGAGCCATCACATTCGCAAGGATAGGATTGCGCCTTTCTGAA
>CAJONO010000069.1 GCA_905235905.1 uncultured Prevotella sp.
ACGACCAAACCACTAAATAACCAAACAACTAAAAAAAATTATGTCAAAGACAACAGAAATTCAGATTGAGAAGAGTCGCAACCTCATTGAGGGCCTGCGCCGTCATGTAAGAGAGATGGGGGAACGTGGTGTATCAAACAATGAAATCGACCAGATGGAGAAGACCGTAGCCATGCTCTCGGAAGCCAATGCCGAGGTTGACCGTCTGCGTGAGGAACTGTCGCCCAAGGTAAAGAAGATGAACGAGCTGATGACCCTCGTCAAAGCCTCATACGCCGAGACGAAGAAGACTCTGAAGGGCTACTACCCGCAGGAACGTTGGCCTGACTATGGCATCCCCGACAAGCGGTAAAAAGAAATCGTCCGTGCCATTCTTTATGACACGGACGATTCTTCTTTATATCACTTCAATTGATTATAGATTTCATCCGTCACAGGCTCTAACCACTCATTGCTCGAACCTTCCTGCACATCCTTATGGTAAGTCAGGTGCTGGAACCACGAGTCGCGGGCAGCTCCGTGCCAGTGTTTCACTTCGGCAGGGATGGCGATGACGGTTCCGGGGCACATTGGGATGGCTTCCTTGCCCCATTCCTGATACCAGCCGCGACCAGAAACGCAGATAAGCACCTGCACCTGCTTGTGATGGATGTGCCAGTTGTTGCGGCAACGGGGCTCGAATGTGACGTTATGCACACCGCCACCCATGTCGGCCAGATAGCTGTTGCCAGTGAAGTACTGAGCGTATGCGGTGTTTGGCTCGCCTTTGGGCCACTTGCTCTTCGCAAGGCCCATGTCATCGAGCCATGCACAGAGTTCATCGACGATTTCCTGCGAGTTGCCCATGTTTACGGCTCCCCGTTTGTGGGCAGCGAGTTGCGGGGCAACGCCTTCGAGTCCGCTCAATGCCGCTACCGTCACTATCTCACGGTCGGCAGGAGTCAGTTGGTCGCCGGCGAAGATGTCGCCGAAGAGGTGAGCCTTCAAATAGTAGTCATCCTGCGGACAGAAAGCGTAGTCGAACGCAAGGCCTGAGAGTTTCGTCTGCACCTCAGTACCCTGTTTCAATGCTTTTGCTGCGTCATCCCAAATCTCTGGGCGCGTCCAAGGCTTGCCCTCCTGCCATTTGGTCGTTTGGTCGTTTGGGATATTAGTCGTTTGGTCGTTTGGGGAAGTTTCATTTGTTCCTAAACCACTAAACGACGAATCTACCAATCTACCAGATTCCAACACCTTGCTCAATACGCCCAGCGCATTCAGTGAGCGAGGGAATCCCGTATAGGCATAGAGTTGTGAGAATGCCTCCTTCAGTTCATTGATGGTCACGCCATTGTCGAGAGCCGAGCGCGTGGCATACTCCAACCCCTCCAAATCACCCTGTGCCATCAAGCAGGCACATGCTGCCAATCCTTTCTGACGCTCCGTCAGCGTCTGCGCATTCATTGTTGCCATAGTCAGAATAACTATAATAAAAGTGACGAACCTTCTCATATCACATACTCTCCTTTAGTATCTCCGTGATATCCTCGGGCTTCAAGTCCATATAACCGGCGGGATAGCAGATGGTACCTTCAGTAATGCCGCGTATCATGTCGGCAGTAGCACCGATTGCGCTGATGGTCAGCGGCAGACCAATCTCCTGCATCCAGGCTTTCAGGGCAGCAAGTCCTGCCTCGGCAATCTGTTCGTTGGTCTTACCATCGGGGCAGACATCCCACACGTTCTTGGCAAAGCGCACGAATTTGGCGAGACCGGGCTGCATGGCGCGACGGTAGTATGCCATTGAGACGGCGGCGAGGCAGTAGCCATGAGGGGCGTGCGTCCAGGCTCCGACCGAGTGGCCAATCATGTGTACCATCCAGTCCTGATGCTTACCACAACCGATGAGGGTGTTGAGTGCCCATGTCGCCGTCCACATGATGTTCGAGCGGGCCTCGTAGTCCTGCGGATTCTTCACGGCGATGCGTGAGGCCGTGATGAGTCCGCGCATTAGCCCCTCGGAGAGGTAGTCGCTGGTGTTGTCATCGAAGTCAGAGAAGTACTGCTCCATGATGTGGTTCATGATGTCGTAGATGCCAGCCTTCATCTGGTTGTCGGGCACGGTCATCGTAAACTTCGGGTTCAGG
>CAJONO010000070.1 GCA_905235905.1 uncultured Prevotella sp.
ATTTGGAAATATAATACTGAGTGGTAGAGTACCGATAGATTGACTCGTAAGCCCTGCAGTCGTTGGCATTAAAGAGATCGGTGCTTTTGTTGGGCAGGTCACCATAGAATTCATCGAAAGCAGCAAGATAGCCACTATTCAGCGTGTTGTTACTATAGTTTACATAGTAGCTACCCACGAAACTATTCTTGTTGTCCTTATTGAGTGTCTCGTCAAAGGTCAGTTCGAAGAGGCTTTCAAAAGAGTTGCCTTTTCCGAAAATCTCATAGTAGGCATTACCCGACGTATTGTTGACCTTTTCCATGAGAAGGGGGATGTCGTTAAAGAGATAGACCGTGTTCTGGAGTCTGCGTTTCAGATTTTCATACTCCTTCTTCTTAAAGTCAATGATATAGTCGCAGCACTCCACACACTTCTGCCAATCGCCCTTCCACAAGTAAAGGTCGGCAAGCAGTGCGTACATGGCAGGACGAGTGACGCGAGCGGTGTTGTCGCGCTCAGCGGCATCGGCCATCTTGTCGGGATTGGGTTTGCGGTAGTACAGCTGTGCATCATCCTTCACGCCTTCCATGTCGGCAATCAGATTATTGAGCACCACATTAAACGAGTCGGCAGGCACTTGGTAGTTCTGCGTATCATCGATACTGGGTTCGCGAGTGTAAGGCACATCGCGGAAGGTACGAATCAAGTGAAAATAGCACAAGGAACGAATGAACGTTGCCTCGGCAATGTTGGCCTTCATTTCAGTAAGCGTATAATTCGGGTCCAACTCCTGCACTTGAGGTGCATAATGAATCACGATGTTGCAACGATTGATGGTCTGGTAGAAGGACGTCCAGTTGCAGAAGGGATTGCTCGGCAGGATATTCTCCTTTAGCAGATAGTTCAAATCATTAGATGATGACACGGCAATAACCATATTGTCGGAGCGTGCTTCGCCCCAAAGGCCCATGCGGGTGACGCAGTCACCAGAATGCAAGCTCTCGTAACAGCCCATCAGTACGCTGGTCACATCGCTTTTCTTGGTCCAGTAATTCTCGAGCACTACGTCATTTAACGGCTTCAGGTCGAGAAAATCGGAACAGGAGGCCAGCCCGCAGACGACGCAGACCGCACAGATTGATTTTTTTATTTTGGTAATCATAAACTACAATTTTCAATATTCGTTTTTAGAATGAAACGGTAACGCCTCCCGTAAACGAGCGGGCACGTGGTGTCTGCGCATTATCGGTCACAACGCCATAGCCACCGTAGCCCACTTCAGGATCGGCTCCGGAGTACTTGGTGAGAACAAACAGGTTGTTGGCCGAAATGTAAAGGCTCAGCTGTGACAAGCCAAGGCTCTTCAGCATCTTGGTGGGAAGTGCATAGCTCAGCTGCGAATAGTTCAGACGGATGAACGAGCCATCCTCAACAAAGCGGTCGCTGCCCAACCAGTTATATCCATAGTTGTACAGGGCACGGGGAATGGGCATTTCGTCGCCCTCCACACGCCAACGCCACAACACGGCCCGACTCTGGTTGTTGTTCGAGTACATGTTCTCGGCCTGCATACGTGCCTTGTTGATAATCTTGTTGCCGTAGCGGAAGTTGAACTGGTTGTTCCACGTCAGGCGTCCCCAGTGGAGTTTGAAGCCGAATCCACCCGTGAACTTGGGCAGTGACGATCCTAAGTAAACGATGTCGAGCTCATTGATCTGGCCGTCGTGGTTCACGTCCTCATAGATGGCATCACCACCGCGAAACTCCTTTTCCTCCTCGTCCACGCCCGTATAGCAGAACACCACGGGCTTGGTGCGGCCATAGTTGTCGAGAATCACTTTTCCGTTCTCGTCACGCGCAACAGGGGCATTGGGGCCACTCACGCCAGGCACCTCGGTCTCAGAATACTTGCTGTACTGATAGACACCCTTGTAGCGGAAGCCGTAGATGCCGCCAAGCGGGCGGTTCAGCTCTACACGCGAGAGATAGCTGCCGTTCTTCCTGTCGAAGTCGGCATTAAGCGAGGCAAGCACTGTCTCGTCCATCTCGGTGAGTTTGTTGCGGTTGTTGGCGAAGGTGATGTTGAAGTCGAAAGAGAACTTGCCCAGCTTGAACAGGCGCTGGCCGTTCAGGTTGAACTCCCAGCCCACGTTCTCCATAGCACCCACGTTCTGATAGGCCAGCGTGGCAAAGCCTGAACTGGAGGGAAGGGCGCGGTTCATCATGAGCAGGTCGGTGGTTTTCTGTTTGTAGACCTCGACATTACCATTGATGAGGTCGTCCCAGAAGCCGAAGTCGAAGCCCAGGTTGAAGGTTTCCTTCTGTTCCCATTTCAGGTTCTTCAGCTGCACATTGCTCTGATAGACAGAGCCATAGGTCATGTAGCCCTTACCACCCGTATATTTACTGTAGAAGAGACCTTCGCCACCAGGCTGGTTACCCACGATACCCCAACCCGGACGGATGGCCAGCATGCTCACGAAGGGCAGAGCTTTCTTCATCCAAGGCTCGTCGCTGATAATCCACTTTCCCGACAGTGCGGGGAAATTGCCCCAACGCTGGTCGGCACCGAACTTGGTGCTACCGTCACGGCGCACAGAGAAGTCGGCAACGTAGCGGCCTTTGAATGCATAGTGGGCCGAGAAAGTGAGATAGATGCTGCGCCACTGGCCGGGTGAAGAGCTGAAGCTGGAGATGATGCCCGGCGCACTGGCCGAGATAATCGTACCCGTAGGCAGTCCATACTCACTGGTATTCTGTCCCGTGCTGGTACCCTTGGTCAGCTGTCCGCGTACCATCATCATAAACGAGTGATCTTTGTTGGCAAACTGCGGGGCATAGGTCAGCGTGTGGGTAGTCGTGATTCCCAGGCTCTTATAGGCATTGTTGGTAGCCAGATTGGCATCACTACTGTTCCATCCGCCTGTGCTCAAGGATAGTGGGCGGAACATATCGTTGTAGCGATTGAAGATGTTGAATACAATCTTACCCTCATAGGTCAGTCGCGACTTCTCATCGTCAATACCCAACAGTTCGTAGTTCAGCTTGAACTCTGGCTCAATGTTATAGCTGGTCTCCACGTTCTTTGCCAAATCGGCCAGGGCGATGGGGTTGTAGTCCTTGAGCTGGTTTTCACGGAACACTTGGTTCACCGTAGGCAGCATATTATAATAGGTACCCAGGGAGTTGCCCTCCTTGTCTTGCTCATAGATGGCCAGGTTAGGCATGCGGCGATAGGCCACCGAGAGCAGGTCGGCATAGTTCTTCTGGTTGTTCGTATAGGTCAGTGCCACGTTGGTGGCAATCTTGATGCGGTCGCTGACGAAGTAGTCGAGTGCCACACGGGTAGTGAAGCGGTCGAGTTGCTGCTTGATGATAGAACCCGTCTCGTGGTCGTAGCCGGCAGCAATGCGGAAATTTGCTTTCTCACCACCACCGCTTAAAGCCACATAATGATTCTGTCGCCAACCAGTCTTCTTCACGGCATCGACCCAGTCGGTGTTGTCGTTATACATCTGATACTCAGAGAAGTCGCCGCCCGACTTATAGTTGATTTCGTCGATGTTATCGCTGGCACCGGCTTGCAGATGCGGATTGAAATACTCTTCCTTCAGCATCATCGTATACTCGTCACCGTTCAGCAGTTTCATGCCATCGGGCTGGTAAGTACCAGTCAGACGCAGGCTATAGGTCACCCTGGTCTTGCCTCGGGCACCACGCTTGGTCTTAATCTCAATAACGCCATTGGCACCTTGGGAACCCCAGATGGCCGTGGCTGCAGCATCCTTCAGCACGGCAATGCTCTCAATATCCTCAGGGTTGACGTTGAGCAACTCGGCAAACTTCTCGTCGTTGGCCGAAGAGAAATCGAAATCGCCGGTATTTCCCGTTTCCCACACATTGCCGTCGACCACTATGAGCGGCTCGCTCGAACCGTTGATACTCGACACGCCACGCAGACGCATTGACGTGCCACTGCCCAGGTTGCCCGAATTGGCCACGATGTCGAGACCGGCAATACGGCCCTGCAAAGCCTCGTCGACGGTAGTCATCGACAGGCCCTCGAACTCCTTCATGTCGATGCTTTGGCGGGCAGTGGATATTTCCTTCTGCGGGATGGCAAGTCCCGAGCCCTGTGCTCTTTTCTTTGCCGTGACGGTCACGCCATCGAGCTGGGTGGCATCCTTCAGCTGCACGACATAGTTTGTCTTATTGAAAGGCAGCACCACCGTCTTGCAACCCACGTAGGTGATGCGCATCTTATCCTTGGGATTCTTCAGCTTGAACGAGAAGTTGCCGTTCATATCGGTAGTAGTAGCCGCAATGATACGGTTGGCTGCATCCATCTCGACTACATTGGCTCCCATGACAGGCCCGAACGCATCGGACACTCTGCCGCTGATAATATCGCCAACCTTCTGAGCATACGAATTGATAATTGACAATTGACAACCAACCATTATCAACCCTACAATTCTTATAAATCTTTTACTAATCATAATTCTCTGGTTTTCAATTATCAATTCTCAATTAATAATGGTCCGTCAATGAGGTGAATAACAGCCGACGATGAGTTATGGATAATGGTGGCCTTGCTCTTGTCGTTGGAACCGTATGTATACTCACGGGCCATGACGTTGAAGAGGCCGGCATGCTCAGTCATTACCCTGCGCTCGTTGCCTGCCTTGTCCTTAATGGTAATGGCACTGCCCTGCTTGTCGGTAGTCACCTTCAGTTTATTGAAGGTCTTACTGGCCTTATCGATAAAGGCTGTCTCATATTCAGTGGTATTCGAATCGCTGCCCGAAAGATTGTCGGCTCCGATATAGACTGCATTGTCCTGGATATGATAACGCAGGAATTCATTAATTTGGCGCGCCTTGAGGGTATCTTCAGGGGCCACATCTTCCCACTTCGAGAGTTTTCCTGCTTCAATCAGCTTGTCAATGCTTTCATTGGTAGGCACGTAGATAGTGTAGTGGAAGTTGTTGAACACGCTGATGCACGTATCGCTACAGGCGAAACGACCGTCGTGGATGGTTTCCAAGAGGTCGCTGCCCTCAAGCAGTTCGCGGAAGCGGCTGAACTCCGGATGCTGTCCCAGCAGGTTGAACACGGTCTGTCGTGTGCCCAGCACGGGTCCCTCCTCCAAGATGTAAGTCTTGCCGTTACCGCCATTGGTCTGGTCGTAGATATAGCTGATGGGCACAGAGGGTGTCTCTCCGTTCACCTGGCGGCTGCCCTCCACAAACATGCCATCGACACCTTTTTCCACATCGCGCACATGCAGTGTTGAGCCGCCCTTGGTACGATAGTACTCATGACCGTCTTCCACATCGCCTATGACCACATGGTCGTCGAGGATGGTATACAGACGGTTCAGGATGGGGTTGTTGTCCAAGCTCTTGCCACCCTTGTTCTCCAGTACGCCCACGGAGTCGCCGGGAAGTCCCGTCTCAGGGTCCATGTTATGAATGCTGGCATAGACCTCACTGCCTTTCTTGTTGGGGTCGTAGTGGAATTGCAGTATCTGACGCTGCGGCTTGCCATAGGAGCAGGGGTCAACATACGACAGCAGCGCATTGTTCGACGGGAGGAAGAAGCTATAGCGGGAGTTCAGCGAATTCAGGTAGGCGCCATAGTTCAACTGCTCGATGGCCCAGTGCATGATGCTCATGTTCTGGTCGACCACGGTGGGATACATCACACTGACAAACGAGGTGGGCGTAAACACGTGGTTGGTCAGGTAGACAGCGCCGTTGCAGGCCAGCCACACCGAGTCGACATGCTCCTTGGTGATACCCATGGGGTCGGCAGCATCGTTCAGGATGAACTGGAACTTGCTGGGCACACTGCTCACGAACGACGAGAGCATGTTGGCCTTGAGAAACTCGGAAAGCGTGGAATAAGGCACGTTGTCCCACGAGCCGAAGCTCTTGCGCAGGGCAGCACCGGCACCATTCTCCCAGTAATCATTCAAAGCCTTGTCGCTTGGCACCAGTATCACAGCCATGTCTTGCTGTAGGGCGGTCTCGCTCTTCGCATTGGTTAGGATATAATAGCTGTTCCACCCTGGGTCGAACGGCAGTTCACCATTGGCCTGGCTTTTCTGGTTGTGGGTGGAAGTAAACTCCTGTCCACCCTGAGAGCGCTTGGAGAAGTAGCGCAGCTGGAACACCGAGTCGACGTTGGTGCCACGGTTGGCATTATAGGCTCGGGTCACCTCGTCGCCACAATAGTCGAGCACCGAGTAGCGCTGCAGCAGATGGGCGAAAGTCGTTGTGTTCGGTTTCTTGGCAATGATGTCGGCCATGTTGGGCAACGGTGTTACCACTTCGCTCATGCGGTTGATGAAACCGTTGAGGCAACGTATGTTCTGCTCGACAATCTGTGCGCCATTCACCGAAGCGTCGCCGCTATTGCGATGGGTGGTATAGTTGAAGAGGAAATCATAGTCGTCGTTGGTTATCTGCTTGTTGGCCATGTGGCGCTCAATGAAATGAATCATGGGTATCGGCGTCATGTCGTGCATCACAACCAGCGAGTCGCGGTCGCGATAGCCTTGCCAGTAGATGGCGTCGGGGATGTCGTTCTTTTGCATCACCGGCACCGAGTCATAGATGGACAGCGATGACTGGCGGCGCATGCAGTCGCCCTCAACGGGCCCCTCGGTGCTGGAAAGTGACTGCACCTGATAGCTGTTGTCAATCATGCTTCCGAAGAGCAGTAACTTCTTCTGCGACGTCGACAGCTTGTCATAGCTGCCCACACCCCAGTCGTTCTTCTGGAAGAAGCGCTCGAAAGCAGCATCATCGGCCACGAACAGCGTCTTCGAGCCTGTCTTGTCGAGCACCTCACGGTAGCCCAGGTCGTCAATCATTCTCACTGTGTTGGTGAAGTTGCCCTGACTGTTCAGCCAACCATAGATGCTCGACCCCCACCCTTCGGGAGTATGCTCGTCCAGGTCATACTGTGTACACGACGTCAGACCGCCAACACCAGACAGTGCCACTGCAGCTGCCAGCATCAGTCCATGCCAGCCCCGCCTACAGAATCGTCTTTCGGTTTTCATACGGTTTGTTTAATTTTTAAGATATTTTGTTTGCATTATTTTCTGTGCAAAGGTATATAAATAACGCATAACGGGCTTGTACAAACGTTTTATCCACTTTCCTCTTCGTTTACGTCACTTTTGTTTTTGTCTCACATTATTACGCTTTTATCTCATATTTCCAAAGCAAAAGCGCTGCAACACTATTCAGCGGGGCTGCAAACCGCCAAGCAGAGACATCCGTTCCTTATCGACTGCATAACCATACGTTTATTGAAACCTGGTTGAATTACCTTGCAGTTCATGCTGAATTGTGCCGCAATTCATGCCAGATTGTCGGACAATTCAACACGAATTACGGCACAATTCAAGTATGTTTGCAACGCACTGTGAATCAAATGCTTACAAAACGCATATTCTTGAATAAACATGCACATTCAGATTGGCGCGGTGGCCTTGCGGAGCCATGCCTGCTCTTCAGTCGTGAGATGGGGAGAGAGGACTTCGAAGACGTGCCGGTGGTAGTCGTCGAGCCACTGTCGCTCATCGTCGGTGAGCATGGCGGGGGCGATGGGCCGCTTGTCAATGGGGCAAAGGGTGAGGGGCTCCAGTTTCAGATAGCTCCCAAATTCGCTTTCGAAGGCAGGCACAATGAGCATCGTGTTCTCGATGCGCACCCCGAAACGTCCAGGCAGATAGATGCCTGGCTCTACGGTGATGGTCATGCCGGCAATGAGGGGTTGGGGCTTCCACTCCATGCGAAACTGGTGAGGGCCTTCGTGGACGCTCAGATAGGAGCCGACACCATGACCTGTGCCGTGGAGGTAGTTCAGGCCCTCGCGCCACATGAACTGGCGGGCCAGCACGTCGAGCTGGGTGCCTGCGGTGCGGTTGGGGAAGACGGCCCGCGACAGGGCGATGTGGCCTTTGAGCACAAGGGTATAGACATGGCGCTCATGGTCGGTGATTGGGCCGAGGGCAATGGTGCGCGTAATGTCGGTAGTGCCATCCTGATATTGTGCTCCGCTGTCGAGCAAGAGCAGTCCTTCGGGACGCAGGGGAATGTCGGTTTCGGGCGTAGCCTCGTAGTGGACGATGGCTCCATGCTGACCGTAGCCTGCAATGGTGTCGAACGAGAGGTCGCGGTAGCGCGGCTGCTCGGCGCGCAGGGATGTCAGTTTCTGGTCGATGGAAATCTCGGTTAGTTGAGGGTTGGGAGCCAAGGGTTGGGAGATGCTGGCGTCGAGCCACTTCAGGAAGCGCACCATGGCAATGCCGTCGCGCAGCATGGCCTCACGGTAGCCGCGCTGCTCGGCCTCGTTTTTTACGATCTTCATGGCTGGCACGGGCGAGGTATCGCGCACCACATCGCGCCTGACGGCCTTCCAAAGGGCATAGCTGGTCTCAGCAGGATCCAGAAGGATGGTCTGTTCGAAATAGTCGCGCAGTCCTTTCTGTATGTTGGCATAGTCGTCCACCAGGATTTTGTTCTCCTTCAGGTAACGTTCCACCTCTTCAGACAGTTTCTCCTTATTTATATATAAGGTGACGCTTGTGGTGGAGATAAGCAGATAGCTGACAAAGACGGGGGTGCAGTGTACGTCGGTGCCGCGCAGGTTGAGCGTCCAGGCAATGTCGTCGAGGGCACTGACGAGCATACCGTCGGCATACTGCTCTCGCAGGGCGCGGCGGATGCGGCCAATCTTCTCTCCACAGGTCTCGCCCGCCAGTTCCAGCGGCTGAACCTCGATCTTGTTCTCTGGAATGGCGGGACGGTCTTTCCAGATAGACTGCAGTGGGTCATA
Organism: uncultured Prevotella sp.; assembly: GCA_905235905.1. Taxonomy (GTDB): domain Bacteria; phylum Bacteroidota; class Bacteroidia; order Bacteroidales; family Bacteroidaceae; genus Prevotella. The sequence continues at coordinate 8,839 of CAJONO010000070.1, forward strand.
GTTGGTGCGGAGGGTGATGCCTCCCTGCCTGCGCAGTTCTTTTACCAGCTCTTCAGCATCGGCAGTAGAACAGACCATGCCATCGATGCCCACCTCGGTATAGGGGGAATGGCTTGCCGAGAGCTGGGAGCCAATCCACTCGGCAATAGTGGGCGTTCCCTCCATCTTCAACTTCATCAGCTGGAACTCGGTGCCTTTCAACTGTTCTTCGGCAGCAAGGAAATAGCGCGAGTCAGTCCACAGGGCGGCACTGTCGTGTGTGACTACCGCTGTTCCAGCCGAGCCGTTGAAACCGCTTATCCATTCGCGGCCTTTCCAGTGGTCGGCCACATACTCGCTCTGATGGGCATCGGTGCTGGGGAAGATGAAAGCCCCCAGATGCTCTCTGCGCAACTGTTCGCGCAGTGCTTCTAATCGTTGTGAAATGGTGTTCTGCATTGAATCGTCGTCTTATTGGTGGCCGTTGAACTCGAAGTCGAACTCATCATCGGCCTCGTCCTCCGTACCAAGGAATTCGAATGGGTTGTTGCTCAGCTCGATGATGCGCCTGGCATAGTTCACCTTCGATGTCTTTCCGTCTTTCCCTATCACATTGGCGTAGGTGGCAACGGTAACCTTGCCGTAGGGCATGTTCGAGAAGATGTTAAGGAGGATGTGGTAATTCTTTGACTTCACCTTCTTGATGGGGAAGTCCTTCTCAAGAATCTTCTTGCCAGAGTTGCTTTTGACCGTAACAGTCAGTCCCCAGTTCTTGATTTTTGCCGCTCCTACGATGGATAGGTCGGCCACAACGTAGAAGACTCTCTTGTCGTTGCCAATCTCAAGCACTTTTATCTGTCTCAGCCCCTTGCCCTTTTCATCGTCGTCGACATAGAGAATGTTAGGGGTGGCCGAAGTGAAATAGACGGCATTGTCGTTGTAGACATAGTCGTCTGAGCCTTCGATGAGGTGCGGGACGGCCTTGTAGAGCACATCCCGTTCAAGGTTGTCGAACTTATAGACGTATTTGTAGTTTTTGTCGTTCTGCAAGGGCCAGTCGGAGGTAGTGGCTGCCGTAGGATAGTAGGTTCCTACAGACTTCCCAGTCCCTGCGTTGATGATATCGATGTAGGGCGAGAACTGCCAATTCAGCACTTTGTAGAGGAAGCCCAAATCGGAATACTTCATTTCCATTTCGAAGACAACATCGGAGAAGTCGAAGCCGCCAGCCTCGTCGCCGCCCGACAGGTTGTAGACAAAGGTTGCATCCTTGTTGATCTTGGGATAGGGGTTGGTCTTGTATTCTGCAAACACCTTGACTTTGCCCACGGGGAATTTCTGGTCGTAGAGGCTCTTGCCAATGAAGCTGAGTTTCAGGCCAAACTCCAGACCGCCCTGCACGTAGGCACGGAAGTAGTTGCGGTCGGAAACGGGCTGCTTCTCGCCTCCGCTGTTGATAAGCTCTTGCAGCGATGCCGAGGCTTTCACCTCGATGCCTGCCGACACGTAGCCGCCAAACGTGGCATCGAGCGTCACTCCCTTTCCTACGCGAAGACCTACGCCGAGATGGCCGGTGATCTCAGCCTTGGCCTGGCCGGCAATCTCAAAGTCTAACTTGTTTGAGGACTTCTCGTCGAGCACCTTGTCGATGCGCTCCAGCTCGCCGTCCTTATAGTACATACCCTTGCGCTTGGCAGTGGTACGGGTGAAGGAGGCCTTTCCACAAAGCTCGAAGCTTAGCTCAAAATCGAATGAGGTGTTGAATACGAATGAGACAGGCCCCCAGATGGGTATGGCTATTTCAGGGCCGTCGATGGTCTGAAAGAGTTCGGTGCGCTTCGACACGCCCATCTTCTTCATCACATCCCTCGCCGGCTTCCACTGCGTCTCGACACCTCCGCAATAGCCGCCCTCTATCGTGAACTTGTGCTCGGTGATATCGTCGACATAATAATCGAAAAGGTCTTTGTCGGAGTCGATGCAGACATGGGTTATCTCGGTGTTGGTGCGGGTGTACTTGAACGCCCAGTAGAAGTTCTTGAACGTTTCGGCACCGAGGACTTGCTTGCCGCCAACGGTGAACTTGTTTTTCTTCTTGCCGCGGAAGTGCATGCCACCCTTCAGCCAGTTGGGCACACGGCTATACATGGCAGCGCAGACAAAGCCTCCAGGCGGCTCGCCACCCACGATGTTGCGGGAATCAAAGCCAAACTCGAACGTCGAAACCTCAGTCTGGTCATGGTCGCCATCGGAATCTTCGCTGCGTGTCCTGGCCCAGGCTGGCGTTATGATTTCGTTGCCGTCATCATCGAACTTCCTCATGTCGTAGGGAGCGTAGGTGAAATTGGGTACCTCTTCCGATACATGCTCGCCCAGCGAGTCGGGATCGGTGTAGCCCAGAACGCGAGATTTGCTGCGGTCGATGGTACGGTCGACGTTGAGCTTGAAGGTCTTGAACACTTCCTTGATGCCGGCCGGGGTACACACCACCTTGTAGAAGCCATCCTGATAGCCAGCCCATTCCACATAGTGCATCAAGCCCCATGGGAGCTTCTCGGTGCAGCTGGAAAACACATGGCCTCCCTTGACGGGAAGATAGTCGGTGGGCGTGTTGTCCATGAAATACAGTATGGTGTCGGCCTCTACACGTACAAGATATTCTTGTATGTGGTCAGTCAGACTGCGGGTGTCGCTATTAAACTGATAGGTCACGTCTACCGTGTCGTTGACCTCATGAACGGCTTCGTCGTAGCCACGCTCCTCTTCAGGTTGTATGTCTGCCTCGTCCATATAGAGCGTACACCCCGTAAGGAGAAGTGCAGCAAGGAGGAGGTTGTAGATTGGTAGTCTCCGCATCATAGCTTTAGCGTTTCTTTATATTCGTTATTTCTTCAGTTCTATCAGATTAGAGAGGGTGCCATGCGTCATGCCGTCAAATTCGATGGTCTTGTCGAAAGTGGTTACAACGCCCTTGCCGCGTTCATAGCAGCGGAAGGTCACGTTGACGGGGTTGTCCTCGTCGGACTCTTCATCACTGTAGATGCGAATGGCCCAATAGGTCGTGTTGCCTGTACGTAGCAGACGGCCTGTGCCGCACAGTTCGTCGTCAATGAATGCCCCAATCACAAACTTGTCGCTGTTTGTCGCATTGCCAACCTGAACACTGGCATAGACCACCATGTCGTATTGATGTGCATAGATATCCAAAGTCTTTGTCCAGTTGGGAATGACGGTCACTGTGCAGCTGTCTTTTTGCCCGCCGTTGACACTGGTGCAGCGCACCTTCAGTTTTCCAGCGCTGACCCCTACCACGGTGTCGGCTACGAAAACAGCCCGCTCGGTAGAGTCGGAAGCCCAGAACACGGAATGTTCCTTTCCGTCGTCGGGACTGAAAGATGCACTTAGCTTACAGCTGTCACCAACCATCAGGGTCAGCTCGTGGCTGCTGATGGTCATCGTTTGCTGAACCAGTTCCTCTTCTTCACCGAAGTCAAGATAGTCGCCACAAGCAACGAAGAGCAATGGAAAGAAGAGGACAATGGATGATGATAATTTTTGCATCATAGTAGTCTGGTTTTAGTCATTTCTTTTTCTCTGCGGGAGCCGAGACTGTCACAGTGTTGGAAGGTTCACTTGCCCGGCCGTCGGCATATTGGATCATGATGTAGTAGTGGGCTTGTTCGCCTGGCTGCAGCAGACGGTCTTCGAACGAGCGCTCCTCGGGCTGGGCCGACAGGAGGAACTGGGGACGCTCATCGTCGGGTCCTTGGCGGTAGATACAGAAATACCACTCGCCAGAGTAGGGAGGATTGGCTTCCATCTCCCATGCCAAGTGGGTTTCTCCCTGCTCAGCCACATAGTCACCGTGCAACCTGACGGGCCAGGAGAAGAGCAATTCACCATCGAAGCGCACCATGTACTGGAGGCTAAGACCACTGCTCACGTCGCTGTAGTTGAATGACTCGATGGCATAAACCCATTGCTCTTTGACACTGGCATCGGGCGTGTCAAGAATTTCTATCACGTCGTGACAGGCCTTCACGGAGTCGGCATTACAGACGCGCAGCAGCGTCCATTCCTCCTGACTCTCTAAACGGCGCAGCACCCAGTGGTAGGCCATCAGTTCGTCGTTGCCCGCTATCCAACGCATATAGATGCCCTTGCCGTCGACAGCCGTTGAATCGAGGTGTGCCTGGGCAGGAGGCACGTTGGAAGGACGGATGACCTGAAGTCTTTCAGAGAAATTGCCGATGTTTTGGGAGAAGTCAACTGCACGTACCTTATAATATATATATTTCTGGTTAGCCTCCATAGAAATCGTGTCGGTCCACACTGTGTCGCGTGTCTGACCGTGTTTCTGGGTCATGAACTGGTGAGTGGTGTCATTGGCAAACACTATCTCGTAGTAGTCCACGTCATCGGCCTCGTCGAGTGCATTCCAAGTAAGGGTAATCGTACCTGTCTCAGCATTGCCCTTGGCCGTCAGTCCTGTGGGGGCCTTGGGAGGGCGCATGTCGCTGACACGCAGAAGCTGCGGTATGGCATAGCTCACGTTGTGGGCCGTGTCGTAGGCAGCAATGGTTACGTCGCCGCTGACAAGGTTGGTCACGTCGATACGGCAGACGGTGTCAGTACGGGCCAGTGGCTTATCTAACAACGGGCGCCACTTGCCTTCAGTGGCTCGCTCATGGTGGTACATGGGTACGCAACCCACGAAGTCGACTTCCATTGTGTCCTTTTCAAAATGGATCTCAGCCCACACCTCAGCCGACGGGTCGTTCTCGCGGGGACGCTCAATGTTGATCCAGGTGATTTGCGGCGGGCGCGGAGCTTCCATGTCGCCCACCTTGACGGTGTGTATGGGCGAAGGCTCAGTAAGGTCGCCAAAAGGGTCGTGTGCCAAGATGCGATACTCGTAGGTGCCGGGGTGTGGCACGACGTCTCCGTAGAAGCAGTCTTGGCCCCCCAGCTCGGGTAGCATGACCAGATAGGGCTTGTCGTTCAAACGCGCCCACTTCGACTGTCCCTTTTCGCGGCGCTCTATCTCGTAACTGCTATACACCCTGTCTTCCCAGTTGATTTGCACATTGCTGGGCGGCGTGACGCTGTCGGTAATCGTCACGTCGAAGGGCTGTGGCTTCTGCGGCACGTTTTCTACATCTTCTATCAGACCCACGTTGAGCATGACATGCATCGTGGTGTCCTCTTGCGAAGGAACGATACTGTAAGAGTAGTGCTCTCCACGCTTCACTTTCTTGTCGACGAAACGCATAGCCATGTGATTGGCCATGTCGGGACGCCACTCGCTGACGAGTACGGCTACACCCAAGGCCATCATTTGGTCCTGATGAATATCGAAGAGCGAACCCATGCTGCCTGGCTCCTCCTTACTGTTGCTCTCGTCGTAGTGGTCGAGATTGTAGATGGAGCCATAGCCCATGGAGGCCACAGAGTCTTTCTCACCATAGATCTGGCGGAAACGCTCCAGGGGTAATGGCTTGAGCGCCAAGGCGAGCGTGTCAATATCACCCGTGACAGGATCAAGTCGAAGGACATCGACACCGACATGGATGAGATGACGCCACGTCACATAATCTGGAGCCGACCAGCGCAACACCACGCTGTCACCGTAGGTGCGGCAGAGCACCTTGATGTCTTGTACGTAGAGTTGGCGATCCTTGGCGCGCTGCTGCTCATTGAAGGCTGCCGTGTCGCGAATCTCGCCTGGCAGGTACCGGCGGATGGGCATCGGCCCTGACGTGGTGTCGACGGTGAGGGTGTCTGTGTCGTCAGCTAACGGCATCATACGCAGGCGTGGTGTTGCCCATACCGTTCCTGCAAGATAGGCAACAGCCACAAAGGCCAGTGTCTTTATAATAGTCTTGTGATTCATATCGGTCATGCGTAATTATTTCTGATTATAGTAGGTGAGCGGGTTGCTGAGGTCGAAACTCTCCTCATAACCGCCGTTCGCATTCGTATTGATGGTATAGTTGCAGTCATTGTAGTCGTAGGCGTTGACACGGTATATTGAGAAATTGGCATTCTTCATACGCTTCTGCATGGTTGTGTTGTTGACGAAAGCGTCACGAGAGTGCCTGTTCTTCTTGTCCATGCTGTCGCCACGTACGTTTTCAGTACCCAGGAGGCCGCAGAACACCCATTCGGAATTAGACTCATGGCCACGCGCATAGTCGAACTTCTTGCACTGCGACGCATAGTTCTTTAGGGTGCCCCATAAGGTCAGCTTCTTTTTTGACGCCACGTTAGCCAGCATAGAGCCCCAGATGATGGGGAACTGATAACAGGGAACCTGCAGCTTGACACTGTTGAAAGAGGTGGAGCAGTATTGTCCGCGACGTGCCTGATACCACTTTTCCATACCGTTAGCCTCGTTGGTGAACGTCTTGTTATCGCCATCAATCTTGTCTATCTGCTTGCAATAGCTGTAAATAGCGTCACTGAATTTCTCGGCAGCCTGATAGATGCTGTACATGTCGCTGATGTAGCCCTGCACCTGTACATAGCGCTTGGAGCTTGGACGATAGATGGCAGCGCGGTCAAGACCTGTAAGCACATAGCTGTATTGACCACCGAGCACAGGGAGCGGATACTTGGCCAGCTTGCTCCACTGCGGACGGTCGTATATGGAGAGCGCCTTAATCTTCTCGTAGTCCTTGAATGTGTTGCTGGCATTCCTTGCAGAGCCGAGTTTTCCTTCGTATACACCGCCCTTGTCGGTATAGACAACCGACTGTGCCGTGGTGATGTTCATGTCTATGCGGTCGGCATCGAACTCCCATCCACCCACGAAGGCGTAGTTGCTCAGGTAACCGATGTATAGATAGGGATCGAAAAGCATGTATCTCGGATCGCGAGAGACATGGTAGTCTTCGATGCTGTTACGCTTATCGTTCCATGAGACGCTGTTAATGCGGCAACCTACGAATGGTCTCTCGTATTGCAAGGATGAGCCGTCTTTTCCTTCCTTCCAGTTGGATTTCGTCGGTATCACCCAAATGTCGGCAATCACCTCAGTGCTGGTGACGTACTTGTTGTTCACACGTTGGCTCGTCTCATACTCCAGCTTAATCTTATAGCCTGTCTTTCCGTCGGTTGTAAAGCCTGTAAAGGCCGATTCTGGCTGCATGTTACAAGTGCTGCTGGTCGTTACCCACTTGTTGTTACGGGTGCAAAGGACTTTGCCACTGTTTGAATAGAGTTTCCATCTCAGTGTGCCCTTATTAAACGCCTTACCCTTGAGGTTGGTGGTCAGCGCAAACGTCGGGTACTTCACGTCATTTTCATGAGAATACCAGTAACTCGTTGTACCTGAAGGCTGCCTGATCTTGTTATAATAAGACGGATAGGCAATGGCGATGTATTCCTGAAGGTCGGGAACGTCCTCAACAGCCTTTCTCGGACCTGTGCAGAAGTAGTAGGTCTTCGACTGGTTCCATGCCTTGCTCACATATTTCTTCTTATTGGCATCCCAATTCATAGGATCAACCTCCACGCCCTTCTGTATCTCCTTGGCATAACCAGAGACGGTCATCTCATAGTAGCAGTTGGGATTGAGGCTTGTGATGTCGATATAGTTGGCATAGCGACTCTGTCCCTTCAGATAGAAAGTACGTGTGGTGTAGCGGCTTGTGTTCTTAGAGGAATACTCCTTCAGCGTTACCTTCGACTCGACATTCGAGCGGAAGATGAAGGTGCGCGAGGCCTCCATATCCAAATCGGAGGGATCACCGTCGTAGTTCTTCTTCAATCGCGCTTTCTCGGTTTCGTCAAGTACGCGGAACGGCTCCTTTAACGGGGCTTCGGTGTAGAAGCACGGACGAGAGAGCAGTTCGGGGTCAATCTTATTCTTGTCGGCCCAGCCCTTATCCTTGCTGTCGTAGCCAATCGTCAGGTCGCCAAAGAGCTTGAATTCATCCAGGGCGTTGCCCATGAAGAGATCGCACTCGTCGCCGCAAGAGAAGCGATACTTGCGGTTGATGTCGACCAGGCCGCCCAACAGCTTCATCTTTACACGAGCTTCACCGTCGAAATGAGAAGGTTTCGGTCCTTGCATACGGAACACACCACCAATACCGCAGTCGGCCACATCGAAGTCTTTCTTCCAGAAGCCAAGGTTGATGCGCAATCCGAACTTGGCATAAAGATAAGCATAGAGCTGACCGTAGCCATACCATCCTTTCCAGCCTGGCTGCCCCTTGATATTGGTACAGTAGGCGTTACTGGGCAGTTTGACAATACTGATGTCGAAGCCTGCTGTGGCACCAGCATTGAGATAGAAAATGCCAAGGTCAACATCAAGGTATCCATAGATCTGTGCACCGAACATTACGCCGCCGCCGATAGAGGCAATCTGATCATTGAACTCCTTCAGCGACAACTCACGTGCTTGGTTGGCCTTGCTCACGTCGGCACTTTCAATGCCACTCTTGTTATTGCCGTCAAGGAACTTTCGAATCTCGTAGGGAATGTCAGGTAGCTTGCCGTTGTTGGGAAGCTCGTTGCCCACGCAGACATAACCGTTTGCGCCAATGTTAACCGAAAGAATTGGCGACTTCACCTGCAAAAAGGTATACACACATCGTTTTGAGATTTCCGGTTCGCCCAGATAGACGTGCCATTTCGCATTGCTCAGCTTCTGGCCGTTTTTCTTCATGGTAATCATGAACTGTAGCGAAATCTTCGCACCCGCACTGGCACTAAGGCTACTGCCGTTTTTACCTGATTTCGATGAGGCTACGCTGCTCGATTGCTTGTCGTCAGTCTTGCCCCCAAGGCCATCCATCGCCGCTCGTTTCGTCAGTTTTTTGTATGAACTGTTCAGTTTCTGTTTCAAGTCGCCCAGCGACTTCATAGTCGAACTGTTGCTTACCTTCTGAGCCAGCTTCTCACAGTCGGCAGAGGCATCGACCGTTATGTCGAGCTTAAAGAACTGGTCACGGTTGTCATTCTGGTAAAGCACGTTCACATCGGCACTCACCAGTCCTTCCACAGCTTGCACCTTGCCTTGGAACAGGAAAGTACTCAGGCGATTATTCTTGCTGTCATAGACCACTGTGAGGTCGAGGTCAGCGGAGAGCATGCTCTCGCCCGCAGTGGTAGAGAGTCCCAAGCCTGCCACCACACCGATAATACCCTCTTCGGGATCAGCACTGGCACCGTTCTTCTTACAGTTATAATAGAATCCCGCGCTGATGCGGTGGATCTTTACCGGATCGATGGGGATGCCCGCTTTGCCACCAGCGGCAGCATAGAACCAACCGTAGGTGAACTGTTTGTTGCCGTTCTTCTTCTTGAAGTATCCACCGTTGGCATCGATATAGAAGAGGTCGCCCGGCATTTTGAACTTCAGCGTTCCGGCATATCCCTCGCGATCGTTATTGTTACGTTCCACGGTGAGCGAGCCGCTGATTTCCATGCCTGCGAACTTGGTGTCGAACGCGGCCTTCTCGAACTCGGTCTTATCGTAACTGATGCTGATATCAGACAGCTTGCTCAGGTCGCTCGGCAGTTTCACATCCGCATAGATACTAAGTCCCGCACTTGCACTCAGCTCAATGCCACTGATAAGCTTGATGCTGCCCTCGATACTGGCTTTCAGCTTATTGTTATTATAGTTGAAGGAGTATTTGTCGAGTGAGAATTCAAACGGACCGAGTTTCTTCGAGGGCGACGCAAGCGACCACTTGCCAGTGTGGAAATAGATCTTATTATTCGCCAGCACGAATTCCTTGCCCTGATAGAGCTGCTTACCCGATAGCTTCGCGTTCTTGGCTGCCTGCTGCATGGAACTCTCATACTTCGATGTCCAGCTGTTGGGACAGTTGGCCAGTCGCATGCCGCAGAAGTGAACGCCAGGAATCTCGAACTTGATGGGCAGACTAGAATTCTTAATCTTCTTGTTCAGATAGTCGGTGCCGCCTATGGTCAGGTCGCCACCCATCATCAACTCCACTTTGGTGTCCTGGCCACTGGCTGTAGGCAATGACTCCAAAAGGAAATAGGTCTGGTCCTTCTGGAACTTTGCCTCAGCCAAGAAGAAGTCGAGCGAGAGATTGTCGACTTGCTGCGTCTTGAACACATAAGCAAATTGTCCGGCATTCTTCGTGTTCGAGGTCTGCTTATGAATCTGACAGCTATAGGCAATCTTTCCGCTGAGTAGAGGCACACTAAACTTGCCCGAGAAGTGGCAGTCCTTGAAATCGTTCTGCACAAACGAAAGCCCCACCTTTTCGAGTGAGAACGACCATCCTCCCACCTTGCCCGTCTGTGCCGAAAACACCTTGTCGGCACCAAGGTCGAGCGTAGCCCCCGACTTGTCGATAAACATGTCGGTGGCAGCCAGTTCTAATCGGTCTGTTCCCTTTGTGCCTATCTCAAGTGATTTGGGGAACTTTACACCAATTTTCTTGATATAGAGGCCCTGCCAAGCATTGATATTTGAGTTACAGTCGGACTTTTTCTTGTCGTACTTCGACGGAAAGCTGCCCAACTTATTCGAATTCCGTGTCAACGAGTGGTCGTAGACAATGTCGGTTGCTGTGAATGTCCATCCTGGCAGGTCTTCTACTTGGAAAGGATCAATCGTCACGTTATCCACCATCCAGTCGTCCCATGAGGCGAAACTGGCTCGCACGTTTAGAACTGGCTTCTCTTTGGTGGCCACTCCGTTCACTTCCTTCACCAGCTTGGGGATGAGCATATCAACATCGATGCCGAGCATCTCCAGTTTTCCTGCCTTCCAGGCGATGTAGCATCCGTCCACTGGCTCCAGCACATTCTTGGGAGCCTTGAAATTCATCTCATAGCCCGACTTGGGGTCGGTGATATTGAAGTCGCTTAGCAATGCGATGGTACCAGCCTCTGGCAGCACTGTGTTTGGAGAGATGCAAAGCCGAGGAGCGCCGAAGACGAGGATGTCATTCTTCGTGTAGTTGGAGTTAGGAAGTGTGAACTCGCCTATGATGTCCATAGTGGCATAGGTGGGTGCAAACTTCATGGTAGTAATCTGGATGTCGACCGGGGTCTTGTTGATGCTTTTGGGTAGCTGGAGAGGAAGATGCAGGTCGCTTATTTCACCTTTCAAGAACGTGTTCCAAATGCTTTGCCCTTTCTTGACGTATGAGTAGTATTTCGAAAGGTCAATCTTTTGGGCTATGCTTTTTATGCCATCGGTAGATTTCTGTTGAATCTTGTCGGAATAGGGTATGGAAGTGTCGCCTATCAAATTGTCAATGCCCCAATCGGAAAACAGCTTGTCGACGACGTCACTGTTGCTAAGATTCTTTTGGGAGTCATCTTGGTAGGTTATGCAAAGACCATCGTAGGCAATATCGTCTTCGTTGATGTAGAGGGCATCGAATTTCACGGCAACCATTGTCTTGATGCCCAAGGGGCGCCACTCAATATGACCTTTACCCTTGTAGCAGTCCTTGCCAGGAACCTTCTGTATTTCTTTGATGGTGAGGTTGTATTCACCAACACCGATAGTCGTTTTCTTAAGTTCGTCAATAGATTTTTTTGTTGGTGTCGTGCTTTCAATGACTGTGGTGGCCGAACACTGGAACAGCTTGCGTGTCAAACGCTCATTCATCGCGAAGTCTACGACGTTCTTGTCGCCTTCATAGCGCACGGATGTCTCGTTCTTGCACTTAGGTGTGACTCGCAATAAAAGATATGAACCACCCTCAGCCTTGTCCTTGATTTTTTCCCAACGAACTGTGTCGGACAGTGCTTTCGTTGTTAGCGTGAAAATGGGTTTTGTCTTGACAACGGCTTCGGGATCACATTCGTTACCGCAAAACAACTCAACAGTGTACTCAAATTGAAGTTTGTCTTGGTTCTCGCCTTCACCGCCAATATACTTTGGAGCCGTCCACTCAATGGGGAAATCTTCGAGTGTGAAACGCTTGCGCACTTCGTCAAGGAAGAACGAAGGCTCGATGATGTTACAATTCTCAAGCACATAGAGCGAATCTATTTCACCATCGCCCTTACCACCGCCTTTTATCTCGGCAGAATAGTCCTCGTCATCTTCTTTCTTTTGCTGACTCTCGTCTTTCTTGTCCTCTTTCTTATCCTCTTTCTTATCCTCCTGCTTAGCGTCTTCTTTCTTTTCTGCCTTTGAGGTTAGTTGGAAAAGCCTGTAGGGACTCTTGCCATTGTTCTCGACCATCACATAGTCAAGGAGCAATGCATTAGTGTTCGAAGAAACTGCCTCTACTTGTGCCGAATAGGTAGAAGTGGCCTTGAAATTGGTACTGATGACAGTAGGCGGAATAATGACCATGGGGGATGTCAGACCTTTAACCTGATAGACGACAGGATTACGGTCCATGGCATTATCGGGTTGCTGATTTGGCCCCACCTCGACAACCTTGAAATTATAGGTGAAGCGTGCTGCTGTAGGATTGCAGGCCACGACAGGAGTTTTCCATGTGAATTGCGCGTTTTGTACGTCGACCTTAGCAATGGCGGCAAGTTCGAGACCCGTGACCATTGGAGTCAGGAACTCCGGAGCCTGCGCTTTATAGCATACGGTAAATGTACAAATACCACCATTAGGGTTGCTCAGTGGAACAGGGTTGGCAAGCCTTGGGTCCCATTTGTAGGCAACGAGATTGACGCGGTATTGTCCTTCAGGCAGCAGGCCAAAGGCACCATTCAGGTAGTTGTCAAACAAACCAGGTGTTGTTTGCACCTCGTTCTTTGGCAAGTGATTGAACATGGTGCGCATTTCGACAAGCGTCAGCTGGTATGAGCTACCGGCAGGCACCGTGAATGGTTTCTTAGGAAGACGCTTGGCTGGTGTGATGATCTGCAGACCGCTATTGGGCACCGTCTGTTCCAGTTTCAAGCAGAGATAGACGTTCTGTGCCTGATTGGTGTTGTTGGTCAGAGAGATGTTGAAATATTTGCCCGGATTGTCGATATACATGGCGACCTGTGGAGGCAACACCTGCTGGACAGCCGACACCGACACCGATATGTCCTGTGCCAAAGAGGCCAGAATGGAGAAGCACACAACAGTGAGCGCCACCGTTATTCTCTTATACCATGCTCCGTTCATGTTCACTCTATATTTCATAGTCTATACTGTTTTATTCGTTATTTTGCCTCTTTTTCGCCCTTTCTCTTGATTTCAAGCAGACTGAAGGTGTAGGTGTAGTTTAAGGACACACTAACATCGGTAATGTCGAGCGAAGAGCGTCTCTTCGTGGGATTCACGTCACCATATTTGCTGATGCCTGCCGACAATGAGAACACATGTGCTTTCTTCAACGTGTAGCCCGCCTGCAAGTCACCTGCCACAGACAGACTTTTTGATTGGTACTTAATCTCATTATAGCACATAGATACCGTAGCCGCAATGTTCAGTGACTTGTCCTCCAAGAAATCGCGGCTGGTAGTTAAAGAGGCTACATCACTACTGTATCGGGAGTGCATACCTTTTGATAATTGGTGACTCAAGGAACACGTGAAATTCATATCCCAGTCTTTCACGCCCAGATTGTATGACAGGCCTAAAGCTGTTGCAGTGATGTCGCTTGTGCCGGAAGAGAACTTGTTCAGGTCTTTGTTGTCAGTAAGGCTTGCCGATAACGCAATAGTATGAGAAAGTTTCTCGCCCTCGATGTTGTAAGAGGGGGTGAATGTGATGCTTTGCATGCGCCGGTCCACTCGTGTGGTGTCATTTATCCTTGCAGTACCATCATATTGCTTTTGGGTATAGCCGTTATAGCCGACAGCAAGGTTCAGGCCGCCTAATCTGGAATTGGCATTGATAGCGTAGACAAGGCCGCGTGTTGTGTATAGCTGTTTCTTGGTGAGGTTGTCTTCCTGCCATGAGAACGAACCTGAAACCGACATATTCTTGATAAAGGTGGTACTTGCGTTTAGACCGAAACCCTGATAGTTGTTCGACATATAATAAGTGCCTAACGAGGTATAGTCAGGCTGAATCATCCGATAGAAGGCAGAAAGGGCAATACCAGGAAGCGTCAGGTTGAGCGAGGCATCGCCTGCAAAGCGCGCCAGAGAACTGTATCGTGCCTGAAAAACGCTTGACCACTGGTCGGTCTGCTCGGTGTGAACCTCCTCTGCCCGTGTGTCTGTTGAAAAAAGAGATGCTGCGGCATTGACATTCAGTGACAGGAAACGTAAAGGAGTGACTGCACCTTTCAAACCGACTACGATGTTCTCCTGTGGCGACACTTTCTGCTGCCAGTAGTCATCGAGTGACTTCAGACGGTCATAGGCTCGCAGCAAATAGAGGTCAAGATAATTGGCACTCGATCCGTATCCGATTTTTACGCCCCATCCCAATCTCTTGTATTGTGGCGATCGGGCCAGAGGGTCGGTTGGGTCGTCATTGATTGCATTGCGAAGTACACCATAGAAAGCTCCAAAACGCAGGCGCTTTTCGTCGTTATACTCCACACCGATGCCATTGAACGACATGTTCAGAACATATTGGCTGAACGGCATTGACGACAGGCCGAAATAGCCCGTCCAGTTCTTGTAGCGTGGGTTCAGTGTGAAAGTGAAATGCGGATAGCTGAAACTTGTATTGTCATTCGAGTAATAGAATGAGAACGGCATGCTAATGCCATAGAGGTTAATGTTGAGATTGGCATAGATAACGTTACTCAAGGGCGAAGCATAGCCGTCACCCAGCGATGAGTGGTGGTAAGTGTTCTGAGTACCTACAACACCTGTTATAACGAGTGGGTCGCTTTGGGCTATCTGACTAATGTTGCTTAGTTCAATGCTCTGAGCACCCGCTCCCAGTGTTGCCATTAGCAACAGGCATAATATGTGATATCTCATACGCATCAGATTAGGCTATTTGTTGACTCTTTTGGTGATTTTCCCGTTTGGGCTGACTACGACATAGATGCCTTTCTTGTGTTCCCTGCCCTTTGCAACATCAATGCGACGCCCCTGCAAGTCAAAGACAGAACGCATAGTCGTGTAGGACGGCCTTATGTCGTCAATGCCGGTAGAGGATGCTACAATCTCGTAAGGATCATGCCACGAACCGGTTTTCTGTGAGAAAGCAATCGTCTGTGGCAGTATTTGCCATTGGCAGGTCCATGTGTCATAGAGTTGGAAGGTAATCATCTCTCCCATATTGCCGGCCACTGAGATGTGAATGCGGTTGGGAGCCACCGGATAGCCTATTCCTCGGCATTCATTGTCCATAAAGGCTCCAACGATGTATCGCCCGTTGTCATTCATACCGACGACGGTAGCAACAATGGGCATGCTTTCTGGGAAACGGCTCGTGTTGCATGTGCAGGGAATTGCGGCTGCCTCTTCATTGCCGCTACGTGACGTTGCGGGGTCAGATGGCAGGTTGGAGCCAAAGTCAATGCTTTTGCCGCCATTACCCTCAGTGTAATAGATGTAGCCCTTTCCTGCCTCCAGCTTAAACACCTCTGGATATTCCCAATAAATACCGTTGAACTCGGCAAAATATTCCTTGCCTATAATCATGTCGCCTCTTTCAGCAGTATTCGTCAAATATTTGTCCAGAACTTTGAAACTATGGTCTGATTCATGTGGATATGTAATCCATGTATAGCCTTTGTGGGTTTTGGGAAGTGTCATGTCTGATGCAGAAACCAGTTGCTGATAGCCAGCATTAAACACCATTAGTGGAGCTTTGTCATCGGCAAAAGTGCTATAGACCTTGTACATGCCTTCTGTCGGGCTAAGCAGCTCAATATCACCAAAGAATCCCAGTTCTGTGTCGTTGTAAAGAATTCCTGACTGCGAACGGATTTCTATCACTTTGTTGTCCTTGTCTATCTGCATGGGTGCCACCCACTTGTCGCCCTCTTTCAGCATGATGCTGTTGTTGGTGGCCTTACTGGCTGCATATAACGATATCCAGTCCCATCCCTTGTTGATGGGATATTCGGCAGGAATATTCAGCTGGCAGGTGCCCGTTAGCTCCTTCCCGTTATATTTGAGCTTCAATGTATGTTTGCCTGCATACTGTCCGCGCACCGACCACTTCAGCCCCGTCTCATCGGCCATCGTAGCAGTGGCCACAGGCTCGCCGTTGGCAGCCTTGCTGAAAAGCAGCTCGACCCGCGATGGCAGGAATACGACATTGCCCTGCTTGGTGAGAGTTAGCGTTACATCGTGTAGCTTTGAGGCCGTCAGTTCCTGTGAGGCAAACTGCAAGGTTAATTCGGGAACGGCACTCACCTTGACCGTGATAGTTGCCTCGATGTCAGGTACATCTTTCGAACGGAATACAACCTTCGACGTACCGACGGCTTTGGCCGTAATCTGTTTCTTCTCCATGTCGATACCGACGACGGCAGCATTCTCAATGCTGGCCTCGACGTCTTTGTTGTCGGCATTTTCGGGCAGCACCTTCAAGGTGAAGCTATAGGTGTCGCCCACGTATGCGTCGATAGTGGCGGGACTAACCTCGATCTTCGTGACGTGAACAGGCTTCTTGCTCACCGTGATGTAATAGGTAAGCGTAGCCTTCTTGTTGTCTGCCGAAATCACGACAAGGGTATCCTTACCTGCCTTCTTGGCTATGATAGTGGCAGGCGACGTCTCCGTATCCTGCTGAATATCCACGATGTCGTAGTTGTTCTTGAAGGTTACTGCCTTGTTGGTAGCGTTTTCCGGAAGAACGGCATAGTCGAGCTGTAGGCGGTCGCCTTCCTGCATCTCAATGTTGTCAGAGGTCATGTTGTTCTTGATTTCCGTGACGGCTACATAGGGGGAAGCCTGCTCAACTTTCACTGTGGCCTGTGCGGTGAAGTTGCCGGGGGTTGCTTTCACAGTGACTTTTCCCTGACCTACGGCCAAAGCCGAAATCACACCGTCGTCGCTCACCTTGAAGGCGACGGCATCGCTACTGTATTCATAATTCAGAGTGGTGAGCAGTTTAGAGGGGGTCTCGGGCATGAGCGCAGGTTTCACGCTGCGCGTCTCGCCCACCTTCAGCGTCAGCTCGGTGAAAGGCAGGCTGATGCCCGTCACGGGATTGACAGTCAGCAAGATAGGAGCCGATGGCGAACCGTAAGTGCCCTCCTGATCCTTTGCGAAGGCTTGGGTGCCTATCTGATATTCCAGCCCCCGACTGTCGCGAAGGCGGAATGCGGTGGTGGCTTCATCGTCCTTGCCGCCCCAGACGCGCACCACGTAGACGCCCTTGGCGGCACTATTGCCAATGGAAAGCCACTGGCTGACACCACGCAGCTCACCGCCGACGAAGGCACCAATGGCTCCGTCGACGGTGGCATACTGGCTGTTCAGGCTCTCACCAGCAGCATTTTGCAGAGAGACGTAGTAGACGGAGGATGCATGATACGGCAGCCTGTCTGCTATTTGATACCCTTGCGCCCTCAGTGCCGATGGCAGCACCGAGAGGCAAACGAGTAAAATAACTGTAATAATTCTATATCGTCTTTTCATGTTGTCTTGCTTTTGGTGAGATTTCTTACACCTTATTATTATATAGAGTAAAGAGAGAAGCGGGCTACTTCACAACCTTCCTGCCGCGCTGCACATAGATGCCCTTACGCAGCTTGCCGTTGGCCGCATTTCCGCTTGCTACTCTGCGTCCCTGCAAATCATAGACTTCCGAGCTCATGGCCGCCTTGTTCTCGATGGCCTCAACCGACGTTATCCCGCTCACATAAAGGGGAACGGGAGCGGCACAGGTTCCAATGCCCGAGACAAAAGCCCGAGAGCCGTCGACATCGTAGAACTGATGAGTCAGCCCGTCGTAGACGCAGAAGGTGAAGCGCTCGCCCCTCTCACCGTGGATGGTGATGAACTGGCGGTCGCCCACGGACACGCCACGGCCGCGACACTCGCCACCGGCGAAGGCATAGAGCGTGAGACGAGAGGCATCGGGCATTCCACCGATATGGGCAATCATCGACATGTTATCGATAAAGCGGCTGTGATTGATTGTCCAGGGGTTAGGGGCATCCGTCTGTACGCGGGCGCCGGCAGATACCTCTGTCTGCTGGGTGAGACTGAACTCCGGAACAAAGTCTATCTGTCTGGTATTGGCCACGTTTATCAAATAGCCCTCGCCTGGTGTGAGATACTTCAGCTCGCCCTTCCATTCGCCATTTTCATACTTGGCAAAGGCGGTCTTACCTCTAATCTCGTCGTTCTCAGAGAAGACTGTATTGCCGAAGATGTCGCTCAGTTTTTGGTAGTACTGGTAAGGATTGCCTATCCAGTTCCAGCCCTTACGGGTCTTGATGCTCAGGGCAGAAACGGGGCCACCCGTAGGAGCAAGATTGTTGTTGTTGAGGAAGTATGTGCTCACATCGGCAGCTTCCAGGACGACGAAAGGCGTTGCGGCTTCCAGACCCTGCATACGCAGTTTGTAGGTCTTCAGCGTGTCGAGCATCGTCAGTGCGCCGAAATAGCCGAACTGCGCGTCGTTGTAGAGAACGGCTGCGTCAGAACGTATCTCGCCGAGCTTGTTGTCGAAGAGCATCCTCAGGGTGTCCTTGCCAAGCACCTGTCCCTGATAGAGTGAAATCCACTGCCAGCCGTCGTTCAGCTGCAGTTGCTGGTCGACGTTGATGGCACCCTCTCCCATAGGCTCAGACCCATTATCCTTCCCATAGAGCACGTTGACAGTTCCGTTGCCCACGCTCTTGGTCGTGACAACCCACTTCAGGCCCGTAGCGTCGCCCTCCTTGGCCTTCACCTCTGCAAAAGTCCACCCTTGAGGCAAGGGCACCGACGGGGTGATGGTGACAGAAATCATGTTGGCATTATACTCAACGTTTTCCGGCTGTGGAGTGAGTGTCAGTTCTACGGTTTCTCCCGCTGTGGTACGGATAGACTCAACCAGGAAATGGCTCAGGCCTTCGGTAATCACGACATCGAATTTAGTATACAGGACAGTGTTGTCGATGCGGATAATGGGACGGTCTTCGTAGTTGTCTCTCTCCACATTCAGATTATCCATCACGAGAAGATTCACATCCATTATGGCCTTGCCACTATTTACGAGCAGGAAGGTGGGACGTCCTTTTTCGTCTTCACCGTTCATGACGATGACTTCTTCATACATTTCTCCTGGTTCTTCTGCCCTTACCACGTTCATGAAGACGTCAAAGTTGCTGATGTCCATTGTATCGGGAGTCAACTTCAAGTTGCCATAGAGTTCGGCAGTAATGTCGACCGGCATTGCTTCGGGCGTAACCAGGCTGAGCGTGGGCTGCTTGGCGACAATGGCCGTAGGCTGTTTGGGAATAACCAGCACCTGTACAAGCTTGGAGGCCCCAAACTGGTCGTTAGCCGAAATCGTAAGATATTGCGCATTCTCGTCTAAGTAGATGGGGTATGTGCCATCGCAATTAGCTTGCTTGGCATAGACGATACCGTCTTTCTCTTCGAAAATCTCATCGGTGAATTTGATTGTGTACTCCTTGTTCGACGCGTTTTCAGGAACTACATTGACCATCGCCTTCAGACGCTCTGTCACGTTGTCGCCCACCTGAAACACCACCACGGTGTCGGCAAACTGTTCAGGACCGAAGGTAAAGTCGATGATGGGTTGCACAACCTCTACCGTCAGCCTGGGGCTGGTAGTTGTGGTGCCATCTTGTGGCGTACCCGTCAGCACAGCCGTGCCTTCAATCATCGGCATAACGCCACCAGTGGGATCGGCATTTACTACGGCAGGATTGCTGCTCGTCCATTCGTAGGTAGTGGTGGCTTCGGTATCGGCCTTCTTACCCGTCAGCGTGTAGCCTCCGGGGGAAAGAATGCCCAGTAATGTGTTAGCATCGCCAACAGGCACTTTCACCGTGCCTTTGCTGCCATCATTGGCATCCTTTGTCACGCGGCGGTCAGTCCATTCAAATGCCACGGCGGGGTTGTCTACGATAATAGTGGTGTTAGCCCTCAAGGCAAGCTCACCGACACCTGCGGTCAGCGTAATGCCGTTGCCACCATCGGTTGTCACGCCATTGGCATCGAGAATGTCATCGGCAATGGCAAAATACATCTCAGGATAGCGGCCCCAGTCGAGAGGACGAGGAATCAGGCTGTTTTCCGGCACCACCTGTATCTGGTCATACAGATTGAGCTGTTCGCCCACATGCACCGTAATAGTGGGAGGCAGACTGACGCTCGTGGCTGGAATGAACATTATCTTGTAGGGGTTCGATGGCGTACCATCGGTGGCTTCTTTCGAGAACTGGACACTCGCCACGCTATCAGGAATCCAATATTCGGCTTCCGACAAGCTTACATACGAGTTCTTCCTTTGGTAAACGTGGAAGGTAATGGACTTTCCATTGTCTGATTTGCCATCGCCCCTCACTCTCAGCTGGAAGAGGTTTCCTATGTTTTCCTGCCACTCGTTGTAGAACTCCACCTGGGCTTCGCCTCGGCATTCGCTACCGATAAAGGCACCCAGATAGTAGGTGCCATCGAGGCCTGTCCTTTCCGAAAGCACAGTTCCGTTGATATCCGTAAGAGCCACGTAAATTACATGCTCATCAGGATACAGACTGGGGTCATACTGGAAATGAACACCATCGGCCCATGCTCCTGCCACCATGGCAATAAGCATTGTCACTGCAGTAATAAGTCTTTTTTTCATAATTATTATAGTTTTAAGTTTTAATGAATCGTTCTGCCTTAACGTCCTTTATGCTTGCTTCGAAAAATTTTGGTAAATTTACAATAATTTTCAATCAAACAGTATAAGCGTACTAACCTTTTAACAAAAATTGCACAACAGACTTATCTAATCAACCCATTTTAACACACACCTATGAGGATGGGGATGCACAGAGATAGTCATGAGGAAACCGCATACTTATTCAAACCATTTTGCATGAGCATGCATCGAACTCTCGCGAGAATCGCTTTTTGTCAAGGAAAGTGCAGTCGGGGCCGAAATAAGCCGTTCTCAGCGATTTTCATAAACGTCTGTTTCACAGAGGTTTGTATTTTCAAGACATGACAATCGTGCTATGGTGGGGCATAATTTGTGCCGAATTCGAACATAATTTATGCTGAATCAGAAGACAATGTAGCATGAATTGCGCCAGAATCTATGCTCGATTGCTCGACAATTCAGCATGGATTGTCGCAACGAGAGGCATTAACAATCGCAACAAGTGACGTTACCGCCACCGACGAGTGCCTTTCTTGCAGGAAAGGAGTGCCTTTCAGAGCTGCCACAACTCTATTTTGCAGATTTTCGTTTGTCAAAATTATTCATAAGAAAACTGCATAAACATACAGTTTCCGCTGCTCAACGTCACTTCTTCGGCCAACCACCAAATAAGAAAATAAAGGGCGAAGCGCATGGGATTTTGATTATTTTTTTGTAATTTTGCACCAGAAACAACAGCAAGGCGAATATGACAGAACTGAACTACTCTATGGACACGAAGAAAACAGAAAGGCCGCTGATACTAATATCTAACGACGACGGCTACCAGGCCAAAGGCATCAACCACTTAGTCGACATGCTCCGCGACATGGCCCACATCATGGTGTGTGCGCCCGATGCCGCCCGTTCGGGCTTCTCCTGTGCCTTCTCGGCCACCACGCCGCTACGTCTCACGAAACGGCACGTAGAGGATGGCATCGAGATATGGTCGAGCAACGGCACACCTACCGACTGCGTGAAACTGGCACTCTCCGAGTTACTCGGCGAGCACAAGCCCGATATGGTGGTGGGCGGCATCAACCATGGCGACAACTCGTCGGTGAACACGCACTACAGCGGCACCATGGGCGTGGTGATGGAGGGCTGCATGAAGCACATACCGTCGGTGGCCTTCTCACTGTGCGACCACGACGACGATGCCGACTTCGAGCCGCTGCGGCCCTACATCAGGAAGATAACGGAAAAGGTGCTGAAGGAAGGACTACCCTGCGGTGTCTGCTTGAACGTGAACTTCCCATTGACGGGAAAGGCCGAAGACGGCAGCAAGCAGCCAACCGCAACCCCCAAGCCCCAGGCCTTCAAAGGCATCAGGATGTGCCGCATGTGCCAAGGCTCCTGGATTCATGAGATAACCACCTGCCATCATCCTCGCGGCTACGACTACTACTGGATGGTGGGCAACTATCGCAATGACGAGCCCGAAGCCGACGACACCGACCGCTGGGCACTGGAACACGGCTACGTGGCCGTGACGCCGACACGCATCGACGTGACGGCCTACGACTGCCTTGGGTTGAGGTTTGAGAGTTGAGGGTTGAGAGATGAGAGTTGAGGGTTGAGAGTTGAGGGTTGAGAGTTGAGGGTTGAGAGTTGAGAGTATATAATTGACAAAGCATGAAGTACTATTTGATAGCAGGCGAGGCGTCGGGCGACCTGCATGCCTCGCACCTGATGAAAAGGCTACAGGCGGAGGATGCCAAAGCCGAGTTCCGGTTCTTCGGCGGCGACCTGATGGCAGCCGTGGGCGGCAAACTGGTGAAACACTATCGCGAAATGGCCTACATGGGCATCGTGCCGGTGCTCATGCATCTGCCTACTATCCTGAGAAACATGAAGCTCTGCAAGCACGACATTGTGGAGTGGCAGCCAGACGTGGTGATTCTGGTTGACTATCCCGGCTTCAACCTCGACATTGCCAAGTTCCTGAAAGCAGAGACACAGATTCCCGCCTACTACTACATTTCGCCAAAGATATGGGCATGGAAGGAGTATCGCATCAAGAACATCAAGCGCGACGTGAGCCAGCTGTTCTCCATTCTTCCCTTCGAGGTAGAGTTCTTTGAGCAGAAGCACCACTACCCTATTCACTACGTAGGCAACCCCACTGCCGACGAGGTGAGGCAGTTTAAGGCCGTCTATGCGGAAAGCCGCGAGGAGTTCTGCCAACGAAACGGCCTCGACGCCGGCAAGCCCATCATTGCCTTGCTGGCCGGCTCGCGCCAACAGGAGATAAAGAACAACCTGCCCATGATGATCGATGCCTGCAGGGATTTTGCCGACTACCAACCCGTGGTGGCCGCCGCACCCGGCATCGACCTCGATTACTACTCACAGTTCTTCGGTCAAGCCCCACTGACAACCACCCGTCTCGTGGAAAACCAAACCTACGCCCTGCTCACCCATGCCCATGCCGCATTGGTAACAAGCGGTACGGCAACCCTCGAAACGGCACTCTTCCGTGTGCCACAGGTAGTGTGCTACCGAATGATGCTGCCGTGGCTGGTGGGACGCATGCGGGGCGTAGTACTCCACGTGAAATACGTGTCGCTGGTAAACCTGATTGCCAACCGCGAAGTGGTGCCCGAACTCATCGCCGACAGCTTTACACGCAGCAATATCTGCCATTCACTCTCAGCCATACTCGACGGCCCCTCGCGCCAGCAAATGCTTCACGGCTATGACGAAGTGGCTCGGAATCTGGGCGAGCAGACAGCCCCCGCAGAGGCAGCACGAATCATCTATCGCCTTCTGACCCACCAAGAGGGTGTGCCTGCGTGACCGTCCCCCAAAAGCAGGACAGCTACCATTACTTGTTGATGTATTTTCGTCCGCCGCGCACAATAAGCCCACGATGCGAGGCATCGACCTTCTGTCCCATCAAGTTATAGGCAGGAGCGGCTGTTGTGGATAGGCTTGCGGCAGGGGGAGTGATGCCGGCAGCCGAAAGGTCGAGCGGTACGAAATCGGCCGCAGAAGAAAGCTGGGCATAGGCACCAAAGGGGGCAAGCGCCGAAGTTTCCGAAAGGCGCTGCAAGCCCCACTGCCCGTCATGCTGGGCCAGCACATAGTCGCCCGCATAAAGCGGCAGTCCGACGTATGTGCCACGCAACATGGCATCAAGAGGACTCACGGCATAGCTCACTTCGCCAGCACCGGCAAAGGTGACATCGCCCCACGCCTCGACCACCACGGGCTGATGGGCAGGAATCGTGGCGACGGGCTGCAACGTCATCGCGTCGTCAATCAGATAAGCATGAGCACCGTCGGGCACGGCAGCAGCAAAAGGCAGCACGACCAGCCGCAGCCCCTCGACAGGCACGACAAGCGTCGCGGTTTCGGCCGTAAAGGTACGGGCAGGACGGAAATGGCCGCCAGAAGCCGTCAGCAAGAGCTCATGGCAAGTGGTTCCCTTCACTACATTGGCAGCCGTCAGCGGACTGTCCTCGGCCAGATAGACCACGCGGTTACTGCCCTGCAGCCAAGGCAAGGCTGGCAACTCGGTTACTGCCGTCAGGTCGATACTGGTGCAACTGGGATCAGTGGTAAAGTCGAGCACGTTACTGTCATCGGCCACATAGCTGCCACTCAACGTGCCTGCATACTGGCCATAGTTGCGCAGGAAGACGGTACCGAAGTTGAGTGTGAGCTTCGAAGTGTAGTTGTTGTTGGTCATCGATATAATGCCTCGACAACCATCAGGGAGCGTGGCAGGAGAGAGGTCGAACACCAACTCGAAGTTTGTGCCGCGGTTCAAGTCTATGTCGCCATAGTCATGGGTAGCCACCTCGCCCTTGCTGTTGACATAGACGAGCGTGGTCTTGGCAGAAGAGAGGTTCATGGTCGAGCTGACCGACTTCACCTGCATAACCAGCTGGGCGTAACGGTCGGCAAACTGCACGTAGCCATAGTTGGCGTTCGTGCGCGAGGAGAAGAGCGGTGTGGAGTGGTCGAAGGTCTTGCTCTTGTTCGACAGTTTGTAAGTCGTGCCGAAAGAGGTCTTCGTGGCCACCTGATCTTCAATGCGGTCGAAACGTGCCATAACACCCTTCATAGACGAAGGCACACGGTCGCGGGAACGAACAAAGAGCACGGTGCAGACGCTCTTGGCGGCAAAAGTTGCCACAGGGCGGCACGTCTCTTCTTCGAGTGTCAGGTTCTTCACATTGAAGTTTTTCGTCTTCGTGGTGGTATAGAGCTTTCCCTCCTGTGTATAGAACGGCAAGTCGACAACGAGGTCGATGTCGGCATCGCCCTCGTTGGCCACGACGGCCACAACGCTGTCGCCCGTCTGCGAGAGATAGGCCGAGCCCCCCAGCGCAGCGCCGGAGAAAGTGGCATCGACGCGGGTCATGCCGGTTACGAAGCGGGCAAAGTGGGCCATGACATAGCCACGCTTGGTAATGTTGCCAGCGCTGCCAGCCCCCCGTTGTCCGTCACCCATCATGCCGTAGTAGCGCTTGGCAGAATAATGAATCCAGGCATTGAAGTCGCCCAGCATGCAGGTGTTGATGGCATGAAAGAAATTGAAGAAGTCTTTCGTAAAGTCGAAGTTGCGGGTGTTGTTCTCTGCCTCATTCCAGTTTATCAGGTACTCGGTCATCCAAATCTGCTTACCTTTCTTGGCCAGGTTCTTATAGGCCGACTGTATGCCGCCATACTGATGGCCCCCATAGATGTCGAAACAGTCTATGACACCCGTCGCATTGAGGGCATTGGCATAAGAGTCGCTGACGGCCAAGGTCTCAGGAGCCATGATTTTGCAGCTGATGGTTCGGCCATAGGTCTTCACGAACTCGGCTATTTCGCTGGCCGACCATAGGCATCCGGCATATTGTGCGGGCCAGTCTGGCTCGTTCTGAATAGAGATGGCGTCAAGCTCCACACCATTGGTGCGCAGATACTGCACGTAGTCTTCAAGATACTGGGCATAGTCGGCCCAGTTCTCACGTTTCAGCTTGCCTGTAGTACCGTCTTCGTTCTTGGCATTGATGGTGCCGTTGGTCTTCCACTCGGCGGGCTGTCCCCACGGCGATGCAAAGACAATGAGGCCCAACTGCTTGGCCTGCTTGGCAGTGGCCAGTGACTGGCCCCAGGCATTCTTACCAACGGGTATGTAGAGGCGCATGATGTTACACCCCACGGTGCTCGACTTACCCCACACTTTCTTAATCTCAGCCGTAGTCATGTGATTATAAGTGAACTGCGGGCTGCACACGAAGCCTCCAAAACCCGTTATTTGCTGGTGCGTCTTCTGGGCATCAATCCTCACGGTTGGGCGCTGTGCTTGCGCCGTTAGGCAGCAAGCCAGTGCCAACAATAAAACAGACAAGTTCTTTTCCATACTGTGTTACTTAAATAGCAGCGGAGCCATTTCACGGAGGCTGCGGCGCCAGGTTAGGAATTCGTGGGCAGTGCCCTCAGAGACGAAACCATGGGCATTATAGCCTGCGGCCTTCAAAGCCTCGACCGACTTGTTGATGCCGTCGGGATTCTCCTTCGAGCCACAGCTCTCGAAAATAGCCTTCACAAGTTTTGGATCCTTAATGTCATCGGGGGCATACTGGCCACCACTGAGCAGTCCCCAATAGCCAAACACTTCGGGACGACGCAGAGTGATAAGCTTGGTCTCGATGCCACCCATCGACAGACCGGCCATGGCGCGGTTCCACTTGTCGGCCTTCGTCAGGAAGTTGGCGTCGATATAGGGCACCAGCTCGTCGACGAGCACGGTCTCGAACTCCTTGGCAGTGAACTGTCCGATGCCGCCAAACTTCACGTCGTTGGTCATGCCATAGGTCATCACGACAATGAAGGGCTTGATTTTTCCTTCAGCAATAAGGTTGTCCATAATCAGGCCGGCACATCCCTGTACGGGCCAGCTGGTCTCATTCTCACCCCATCCGTGCTGCAGGTAGAGCACGGGGTAGCGCTCCTGCGTGGCCTTGGCACCCTTACCCTTCAGCTTTCCATAGGTGGGAGGAGTATAGACAAAGGCGCGCTTCACCTCGCCAGTGCTCTTCGAGGGGAACAGCACCTGCTGCACGTTACCGTGGGGCACGTCCATGCGGTTCTGGTAGAAGTCCTGGTCGGGGGCGGGAATCTCAATGCCGCTCTCCCAACGGCAGCTACCGAAGAAGTTGTGGGTGCCTGGGTCGTTGACAGTAGCACCGTCGATGGTCAGGTGGTAGTAGTGGAAGCCGGGATCCATCGGACCGTCGGTAGTACCCGTCCACACACCGTCCTTGTCCTTGCGCAGCACTGTGCCGCCACGGCCACCCAGACCGAGGCTCACAATCACCGACTTGGCATCGGGGGCATCGAGACGGAAGCGGGCATAGCCCTCGCTATTGACCATGGGATACTGCTGTCCGGGCTGGTTCAGGGTGTTGGGCACGAAGTCTTCCTTGGGCTTACGATTGTCGAGAGCCACGTCGAAGTCGCGAATAGCGCGGTAGCAGGCTTTCGGACGATAGTTCTCGTCGAACGGCAGCGGATGGTTGTTCACGCCGAGCCATGAGTCGCGGTCACCCAGGTTCCAGAACGTCACGTTGTCAATGACATCCTTGTGCTTGCGGAACACCTTGAACAATCGGGCATACTGGTCGGTCTGCAGGGTGTTCATATAGCCGGGCATGGGCTTGGCTTCGCCACGCGAGAACATCAGTTGGCCACCACTCTCGTTGTTCATACGCAGGTCGAGCTCGGTGATGTGAATGTGCTTCACCAGTTCCTTGAAGCGGGTAATGGTCTGGTCGAGCTGGTCCTCATCGGGGAAGTAGATGTTGTAGTGTCCCTGCATGCCGATGCCATCGATGGGCACACCAGCATCCTTCATCTTCTTCACCATATTATAAATACGCTCACGCTTGCCGGGGTCTACGCAGCTATAGTCGTTATAGAACAGCAGTACGTCGGGGTCGGCCTCGCGGGCAAACTCAAATGCCTTGGCAATGAACTCGTCGCCACAGAGCTGGAAATGACGGCTCTGGCGATAAGGGCTCTGCTGGCGTCCGGGCCAGGAGCGACCGTCGTCGGCCATAGCCTCATTGACCACATCCCAGCAGTAGACGATGTCCTTGTAGCGATTGACCACTGTATGAATGTGGTCGCGCAGGCGCTGATAGAACACTTCCTTCTTCACGGGCTTGCCCTTCTTGTCGACAAACATCCAATCGGCAAACTGCGAGTGCCAGCACAGACAGTGACCACGCAGCTTGATGCCGTTCTCGCGGCAGAAGTTGGCAATTCTGTCGGCCTTTTCCCAGTTCCACTCTCCTTCTTTCGGATGCAGTTCGCCTGACTTCATGTCGTTCTCGGCCGTGACGCTGTTGAACTCTTTCTTGACGAGTGCGATCTGTGCTTCATCGCTCACATTGCGCTGGTTAAGCGCTACACCGATGGTGAAGTAATCCTGGTAGGCATCCTTCAAACCAACATTTGCTCTCGGATCGACTTGTCGCCATTGTGCCCATGCGCTCACAGTCGTCATGGCCATCAGCACAGCAAGGGCAATTTTCTTTGCTTGTTTCATTTCTATTAGTACTTTTACTTATAAATTGGTTTTGACTGTGTGCAAAGTTACGACAAAAAGCCGACACGCATGCTATTGAAACGTGTCTCATTCTTTTGTATATGTTTCATTTTCATTAAAAAGCGAAAGGCCAGAGTGCGCTTTTCCAGATTTTTGTCGTATCTTTGCAGCTACTAAAAACACGAGAAAGACTTATATGAGACGAACAGCAACCGTAACGACGGGGCTACTTGCTGCCATGATGCTCTTTGCACAGCCTCGCTTCGACAAGCCCCACGGCCTCTACAACAGCCGTTCTATCGTCGTCGGCATCAGTGCTGACGACAATCAGGAGATTCGCTACACCCTCGACGGCAGTGAGCCTACCGCCAATAGCACCCTCTACACCAAGCCGCTGCAATTGCAGGAAACCACTATTATCAGAGCCGTTACGGCAAAAGGCGACTCGCTCTCGCCCATTGCCACGGCATCGTACATCTTCGTCTCGTCAGTGCTCACACAGCCCAACAATCCAGAAGGCTATCCTTCGGAGTGGGGTGCCTATACCAACATCTGGGGTACGGCCCAGGCCGACTACGAGATGGACACCGAGATGACGGGCAATGCCCAACTGGCCACCAAGATTGCCAATGGACTTAGCGACCTGCCCATTCTCTCCATCGTCACCGACAAGGACAACCTTTTCAGTCATGAGAATGACTCTGTCAAGGGCGGCATCTACATCTTCACCGGCCCTCCAGTGGGCGACGGCACAGGCCACGGGTGGACCCGTCCCGCCAGTATCGAGCTGATGGGCGGCCCGCAGCAGCACGACCTCTCGACCACCTGCGGCCTGCGCCTACACGGCGGTCACGGCCGACTGGCCGAGAAGAATCCCAAGCACTCGTTCCGCTTGGTTTTCAAGGAAAAATACGGACTGAAGACGCTGCAATATCCTGTCTTCGGCCATGACGAGCCGTCGAAGTTCGACCAGTTAGTGCTGCGCTGCCATTTCGGAAACTCCTGGCAGCACTGGGACGAGGGCAACCGGAAGAAGGCACAGTACACCCGCGACGTGTGGGTCCGCCGCATGCAGCGGAAGATGGGGCACACCAGCGTCAACGCCCTCTACGTACACCTCTTCCTGAATGGCATGTACTGGGGGCTCTACAACATCGCCGAGCGTGTCGATGACCAGTTCGGAAAGAACCATTTAGGCGGAAAGAAGAGCGACATCGACGTCATCAAGATTGAAGAGGATGGCGGCAACCACACCGAAGCCGCCGAGGGCGACCTCAACGCCTGGAACGAAATGCTCGAAGCCGTCGACGAAATCGCCGCTGCCTCCATAGCCGCCCGTCCTTCCGCAGCCGCCGCATCCGCAGGAAGTTCCGTGAATAGCTCCGTGAGTAGCTCCATGAATAGTTCCGTGAATAGCTCCGTGAATAGTTCCGTGAATAGCTCCGTGAGTAGTTCCGTGGTCGCCGGTTTTCCCGGCGACATAAGCCTCAGCGAGCACTTAGACACTCTTCTCGACATCGACAACTTCATCGACTACATGCTCATCAACCAGTATGCCGGCAACACCGACTGGGACCACCACAACTGGTATGCCATACGCCGGCGTGGCGCTGACAGCAAAGGTTTTCGCTTCATCTGCTGGGACTCGGAGATTATCCTTGAAAACCCTACAGAGAACGTGTTCCATAAGAACAACGGAAGCCGACGCCCCACCGGCATCTTCCACAACCTGATGAAGGACGAGCGCTTTGCCCTGCGCTATCTGCACCGTGCCAAGGAGCTGCTGGCCGACGACGGGCTGCTCGGCCCGGCATCGGTTGTCGAGGTGTGGGACAGCCTCTATCACACCATTGCCGGGGCTCTCTACGACGAGGCAGCCCGCTGGGGCGACTATCGGCGCGACGTCCACCGCTGGCAGTCGAAAGGCAAGCTCTACACCGTCGACGACACCTACCAAACCGAGCGCAAACGCCTGCTCACACAGTATTTCCCCGTGCGCAGCGACAATGTGCTGTCCTACATCCTGGATGCCGTCGACATCACAGACCACATCAACACTGCCACAAACACAACGCCCAGCCTTCCGCACACCGTCTTCGACCTGCAGGGACGCCTCATTCAACGCTCAACATTCAACGTTCAACATTCAACGTTAAGGAGGGGCCTCTACATTGTAGACGGCAAGAAGCTGCTTGTGAAGTGACAAGCCGTAGGGCTATCTGTTTATGTATTTACGCCCATTACGCAGCACAAGACCGCGATGCGACGCGCTCACCTTCTGTCCCATCAGGTTATAGGCAGGAGAAGCGAGGGGCGATGGGCGGTTGCCGTCGGAAGCCTGCAACTGCTCGACACCGAGACTCTGAGGCTGTTCGATGGGAAGCAAATAGCTACTCGTAAGGTTGGCGCGTGAAATGGTAGGCACGTTCATCACGAAGACATCGTCGGTACCGTCTGGATAGCGGCCCGCCGTCTCGTCAGGACGCAAGTAGCTATAGGCAAAACGGTCGCACCAACTCTCGTCGGCAGCGGTGAGCAGCACGTCGCCGCCCTCGGCAGCAAGCTTGAACGAGGCATGGAGCTGACTCTCAGCCTCGAGCTTGTCGCACCACACGACGAGATGGCCGTGGGCAGGAACAATGGTCTTTGCCACACCGCCAACAATCTGACATTTAAGAGGTTTGTTGGGATTATCGCTGAGATACATGCCCTCGGCATCGATAGGCTCGTCGGTGGTGTTATAGAGTTCCACCCAGTCGTTGTGCTTGAAGTACTCATTGACATAGATACCGTTGGCAGCGCTCACCTCATTAATGCGCAACGGAGGCAGCTGGGTGTTCCCGACGACAGGAATCTTTGTGAAGGTGGCCGTGAGGCTGACAGTTCCTGCACTCTCAGGAATGTCGACCTTGGCATTGGTTGCATAGACTTTGCCCGCCTGTTTCCAACCGGCAAACTCATAGCCCGCAGGGGCTTTCGCCTCGATGGTGACAGGAGCGAAAAGGGTGCCTTTGAAATTGCTGTAAGGCACCTCAATGCCATTCACGAAGAGACGGGCACCCTCGGTGTCGGCCTGCAATGTGGCCGTATGCTTCTTGGCATTGACCAGCTGCATGGCACTGTAGTTCTGCATGCAGGTAGCCATCTTTGCGGCGCGACCGCTCAGTTTCTCCTTGATGGTGGCAGCGGCGCGCTCAGGGCTATTGCCGTCGGTGTTCCACCCCATGAGCTGATTCATGGGTTGCACACGGTTCAGCAACTCGTCGACGATGGCATTGGCACGTGAGGACTCGAACACGCTGCCACCCATCAGACAGAAGGTGTCGACGAACTTGCGACGGTAGTCGTCGTGGCCAAGAAGGTTGTGGAAGAAAGTGATGAAGTCCATGTACTTATACTTCTTCAGGTGGGCGAAAGGATCGTCGTCGCCTTTGTTCATGAGGGCGAAGGCATAGTCGAGGTCGAAGGAAATAAAGCGGTAGCGCCCGTTGTTCTGACTGCGATAGGCCTTGATGTTGTTGTCGGGCCAGTCTTCGTTGTTGAGAAACAGTTCGGAAGCCATGTAGTTGGTGAATTCATCGATGTCGAGCAGTGTCTTCAGTTCGTCGTAGGCACCAGGTTCGTTGATTTGCTTGCCCAGTTCGAAGATGCGTTTGATGACGCTGTCGGTGCCCTGCTTCATCTGGAAATTCTCGAACATGTCTATCTCGTCGTCGTCATAGCCATAGTTGGCATAGACGAACTTGTCGTTGTTCAGTTCGCGCAGGTTGAGCACACCCCTCAGCTCGCCGTTCACATACTCAATGACGGGCTGGTAGGCCTGCACGTCGAGGTCGATACCCGAGCGCTGGATGATAGTTTCGAGTGCGGGGTCCATGAAGCGGGCACTATGCACCCATAAGTCGTTGCCGCCATTGCGCACGAGTACGCCCTTGCAGCGTATGTAGGGCTTCTGTTCGAAGAAAGCGTAGTCCATGTGGTTCACGCCGTCGAACACCTTGTTGGCCTTCAGCTTGAACGAGCGGTTGCGCTGTGAGCGGGTCCATCCGCCACTGACGCTGATGTTCACGTCCTGATTGAAAAGCATCTCGCCGTCAGAGCCTATGTAGCTGAAGTTTACGGGGCGATCCCACGGCTGGTTGTAGTTGCGGGGTACGTCCTGCCCATTGCCAGTCTTGCCGTTGGTGCCGTCGCCATCGCAGTCGATGCCGGTCTTCGGGTCGGTGAAATACTTCTTGTTGCCCACGATGGAAACCACGGGTATGGTGTAATGGTCGCTGGTCTTGATATAGCTGCGCGTCACGGGCTGACTGGGCAGGTAGCCATCCTTGAACAGGCGGAAGCAGTAGTTCGTGGTGCCTGTTACGGTAAACTTGCCGTCCTTGCTCTGCTTGGCGGCCTCGGTGCTCTCGCCCTCGCCCTGATACGACTGCCACGACACGTCGTCGATGTAGAAGTCGTTGTCATTGTCCTTCATCAGGTTCAGGTTGAAGGCGATGGTCTGCAACTGCGACGGCGTGGGTTCTCCCCACCATCCGCCGCCACCCGAGCCGGCCTGTTCGTTGCTGATGGTACCCTCATAGGTTATATCCTGCCATTCGGTGGTAATCTTGTACTTGCCATTGAGCATGCTCCAGTAGATGTAGCTGCCAGGCGTCTTGTGCGACTGAACGCTTATCTCACAAGGTCGTTCAGCCCGTATGCGCATGCTGAAGCGATACCTGTCGCCGGCATTCCATGTATGGTCGGGAGTATAGACGAAGAACTGCGTGGTCCACTCCTCGGCAGCATTGGCCACCGCATGGACCACGATGCCCCGCGAGCCGTCGTAGCCGGCACCATCGGTGAAATGGGTCAGCATCTTGCCATTCTCGTTGCCGCTCTTGCCCACAAGACAGGTGACGTCGTCGCCCTCACAGTCGCCGTTCTTCACCCACTCCGTCCAGGGCGAGGCTGCGTCTTCCTGTCCCTTGGGAGCCGTGGGTACGCTGCCGTCGGTGGTATACATGAGCGTGGCACCCTCGGGAATATCGACCTCGAAGGATAGCGAAGCCGTGAACAGCTTGCTGCCCATGCTCACCACTGGTGGTGCCAAGCGTTCGGAAGCGAAGACCGCAGTGGCGTTAGAAGCTTCGGGCGTGGCATCGGCCGTCCAGCCCCATTCGCCCGTGCCGTCGGCCTTTCGGGCCCACGAGACGCGACTCATGGCCTGCGGATAGCGCTCGCTGGCTACCAACTGGCCATCGGCATTGCTCAGGCAGATAGTACCGCCGTCGCAGTCGAGCTTGAAGGGAGCCTGACTTGTCTTGATGTCGCTTGACCCCAGCCACACCACCTTGTAGCCTTTGGCTGGCACCATGCCCACGTCGTCGGGCATTTGCCAGCGGGTCAGGTTGGCAGGGTCGTCACTGAGATACATGCCAGCCAGGCTGATGCCCTGGTCGGTGGGATTGTAGATTTCCACCCAGCTGTCGAAGTTGGTGGCCGGACTCATTACTGTTCCTACGTTGGCAGCCATCAGCTCGTTGAATACCAAGGCGATGGCCGATAATATTGTCAAAAACATGTTGTTTACAATTTACGCGTATTCTTTTGGTGGCAAAATTACACATAATTTATTGACGAGCAAAACCGCTCGTCTGCTTTTCCGCGTCTTTGGGGCAAACGAGCAACAATAAGAAACAAAAATGAAAGAGCAAGCTGAATTACCTCGCAATCTATACTGAATTACCTCGCAATCTATACTGAATTGCGAGGTAATTCATACTGAACTTCAGGGTAATTCAACTTGCTTCCATAACCTGCTGACTATCAACAACTTTACATAATGACAGATTTTCTGAAACGAAGGCATCGACAAGACTGCTTTTCTGAGGGGTCTATTCCTCTGAGAGCATCGTCACTTCGATGCGGCAGCCGGAGTCAATGAGGCGGCGGGCCATCTGCTGCACGTCGCGGGCCGTCATTTCCTCGCACATCTTGCAATAGTCCAGGTCGAAGTCGGCACCGTCGTCGAGCTCATGCCATGCTATGTAGTTCCAATAGTCGTTGGTGATGGCTATCTGACTATACTGCTTGACCAGATACTCCCGCACCTTCTGCATAGACGTTTGCGCGGGTCCTTTCTCGGCAATGTGCCGCAGTTGCTGGTAGACGATGGGGTTCAGTTCCTCGTAGCGCTGCGGGTCGGCATTGTAGCTGATGCGCAGGGTGGCCGTAGGATGGTCGTCCTTCTCCAGTCCGAAGTCGACGCTCACCCCATAGGTACCGCCTTTCTCCTCGCGAACGGAATCGGTGTAGGCAATGGAGAGACAGCGTTTCAGGAAGTCGAGCACGAGGTCGTTCTTCGGAGTGAACTCAACGTCGGCACCGTAGAAGATGCTCACATTGGCCAGCGGTGTGGCCATCTTCTTCCTGAACACGCGGGAGAAGTCGCCCTGCACCCACTGTGGCACATTCTTCCAGTCGACCTGTGACTTGGGAGCCGAGGGCACAGAGGGCAGCGTGGCCAAGTATTTCAGGATAAGCGGGCGCAACTCGTCGACCGACATGTTGCCAATAATCACCGTGCGGAAGTCGGCGGCATTCGAGAATCGCTCCTTGTAAATCTGGAGAATGCGGTCGTAGTCGGCCTTCAAGAGCCGTTCTTGCGATGCCGGTTCCAACCGGGGATTATGGCCGTAGAGGATGTCGGTGATAGAGT
Source organism: uncultured Prevotella sp. (assembly GCA_905235905.1). Lineage (GTDB taxonomy): Bacteria > Bacteroidota > Bacteroidia > Bacteroidales > Bacteroidaceae > Prevotella. The sequence goes on from CAJONO010000070.1 coordinate 43,771, forward strand.
CGTTATAGTCGACCTTCGGCGAGGCGTTGCGGTTGTTCAGGAAGGAATAGCTGCGGTTCACCAGGCCGGCAAAGGCAGCACTGTCGCGACGCGGACTGGTGAAGTAGAGGTGGCAGAGCTGCATCATGGTCTCGGCATCCTTCACCGAGGCACCGCCACTAATCGACTGCGAGCGGCTGCCCACCGAGGGCTGCACACGGACACTCTTGCCTGAGAGCAACTTGCGCAGCTGCACAACATCCCAATGGCCAACGCCTGCCTCGGCAATGCTGCTCGAAATAAGGTTGAAATTGGGCAGGTCCTCAATGCCGTAGACAGAGGTGCCACCGTCGGCGCGCATGGTGAGCTGCACGGTGTTCTTGCTGTAGTCGGTCTGACGCACGTAGACCTTCATGCCATTGCCCAGTGTCAGTTCTGTGAAGCCGTGCTTCCAGGGTTTCTCAGAGACAATATGGGGCTTGGTGCCAGCGGTCTGCTGGGCATGATGGGCGAAATAGTCGTCGAGTGTCGTCTCGAGTACGTTTTCCTGATAGGGAGCATACTGCTGCCGCTGGGTGGCAAGAATGACGTCTTCCAGCTGCTGCTCGGTAGGCAGGACTACGGTTTCCTTGTCGGGAGCATACATGATGACCACCTGGTTGCGGTCGGTGATAAGATTGCGCATGGCCTCGTTGACCTCGTCGAGCGTCACCTCGCGAGCAAACTTCTGTGTCAGCTTCCACTTGTCTTCTATTGAGACGAGCGGTTCGCCGTTGAGGTAGTTCTGCACACAGAGGGCCACCAGTTTCGAGTTGGTACGATCGTGACGCTCGTTATACTTGCGCTCGTCGTGGTTCAGGCGGAAAGTAATAGCCCTGTCGAGTTCCTCCTGGGTAAAGCCCTGCTGGCGCACCTGCTCGCAGGCAGCCACAGCCGAAATCAGTCCGCCCAGAATACTCTCCTGCTTACAGCTGACGCTCAGTGAGAACGCCTCTTTCGTGCGACTGAGGAAGAATGCCGGCATGGCCCTTGCCGTAGCACTCTGGAAGGGCGGCTCTGCCTGTTGGCGCAACTCCGTCAGGCGGTCGCCCAGCATTCTGTTTATCAGCTCGTCGACAAAGTCGGCCCGCAGGTATTCCTCCGAGTTCTTCTGGTCGTCGGGCGTGGCATCGCGCTTCATGTAGAGATGGCAGAGCACAATGGGCTGCTCGGCATCCTTCTCAATGCAGACAATCATCGAGTCGTTGTCGCTGACCGGATAGTACACGCGCTCCGCACGGTTCTTAGGCAGGGGGATAGGCGAAAAGAGCTTCTTGATTTTCTTCTCCACCTTGTTCACGTCGATGTCGCCCACCACCACAACAGCCTGCAGGTCGGGACGATACCACTTATTATAATAGTCGCGCAGGTCCTGATAGGGGAAATTATCGACAACCTCCATCAGGCCGATGGGCATGCAGTCCTCATACTTCGTGCCCTTGTAGACCTTGGGCATGGCCTGCTCCATGAGCCGGCTCACGGCCCGTCCGGCGCGGCGGGTGCGCCACTCCTCGTGGATGACGCCACGCTCCTTGTCGATTTCGGCATCTTCCAGGAGCAAGTAGTGGCTCCAGTCGTGAAGCACCAGCAGGCAGCTGTCGATGATGCCCTCGCGCCGCAGCGGTGCCGAACCGATATGATAGACCGTCTGGTCAACGCTCGTATACGCATTCAGGTTGGCTCCGAACTTCACGCCAATGCTTTCGCACCAGGGCACGATGCCCAGCTTCTTGCCTTTTCCTGGGAAGTTCTTGGTACCGTTAAACGCCATGTGCTCCAGAAAGTGAGCCAGTCCGCGCTGCCGTGGCTCCTCCTGAATGGAGCCTACACGCTGGGCAATGTAAAAGTCGGCCAGGCCCGGTTCCTTGTCGTTGTGGCGAATGTAATAGGTCAGGCCATTCTTCAGCGTACCCTTGCGCACGGCAGAGTCCTGCGGAAGCGGCGTTTGTGCCGACAGCAGTACGCAGGCAGTCAGTAGGAAGAAAGTTGAAATGATTCTTTTCATGTTGTTATTAGCTTCTATTTTGCTTCATTTTATTTTGCAAAATTACAAAAAAACAATCAACCCACCAAATATTTCCCGATATATAACCGCATAATTCATAAATATTTGCTACCTTTGCACCCAAAAAGAAAGCAAACCAATAAAAAAAGCAACAAAATGAAAGTAGCAATCGTAGGTGCGAGCGGAGCCGTGGGACAGGAGTTCCTGCGCATCCTCGCCGAGAGAAATTTCCCCATGGACGAGCTTCTGCTGTTTGGCTCAGAGCGCAGCGCAGGCCGCAAGTACAATTATCAGGGCAAGGACATTGAGGTGAAACTGCTGAAGCATGGCGACGACTTCAAGGATGTCGACATTGTCTTTACCAGTGCCGGTGCCGGCACCTCAAAGGAGTTTGCCGAGGACATCACCCGCTATGGTGCCGTGATGATCGACAATTCGAGCGCCTTCCGCATGGACGACGACGTGCCCCTCGTGGTGCCTGAGTGCAACGCCGAGGATGCCCTGAACCGTCCGCGTGGCATCATTGCCAACCCCAACTGCACCACCATCATGATGGTTGTCGTGCTACAGCCCTTGGAAAACATCTCACATATCAAGCGCATCCACGTGAGCAGCTACCAGAGTGCCTCGGGGGCAGGAGCCGCCGCCATGGCCGAGCTGGAACAGCAGTACAAGGAAATCGTAGAGACCGGCGAGGTGAAGACCATCAAGAAGTTCCCCCACCAGCTGGCCTACAACGTGATTCCGCAGATCGACGTGTTCCAGCCCAACGGCTACACGAAGGAGGAGATGAAGATGTACAACGAGACGCGCAAGATTATGCACACCGACGCCCGCTGCTCGGCCATGTGCGTCCGCGTGTCGTCGCTGCGCAGCCACTCTGAGAGCGTATGGATTGAGACCGAGCGCCCCATCAGTGTCGAAGAGGCCCAGCAGGCTATCGCTGCCGCCCCCGGCTGTACGCTCGTCGACGACCCCGCCACGCTCACCTATCCCATGCCGAAGGACACTGCCGGCAAGGACGATGTGTTCGTGGGTCGTGTGCGCAAGGACCTGGCCGACGACAATGGCCTGACCTTCTGGCTCTCAGGCGACCAAATCCGAAAGGGTGCCGCCCTGAACGCCGTGCAGATTGCAGAATACCTGATTAAGGTGGGCAACGTTCATAGTTCATAGTTTAGAGTTAATAGTTTAGAGTTAATGAGAAGAATCCTAACCGTTCTGGCAGCGCTCGTCATAGCCGGCTCTGTAGGGGCTACCGACACGACCGACACTTTGGTGGTGCGCATCAAGGGCATGCGCTGCGAAGAGTGCGCCCACAAGGTGAGAGACGTGCTTCGCAAGAACAAGGGCATCGGCCGAATCAGCTTCAACTTAGAACGGCGAACGGCTGCCATTGCCTTCGACCCGAAGCAAGTCTGCGCCGATACCATTAATGCCCAACTGGCTGCCACCAAACGCTACAAGGCCACGCCCTATAACCCCGCCGAGGTTATCAGACGGGGCATAGGACTGCATATAAGCGACATGCACTGCGACAAGTGTGCGCAACGCATCGTGAAGCGGTTAGAGCAGATGGAAGGCATTGACAGTCTGGCACCCCATGTCGACAAGCACTATGTGTTCATTCGCTACGACGCGAACCGCACCTGCAAGGCAGCAATACGCGATGCCGTCGGCCAGCTGGGTTATACCCCCGTGAATTATTACAGCAGTAAAGACATCGGCTTTGCCTACTTCAACATTCCTGCAAAGGCTGTCAACGAGAACACCATTGAGGAGGCCCTAATCCTCGACGGCGTCGACGATGCCAACGTGAATGCTCGCCAGAAGTCGCTGGCCATCACCTTTATTAACACCGAAACCTCTGTCGAGAAGCTGCAGGCCGAGCTGAAAGCCGCTGGCATAGAGGCCGTAGTGCCTGCTCCTCACGAGTGTAAAGAATAGAAGCCCGTTCTCCATGAAGCGAATACTATCCCTTTTTGTGCTCCTCATGACAGTCATACGGATCATGGCTGCCGACATCAACATCATGGTCACTGAGAAGAAAGGCCGCGAACCAGTGGTCATGGCCACAGTTGTGCTACAGCCCTTAGGCCAGGCCACCGTTACCGATGCCAACGGACGGGCCGTCATGCACCGTGTGCCGGCGGGCAACTACACGCTCACGGTGACCTACGTGGGATTCCAGACGAAGAACGTGCAGATAGTCGTGGCCGAGAAAGACCTGAACATGCGGATAGAAATGGTTGAGACATCGCTTGCATTGGGCGAGGTGAACGTCACGGCGCGCCAGAACGTGTCGGGCTCGTCGACGAGCAGCATCATCGGCCGGCAGGCCATCGACCACCTGCAAGCCACGTCGCTTGCCGACATCATGCAGTTAGTGCCCGGCCAACTGATGGGCAATCAAGACCTAACCGCTTCCTCAAACCTACAGCTGCGCCAATTGGTCAACAACAACACGTCGGCCTTCGGTGCCAGCATCGTGGTCGACGGCGTACCCATGTCCAACAACGGTTCCTTGAGTCAGGGCAGTTTCTCATCGACAGCCTTCACGGGCACCGACCTGCGCCAGGTGGCTGCCGACGATATTAATGAGGTAGAGGTGATACGCGGCATTCCTTCGGCTGAGTATGGCGATCTGACCAGCGGTCTGGTGGTCGTCCATTCCAAGGCAGGCGTCACGCCGTGGCAGGTAAAAGGGAAGGTGAACCCCGGACTGATGAACTACTCCTTAGGCAAGGGCGAGCGTCTCGGACAATGGGGCATCGTGAACGGCAGCCTCGACTATGCCCAGGCATGGGGCGACCCCCGCATGAAGACACGCTCTTTCCATCGCTACACTGCCACCTTAGGATGGAGCTATGACCCTACGCGCCGCTGGCACATGAACACCAAGCTGCGCTACATGCAGGCAAAGGACTGGACGGGCAACGACCCCGATGCCAAGGACGACGGCACCTACTCGGAGAACAAGAACCAGACCTTCTCGCTTACCCATAACGGTCGCATTCAAATAGAAAAAATGTTCGCACGTACCTTATCTTATACAGTGGGCATCAGCCTCACTACGAGCGATGCCTCCACCTCCTCATTTACCAGCGTCAGTTCCGGTCTGCTGCCCATTCTCACGGCTCGTGAGACGGGCTATTTCACCGTGCCCTACGAGACGCATTCCTATTTAGCCACCGGCATCACCAAAAGTCGCCCCGGCAACGTCTTTGCCAAGGTCAACGACCAGTTCTACTTCAGGTGGGGCAAGACGCGCCAGTCGTTCAAGCTGGGTGCCGACTACCACTACGACTGGAACAACGGCCAGGGCTATTACAATGCCGACGAGCGCTATCCGCTGCGTCCTAACAGCAACGGACGCCCACGGGCCTTCAGCGACATTCCCGGCCTGCACCAGATAGCCGCCTTTGCCGAAGACCAGTTCACGTGGCAGCTGAACAAGGTGAACCGCCTGCGCGCCACGGCAGGCCTCCGCTTCACGGCCCTGCAGCCTTTCGGCAACGTCGCCACGACGTCGCTCTCGCCTCGCCTGAATCTCTCGTTCTCGCTGACCAAATGGCTCGACTTGCGTGGCGGCATCGGCATGAACTCGAAGACGCCTGGCCTGAACTACCTCTACCCCGACAAGAAATATGACGACCGCGTGGCAGCCAACTACATGCCGCAAGACGATGCCGCCGCCCAGCTATTAGCCTATCACACGCAGGTCTATGAGGTCGCGTTTTCCAAGAATATGAAGAATGCGACGACAACCAAGATAGAACTGGGAGTCGACATGAAACTGCCCGGCAATCGCAAGCTATCGCTGCTGGCCTATCGCGACAAGACGCCCAACGGCTTTGGCCCAGTAACCAACTATACCACCTACGAGTCGAGCTATTTCTCGCAGGCACAAGGCTTGGTCATCGCGCCAGGGCAGCCCACACAGATAGACTATTCGAACCCTGAGTACACCGACATCCTGATGATGACCACAGGCGAGATAGGCAACACCAACAGCACGGAGAACCGAGGCATAGAGGCCGACTTCGACTTCGGAACGGTAAAGCCCCTGCGCACACAGTTCATGCTAAGCGGAGCCTGGCAGGAAACCAAGTCGTGGAGCACCGACATGAACAGCCAGTCGGTCAAGGCATCGCTTCTGCCTACAGCCTACTCGTCAAGAGGACTCACGCCCTTCAAGATTATCTATCCCTCAGGCGTCGACCATACAAAATACCGCCGCTTCCTGACCACACTGCGCACGGTGACCCACATTCCAGAGCTACGCATGGTGGCCTCGCTGACAGCCCAGGCCATCTGGCACAACTGGAGCCACAGCTACACGGCCGACAAAGACCCCATTGCCTGGATAGGCACCGACCTGCAACGCCACGAACTGACCGCCAGTATGCTCAATGGCTACATAGGCATGGATGCGCAATACTATGCCAACCAGCCCACCAACCAGAACAGCGTGGCCGTACAAGACCTGCTCATCCGCGTCAGCGACAACGAACCGTCGAAGTCGCCCATCACCTGGAACCTCCAGGCTCGCCTCACCAAGGAACTTGGCAGCATGGGCGGCCTGTCGCTCTATGTCAACAATGCCCTTTTCTACGAGCCTTTCCTCAAGGGCAACAACACCAATACGCTGTCACAGCGCAACACCGGCAACTTCCAGTTCGGAGCCGAGCTCTATCTAAACTTGTAACCGCATGAAGAGAATATTATACTTAGTCTGTCTGTCGGCACTGCTCTCTTGCGTCGACTATAACGATGCCACCCAGCCACTCTCCCTGAGCGTAAAGCTGCAGGCACCCGAAGAGTTTATTCAGTCTGCCGGACTCGATGGGCGCGAGATTGCGCTGCTGAAAGGTTCGCAGCGCATAACGGCCACTACCGATGCCAACGGAGTGGCCACGTTCAGCGACGTTATCCCCGACATCTACGACCTCTCCGTGTCGTGGCAGCTCACGGCCGATGAATACCACGCCCTGACCGGCGACCCACAGGTTGTGGGCGGATGCACGGTGTCGGGATCGCTTAACTCACGCCTCATCAAGGAGCCGGAAACAATCATGCTCCCTACCCAACTGAGCATCAACCGCGACATTATCATCGGGAAAATATACTATGCCGGCTCGAAAGACGACAACAATCGCACCTACATGGCAGGAAAGTATGTTGAACTCTACAACCAAAGCGACGATTCGGTCGATGTGTCCGGCCTCTACATAGGACTGGTCGAGGCCGAAAGCACACAGGCATACACGCTCGAGAACCTTCACGAGGTCTACGCCGACTCGGTGGTGCTTCTGAAACAGGTGTTCCGCATACCTGCCAACGCGCCACACTTAGTGGCTCCTGGCGGCACGGTGTTGCTCGTCAACAGTGCCATCAATCACCAGGCCAACGGCTACGCGCTGGAACAAGACCTCAGCGATGCCGACTTTGAGGCCAAGGACGCTTCGGGCAAGATGCAGAACAACCCCTCGACACCCGCACTTGAGCTAATCTACACGATGTACCCCTCGGTGTCGAATATGAATCTGGTGCAGAGCGGCCCCTGCTCGGTGGTTATCTTCCGTACCGATGACGACGTGACGGCCTATCAGCGCACCTATCCCTACGGCAAGACTACCGGCAACCAGTGGCTGCTGCTGCCCAAGCGACACGTCATCGACGGGGTCGAGGTGCTACGCCTCAAGAACACTGGCATCGACGTGAGCAGCAAGCGCCTCTACGACGATATTGATGCCGGCTACACCAACATCAGCGCCGTGAGCGGTTGGAACGCCGAAGTGGTCTACCGAACCACAGCCAAGCACGCTACCGACGGCCGTGCCATCCTCACCGACACCAACAATTCGAGTAACGACTTCAAGACATCAACGACCATCAAGCCCCGCGAATATGACGAAGAATAGGATTTTCCCACCACAGAAAGCAATAGCGTCGATAGCCATTCTCCTGATTATTGCCACGACCACCTCGGCACAGGAAAGCATCTACCGCTATGCCGATGCCATACAGCTATGGAGGCTCACCGACAACGCGGCAGGCCTCTCGCTCGACAGCTTGCAGAACCGCGGCTATGCCGAGTTCAGATTCGAGCACCGCGAGGGCGACTACCACCGTGTGCAGGAGGGTGGCGAGCACAACCAGCTGCAGTTCTTTACCGAGCGCTATCAGGCCATCGGAAAGTATCTGGTGGGCTATGGCCGCTTCCGTTTCGACATGAGCCGCACACAAGACCGTGCCTGGTGCGACGTGCGCCAGCCCTACGGCAACAATCCCTTCTACCCTGGCAGCAGCATCAAAGGGAAATACGACACGCAAGACTTCGACATGACTGCCGCTGTGGGCACCGTGGGCTTTGGCGGCTTCCGCTTCGGCACACGTCTCGACTACCAAGTGGGCGATCTGAGCCGACTGCGCGACCCACGTTCTCGCTCGCAACTGCTCGACTACCGCATCACTCCCTCGGCCACCTATACCATCGGCAGCCACGCACTCGGACTTGCTCTCTCCTATCGTCGCCGCAAGGAGAAGATACCCAACGTTACTACCGTGCAGACAGACCCCAACCTGAAATACTACCGCATGACCGGACTGGAGCAGGCCACGGGCATACTGGGCGGCTATAGCGGCTTTAACCGCGAATGGGTAGACCACAGGTTAGGCGGCGAACTGACCTACGAATATCGTGCCGACTACCTACGCTCACTGCTTGCGCTCAAGCTCGAAAAGGGCACGGAGAACGTCTACGAGCAGTATAAAGGAGAGCCAGGAAAGAGTGCAGACTACCGATATGCCCTGGCACTGCGCAACCGTTTGCGCCAAGGCAGTCTGATACATGAGGCCGACATCACCATAGACTACGACGAGGCATTTGCCGACGAGTATCGTCAGCAGTTGGAACAGACGAAAGATGCCCAGACAGGCTACACTTCCTATTCCTACTCCACGCAGATTGTCTTCAAGAAGCGCTATCAGTCCCGTCAGTTCGACGCCAGTCTGCACTATCGTATCCACTTTACCCACAACAACGAGGAGCAAGGCTATGCAGGACTGAAGGCCGACCTGAGCAGAACGCGCAAAAAGCACCTGCTGCCCGAGTCGTGCCTCAACTATGGCGGTACCAGCCTGATGGGCGAGGGTGGCCTGGCGATTGGCAAATATCTCTGGGTCGATGCCACTGCAGGCCGCTTCTTCGCAGCCGACAACGAACTGAGCCTCGCCGATGCCACCACCGAAGTGGCACAGCAGGTGCTACTGCCCGACACGGAATACTATCGGGCAAGCTACTGGCGCGGCAACGCAGCCATCAAACTACAGTTTCCCCTCAACATCAAGGGCCAGCACACACTTTGGTACATACGCGCCTATGCCGACTACCTGCACACCGACAACAGCCTCAGTCGCACAACCATAGGCATCGGCATCGGTTTGTTCAACTGACTTTACATTTTTTTGCTTTTTCATGAAAATACTTAATTATTATGATTGCATATTTCAAAAAAACATGTAACTTTGCAGCCAAGAGTATCAATTAACAATAATATTAACTAAAACAAAAACTATGGTTAACAAATTTACTAAATCTCTATTAGTAGCGATTGCAGCATTGTTCTCGTATGCATTCGCATTTGCCGAGACAGGCACGGAAAACAATCCGACCAGCTCTACTAAAAATGCACAGTTAGACTGTCAGAGTTTCTACATCGCAGGCGATTTTATTCCCAGTGGTAGCGGTAAGCAATATGGAACGATGGCTAATTCTGGCCTGAAGCTACGTACTAATCAGGTCGGTAATACGCTTACTTTCACCGTCAATGCTCCTTACACCATTAAGAAGCTGGAACTTGACGGCTATGCCAATGACGCTGGTATAGATGCAACTCTTCCTGGCATCAAAGTTTCGAAAGCCGAGGTCGACGGCGTGGAAGCGACTTTCACGGGCGGCGAGTTTCCTGTGAGCGGTGCCTCTACTTCTGCTAAGTTTACATTGGAGAACATCAGTGCCGGTCAAGCCATCACACTGACATTCGACAACAGCAATGTAACCAAGACCTCCCAGATTGTAGTGTCTTGGACAGTTGAGTGGGAGCGTCCGGACGCAACCCAGCCCACCATCACAGTATCGCCAAAGGCTGTCAGCCTTGTACCTACAGGGACATACAAGCTGACGGCAAAGGTAGACCCCACCTCCTTTACAACGAAGTGGGTGAGCGACAATGAGGCCGTAGCCACCGTTGCCGAAGACGGAACCGTGACGGCTGTTGCTGCCGGTACTGCCAACATCAGCAACCAGTGGGCTGACGATGCCACCGTGGCCGACGCTGCCGTTATTACCGTGGCCGATTTCAATACCGCCGATTATACCGTGACAAAGGAATATGACTTCAAGGCTATGGCCGATGTCACGCTGGCCATCGCTTCGGAGGCTGCCGGAGCTATCTGGAATGAAGCAAATAAAAAGCCAAACAATGTATTCTTCTGTACCAACGAGGGGCTGGAGAACATCGCCTTGCAGGCTGTAGCCGAAGCTACTGACAAGAAGGGCTGGATACTGACTGAGAACGGACTGTTCTTGGCTTCAGGTGCCGGTCGTTGTGCCGCTGTCGGCAATTTGCTGGCAGACCAGGTAGTAGAGGTTATCTACACGGGCGCAGGTTTCTACACTGGCAGTAAGGAAGATGCCGTTCGCAAGGACGACGGTGCTACGAAGACTGCCCTGAACGAAGGCGTGGGTCGCGCTATCTACAAGATGAACGAGGACGGTCTGTTTGGCTTCGAACTGATTGCAGGCAATGCAGTAGAAAAGATTATTGTCTATGAGAAGTCACAGGCTCCTGCCGAGACTATCGCTACCTTCAACTTCGCCGACCCGAATTTCCGTGAGAAGATTGGTACGGCTATGGCCGATGTCGATGGCTTTATCTACAACGAGACCTTCACGGCAGAGGGTGCAACCTTGCAGATTACCGGCGGTTCAGCCCCCTCGCGCATCTATGTTGACAATAATCGCGGACAGAACCTCGTGACTTATAAGGAATACACTACGCTGACCTTCAAGGCTCCAGAGGGCAAGGCTATCACGAAGATTGAGTTCACCGCTGCTGGTAACAGTAATATCAAGAACTTCACAGCTTCCAGCGGTACCATTGAGGATATGACCTGGACTGGCAATGCCGACGGTGTCCGCTTCACTCAGGGTGGAACTTCTTATCTGGCTAATGCCATCGTGACGTTAGTAGACAAGGATGCTGAGACCGCAGCCCTGCCTGCCATTGAATACACCGAGTGTGAGAATATTGCTGCTTTCAACGCATTGGAGGCTGGCACATACGCCAAGGTGAAGCTGACCGATGCTGAGGTTATTGGTGTTTCTGCCGACGGATACAGCACCGCGTGGGTACAGGATGCTACAGGCGGCTGCTGGGTTCAGTACACCTCGCTCAATGCAGGCATGAAGGAGAAGACCAAGGGCAACGGTTTTGTCTACTGTGTGAAGCGCTTCACCAGTGGTAATCCGCAAATGAAAGAAGCAGAGGACACGCCGAAGAGCGAAATTGCCGGTGCCGCCATCGACGATTATACCGTCGTTGAGGGTAGCACCATTGCTGAAGTGAACGTTGCCGCCAACCTGAACAAGGTGGTGAAGCTGACGGGCGCTTCGTTTGTGGCCACCAGTGCTACTGCAGGTACGCTGACCTTAGGCGAGGAAAGCATCGATGTTAGCAACGGTACTGCCACAGCCAACCAACAGCTGCACAAGATTGATGCCACTTGGGTGAAGGAAGAGACGAAGATGAACAACGTGACCATCGTTGCCATTCTCGTGGCAAAGAGCGCTACTGCAAACCAGTTGCTGCCTATCACGATGATTGAAGAAGAGGTCGTTGGTATCAGCAATGTCAATGTTGCCGAGAAGAACGTGGGCATCTTTAACCTGCAGGGCGTTCGCCAGAATAAGTTGCAGAAGGGTGTGAACATTGTCAACGGAACCAAGATTGTTGTCAAGTAAGACTATGTACATCAGACTATCTAAAAGGATGCTGGCCCTCGTGGCTGGCACCCTTTTCGTCGCTACATCGGTGATGGCTGGCGACGGAACGAAAGGGAACCCCTATACCGTGAGTGAGCTGAATGCCCAGAAAGATGCACTGGCAGCCAGCGGCAACACCGTCTGGGTGAAGGCCGACCTGAAAGGACTGGGCGAGGACGGACAGAGCCAGAGCAATGCCGACAAGGAAGAGGAGGTAGACGGCAAGACAACAACCGTGAAGCAGATGGCAGCCCTCTTTGCCGACGCCACGGGCGAGTTCGTGGCCTATAGCTGGCAGATTCTGGGCCAGCTCGAACTGGCAGAGCTGACTAACACCAAAGATCTTCTCATCTCACTGACCTACGGAACGAGCGGACATCCCTTCGGAAACACGACCAGTCCTCAGTATGCCACCAACGAGGAACCTGCCGAGGCTCATTTTTCATTGGCTGAAGTACATGGGGCACTGTCAGTGAAGATTGAGAACGGACTGCGTGGCTATCATACCAAAAGTTGCTACGAGGTTCCCCAGAGAGTTATTGCGGTCAAAGTGGCTGCAGGCTATAGCGCTTCGAAAGGTGCCACAGTCACCTATACGAACTTTGACGGTGCCGACAAGGCAACATATGTCACTCCGAAGGATGCTGCCCTCGTATTGATGGCTGTTGACGGCATATACGACATTGTGCTGACAGCAGCTTACTACGACCAGGCATTCTCAAACGGCAATACACTGAACCCAGGTACCCAGGCAGGTCTTAACGTCGGTACGACGAAGAATCGCGCCCGTCTGCGTTTCGTGAACGACAACAACAAGGTCGGCTTCGAGCGCAACAGCGACGAAAACTGCACGGTAACACTGCAAGCCAAGGACGAAGTATTCCTACAGGTGAACAGTTTGGACAACAATTTCTGGGGCAACTACGCTTGGGAAACAGCTGAGAAGAACTGGATTACATGGGGTGGCAAGCAGTATGGCGACTACCATGAAATCAACGGCATCAGCGATGCCCAGCGCTTCACCGACAGGAAAGGCACTACCGTCTACGACCTGCATGGCCGCCGCATTCAACCCTCAACCCTCAACCCTCAACCCTCAACGCCAAGGAAAGGCATCTATATTGTCAATGGCCACAAGGCTATTTTTTAACTAAAGCATCCTACCCTTTTTCGTTTGCATAATCATGCATTTTGGGGCTTTAGGGAAGTACGTTTGAAATTCATGCTGAATTCCACGACAATTTAAGCTAAATTGCATCGGAATTCAGCATGAATTTCAGTATAATTCAAGCCAAATTATAACAGACTGAAAATCAGTTATTTAACAGACTCGTCTGAGTGAATAATTATTCATGGTCAACGAACCACATATCCGCGCCAGCCATAATAGGCACAGAAGGCGAAACAGATGAGGGGTACGACATAGGCCACCTGATAGATGGCGGCATGGGTGTGCATGACGTAGGCCGTGAACTGCGGCAGACAGGCATTGCCCACAATAGCCATCACAAGGAAGGCCGAGCCGCTCTTCGTCTGGTCGCCCAAGCCGTTGAGGGCGAGCGAGAACTGCGTGGGATACATGATTGACATGAAGAACGACACGCCGAGCATGGCATAGAGACCCACCATGCCGCCAAACACCATGATTACCAAGCAAAGCCCCATATTGACTACGGCGTATGTTACCAGCATGTGCTGCGGACGGAAGCGGCCCATGAGCAGAGTGCCTATCCAGCGACCCAAGAGGAAGGCCAGCATATAGAAGCCAAAGAAGGTAGTGGCCGTGGTTTCGGGTAATCCCACATAGGTGCAACAATAGACGAGGAACAGACTGTTGATGGCCGTCTGACCACCGTTATAGAAGAACTGTGCGATGACACCCCAACGCAGATGTGGGCGGCGTAGTACACTGAAGTCTATCAGAGTTGAGGGTTGAGAGTTGAGGGTTGAGGGTTGAGACTCTTCCTGAATTCTTGGCAGTTTCACGAGCATGAACAGCACGGCAAAGGCTATGAGCACGAAAGCCAGCGTGATATAGACCACGGAGTCGGCGGGAAGCCCGTCGCCCGTGGGCTGTTCTGAAGTGAGCACGGCCTTGCTGAGGAACATGGCCGAGATAAAGGCTCCAAGACCATTGAACGACTGCGCCAGGTTGAGCCGTCGCGGTGCCGTCTGTGCGTCGCCCAGGACGGTGACGTAGGGGTTGGCCGCAGTTTCGAGGAAACACATGCCCGTGGCAATGATGAAGAAGATGCACAGATAGGCCCAGTATTCGCGAATGATGGCTGCGGGGAAGAACAGCAGGCCACCGAAGGCCGCAAGCAGAAGTCCCAGGACGATGCCCGACTTGTAGCTGTACTTCTTCATGTACATGGCGATGGGAATGGGGCAGACGAAATAGGCCAGCCAATAGGCCGACTCGGTGAACGATGCCTCGAAGGTGTTCAGTTCGCAGGTCTTCATCAGCTGCCGAATCATCGTAGGCAGCAGGTTGCTGCTGATGGCCCAAAGGAAGAACAGACAGAAAACGAGCGACAGGGCAAGGGTATTCTTCTTCATGCTTTTTTTTATTCTTTCACAATTAGAACTTCACCAATATGCGGAACACCTTTCCGGGGGCATCAGCCCACCGCTGCATGGCCGCAGGAGCCTCTTCGGGTGTCACCTCGGCAGAAATGAGACGGTCAACGGGACAGGTGCCACGCTCCAAGTAGTGGATAACGGCACGGAAGTCGCTGGGCTGGGCGTTGCGTGAACCACGAATGTCAAGCTCCTTCTGCACGAAAAACTTCGTCTGGAACGACACTTCGGTCTTAGCATAGCCGATGCAGATGACACGCCCCGTAAAGGCCACCTCGTCGACGGCCATCTGATAGGTCTGACTGCTACCCACGGCCTCGATGACCACGTCGGGGCCGAAGCCACTGGTCATCTCGCGCAGACGGCTGTGGACATCCTCGGTACGGGTGTTGATGGTATAGCTGGCACCCATCTCACGGGCCAGAGCCAGCTTCTCGTCGTCGATGTCGGCAGCCACAACGGTAGCGCCACGCTGGGCCGACCTAACAATGGCCCCCATGCCCACCATGCCGCATCCGATGACCATCACCACGTCGATGTCGGTCACCTGTGCACGGCTCACGGCATGGAAGCCCACGCTCATCGGCTCGATCAAGGCACAGGTACGGGGCGTGAGCAGACCGGCAGGAATCACTTTCTCCCACGGCAGCGCAATCCGCTCGCGCATGGCGCCCCACCGCTGCACACCGAGCGTCTCGTTGTGCTCACAGGCATTCACACGGCCATTGCGGCACGATGCACACTTGCCGCAGTTGGTATAGGGGTTGCAGGTCACCACCATGCCGGGCTTCAGCCCTTCGGGCACGTCGGCACCGACTTTCTCAATCACGGCACCCACCTCATGGCCTGGCACCACGGGCATCTTCACCATCGGGTTGCGTCCCAGCCAAGTGCTGAGGTCGCTGCCACAGAAACCTACATACTCGAGGCGCAGCAGCACCTCATCACTTTTCATCTCTACTTCGGGAATGTCGACCACTCCCATCTGCCTTTCGGCACTGATTTGTATTGCTTTCATTTTTTGTTTTTTCGACTTTTCGATTTTTCGACAATTCGTTATTTCGATTTTTCGACAATTCGCTTTCATTCTGACATATTCTTGACATACGGCAGTTCCGGCAATAGGCCGAAACCATAGAAGCGTCGGGCATTCTCGCCGAGGAAGAGCCTCTTTTCAGCGTCAGTAAGCTCGGCTGACTTCGTGATGAAGTCATAGCTCATGCGATAGGTAATGGCGGTGATGGTGCGTGGATAGTCGCTGCCCCACATCAGCTTGTCCATGCCCACCAGGGCGGCAGCCTCGCGAATGGCTCGAACGGCGGAAGGGAAGGGGTAGAACTCCGAGTTGTAGAGCCAGGTAATGCCGCCCGACTCGACCATCACGTTCTCGTGCCGCGCCAGCTTGATCTGCTCCTGCCAGCTCTTGTTCTCCCAGCAGGGCGACGAAGGGGGATTGGCCATGCCAAGATGGCCGATGGCAATCTTCAGGCAGGGACACTCTTCGATGACCTCTCTGAGCTGAGCCACCTGCTCGTCGCCGTCGGCCAAGGTGATGGAGAGCATCCAGTGGTTGGCTTCCATCAAACGGAACATCTTCATCATTTCGTCACTGGTGAGCGACCGGTCAAGCAGCCTATGGCCGGGGATGGCCATGCCACGAAAGCCGTCGACGGCCATCAAGTGCAACGCTTTCTTGTAGAACCCGTCGTGCAGATAGTCGGCCATGGCGTAACAGAAAAAGCGGTCGGGATAGCGCTGCTGCACCTGGCAGAGATAGTCGTTCTGCAGACCGTCGATGAACTCCTGCACCACGACGGCTGCCTGCACCTGGGCGTAGTCCATGTTTGAGAGGAACACCTCGGCGGTGTTACGCCCGTCTGTCATGAAGGGCGGTAGCATCTGCACTTCCTCACCGAGAAAGCGAGAGCGTCCGTTATGGGTGGTGCGGATTTCCTGCCCGTTCCACGAAGTGTCCTGACGAAGCCATAAATGGCTATGGGCATCAATGATTGTCATCTTTTTAAGAGTTTTTCCAGCGGGAGCCCATCTGGTCGCCAATAATCCGTTGCACCTCCAGGACAAGCTGCTCGTCCATTGGTTCGTTCACGTAGTCTATATTCTTCTGAACATTGGCAGGGTTGGCACTGCTGAACAGGGTCGTTGCAATGCGCGGGTTCAGACTGGTCGAGAACTGGATGGCCAGCTTCTCAATGGGGTAGCCCTGCCCGGCACAATAGGCAGCAGCACGGGCGCAGGCTTCCTTCAGCTCCTTGGCTGCCGGATGCCAGTCGGGCGTACCGCGGCTCGACAGCAGTCCCATTGACAGGGGCGATGCGTTGACGACCCCGATGTCGTGCTTCTCGAAGAAGTCGAGATAGTCAGTGAGCAGCGTGTCGTTGAGCGAATAGTGGCAGAAGTTCAAGACGCTCTCGACGGTGCCCTTCTCCACATGTTCGATGACCCACTTCAGGTTCTCGGGCTGCAGGTCGGTAATGCCCACATGGCCCACCACGCCCTTCTTCTTCAGGGCCACGAGGGCAGGCAGCGTCTCGTCGCAAACCTTCTGCAGACCGCCGGGCAGCGAAGCCTGGAACTCGATGTCATGAACATTAATGAGGTCGATGAAGTCGACGTTCAGTCGCTCCATGCTCTCATAGACACTGGCCGTAGCCCGCTCGGCAGAGTAGTCCCACGTGTTCACGCCGTCCTTGCCATAGCGTCCCACCTTTGTCGAGAGGAAATACTTGTCGCGGGGAATCTCCTTGAGGGCCTT
Organism: uncultured Prevotella sp.; assembly: GCA_905235905.1. Lineage (GTDB taxonomy): Bacteria > Bacteroidota > Bacteroidia > Bacteroidales > Bacteroidaceae > Prevotella. The sequence goes on from CAJONO010000070.1 coordinate 61,195, forward strand.
GCCAAGCACGGTCTCAGCCTTCAGATGACCGTAATAGGGCGACACATCGATGAAGTTGATGCCGTTGTCTACGGCCACATGCACGGCACGGATTCCCTCTTCCTCACGAATGCTGTGGAACACGCCTCCTAACGACGAAGCGCCGAAGCTGAGGTTCGACACCCGCATACCTGTTTTTCCAATTTCGTTGTATTTCATTACCTTTAGCAACATTAAAAAATCATTCAAGTTGCAAAGTTACACGGAGAAAAGCAGAATTCGTTTCATTATTTTGCTGCATAATAGGACAAAAATGATTTATTTTATTTGGCTATACAGGAAAAAATGAGTAACTTTGTCGCGGAAACAACATCCTTCACACACCCATCAACCTATGATGCACTTCCCCATAGAAAGTCTGAACCTACAGATGCTAAACGTGGGACTGGCCCACCACAACGGCGACTGGAACTGGCAGCAGGTCAGCTCGCCCTTCACGCGCATCTACCTTGTCACTCAGGGCACCGCCTGCCTTCACCTGCCCACCGGCACTGTCGACCTGCGCACTGGCCGTCTCTACATTGTCCCGGCCTACACCCTGCACAGCTACGAGTGCGATGGTGAGTTCGAGCACTACTACCTCCACCTTTACGAAGGATACAAGAGCGAGACCAGCGTGTTCGAAATGTTTCATTTCCCCACAGAAGTGGCCGCCAGCAACACCGACCACCAGCTCTTTGCCGACATGTGTAGCGCACACCCGCAGGCCCTGCTGCCAGAGAGCAATCCCCAGGCCTACGACAACAGCACCAGCCTCACCGACTACGTGAAACGCTATAACAGTCTGCCGTTGTGGCAGAAGATGCGCCTGCGGGGCACCATGCTGATGCTTTTCTCGCGCTTCATGGAGCAAGCCACGCCACGGGTATGGACCAGCGACGAGCGGCTCACACGGGTGCTTACCTATATCAGCAGCCATCTTGGCGAAGAGATTGGCATAGGCACACTCGCCAACATCGCCTGCGTCACCAAGCCACATTTCATACGGCTGTTCCGGCGAGAATTCGGACAGCCACCCCTGCAATACGTCAACCGCAAGAAGATGGAGCGCGCACAGCTACTCCTGCTCACCGACGACATGCCCCTCAAGGACATTGCCTACCGCGTGGGGCTGAGCGACCTCTCCTATTTCATACGCCTCTTCCGCAAAACGGTCGGGACTACGCCACACGAATATAGGACGAGCATGAAGTAGGCCCTGTGCCAACTAAAAAAATTTGTGTGTCTCGATTGTTTTTCGTACCTTTGCGGCAAATATGACAATCTTCTTAAAAACAAAAGGAATTATGTCAGGATTCAGTAAACAATTCACTTATTTCATCTGCCTTGTGTCGGCCATGGGCGGTCTGCTCTTCGGCTATGACTGGGTGGTGATAGGCGGTGCAAAGCCGTTCTATGAACTGTTTTTCAACATCACCGACTCGCCGCTGATGCAGGGCGTGGCCATGACGACGGCCCTGATAGGCTGCTTGATTGGTGCCATGGTGGCAGGTTGGGCTGCCGACCGCTATGGCCGCAAACCATTGCTGATGGTGAGTGCCGTGCTCTTCACGGTGTCGGCCATCGCCACGGGCCTATTCAGCGACTTCATCCTGTTCAACATCGCCCGTTTCATTGGCGGCGTAGGCATTGGTGTGGCATCGGCCTTGGCCCCCATGTATATCGCCGAGGTCAGCCCGGCAGAAATCAGGGGGCGCATGGTCAGCCTGAACCAGATGACTATCGTGCTGGGCATCCTGGCCGCACAGATAGTAAACATGCTGCTGGCTCGTGAAACAACCGTAGCAGAGAACCAGGCGTGGAACATAGACTGGGGCTGGCGTTGGATGTTCTGGGCCGAGACGGTGCCCGCTGCCCTGTTCCTCGTGATGAGCTTCTTCATACCAGAGAGTCCAGTGTATATGAAGTTGAAAGAAGAAGCCCCCTCTTCCTCCCCCGAGGGGGACACAATAGTCCGTAGCCAAGGTGACGAAGCCCCCTTGGGAGCCGTATGGGGGGCCGCTTACCGCCGTGTATTGCTTCTCGGTCTGGTCATTGCCGTGTTCCAGCAGTGGTGCGGCACGAACGTCATCTTCAACTATGCGCAGGAAATCTTCGTGGGAGCCGGATTCAATGTCGACGGCATGTTTATCAACATCGTCATCACGGGCATTGCCAACGTGCTCTTCACCTTCGTAGCCCTCTATACTATCGAGAAGTGGGGACGCAGGACGCTGATGCTCATCGGTGCCGGCGGCTTGGGACTGATCTACCTCACGCTGGGCACCTGCTACTTCTTCGAGGTGAAGGGCGTGATGATGGTGGCACTCGTTGTCACGGCCATCTCGATCTACGCCATGACACTGGGTCCCGTGACGTGGACGTTGTTGGCAGAAATCTTCCCCAATCGCATCCGTGGCGTGGCTATGGCTACCTGTACGTTTGCATTGTGGGTAGGCTGTTGTACGCTCACCTTCTCATTCCCTTCGATGAACGCGGCTCTGGGTAGCAGTGGCACCTTCTGGATATACTCGGCCATCTGCATCTGCGCCTTCGTTTTCCTCTTCCGACGCTGTCCTGAGACGAAAGGAAAGTCATTGGAGCAATTAGAAGAAGAATTAGTAACTCACACCCTATGTAGGGAACAATAGACCATGAATATTTATTCACTTTAACAATTCACTAAACCGTTGATTTACAGTGTGTTATAATTCATACTGAATTAAGTTTCAATTCATGCTGAACTACACGATAATTTAAGCTTAACTACATCGGAATTCAGCATGAATTGCAAACGTGCTTCCGCAAAGCCTCAAAATGCATGATTATGCAAACGAAAAAGGATGGGAATTAGTAAAAAAACAATACGACTATGACAGTAAAAGCTTGGAGAGAAATTGTGACAATCCCGACATACGAAGTTGGGAAGCCAGAGAAGAACCCTATTTTCTTGGAGAAGCGCGTCTATCAGGGATCGAGCGGCGTGGTCTATCCCTACCCCGTCATCGAGTCGATAGCCAACGAGCCAACACCCCATGAATGGAAGGTGGTGTTCTTAGAAAACGAATATATCAAGGTGATGGTCATGCCAGAACTGGGTGGACGCATCCAGATGGCGTATGACAAGATTAAGCAGCGCCACTTCGTCTACTATAACCATGTCATCAAGCCTGCACTTGTCGGACTGGCAGGACCGTGGATTTCGGGCGGCATCGAGTTCAACTGGCCGCAGCATCACCGTCCGTCAACCTATCAGCCCGTCGACTGTGACATCGTGGAGAATGAAGACGGCTCCGTGACGGTATGGGTGAACGAGATGGAACGCATGTTCCATCAGAAGGGCATGGCAGGCTTCACGTTGCGTCCTGGCTGTGCCTACTTGGAGATACAGGGACGCGTGTCGAACCGCACTCCCCTACCCCAGACCTTCCTGTGGTGGGCGAACCCCGCCGTCGAGGTGAACGATGACTATCAGAGCGTGTTCCCGCCCGACGTGAATGCCGTGTTCGATCATGGCAAGCGGGCCGTTTCGTCATTCCCCATTGCCACAGGTACCTATTACAAGATGGACTATTCGGCAGGGGTCGACATCTCGAACTATCGGAACATCAAGGTGCCTACGTCGTATATGGCCGTCAACTCCAAATACGACTTTGAGGGCGGCTATGAGAACGATACCCACGGTGGCATGCTGCATGTGGCCAGCCACCACTTCTCGCCCGGCAAGAAGCAATGGACATGGGGCAATGGCGACTTCGGACGCGCCTGGGACCGCAACCTCACCGACGACGTGTCCGTGTCCGACGGTTTACCCGTCGGAATCATCAGCAAGGGCTTCCGTCCCTACATCGAGCTGATGGCCGGTGTCTATACTGAGAACCAGCCTGACTTCACATGGCTCATGCCCTATGAGGAGAAGCAGTTCGTGCAGTACTTCATGCCCTACCGCGAGCTGGGCGTGGTGAAGCAGGCTTCGAAAGACCTCATTCTGAACATAGAACCCAACCCCTCCCGAGAGGAGGGGAGTATGATTACCTTCAAGGTTCTTGCCACTTCTATGCAGGAGGTACGTATCGTTCTCCGCAGCAACGAGGGTGCTATATATTATAATAAGGTGGTGACCATAACTCCCGAAGAGATACTGACCGAGACCGTCTCATGTCCGAAAGTTTCCCTTTCAGAACTCACCCTCGACATCCTCAAGACTTTCAGCTACGGAGAGCGCTCCGTCCTTCAGTGGCATGCCGAGGCCGACGACATACGGCCCATCCCCGACAGTGCCGAGGCTGCCCTTCTGCCAGAGCAGGTGAAGACCAACGAGCAGCTTTACCTCACGGGACTTCACTTGGAGCAATACCGTCATGCCACATGGAGTGCCCTCGACTATTATGAGGAAGCCCTGCGCCGCGACCCCAACGACGTGCGCTGCCTCAACCAAACGGGTCTTTGGTATTTGCGTCGCGGCCGCTTCGACAAGGCCGAAGGCTATCTGCGCAAAGCCGTGAAGATATGGCAGAAGCGTAATCCGAATCCATACGATGGTGAGCCTATCTTCAATCTGGCACTCACGCTGAAATACCAGGGCCATCAGCAGGAGGCATACGAGTGGTTCTGGAAATCTACCTGGAACAAGGCGTGGGCCGATGCCGGCTATTTTGAGGCTGCCTGTATCAGCACGGCGCAGGGCAGGTATGAGGATGCACTCGACGAACTGAATCGCTCGCTCATCTTCAACAGCTGTAACCACAAAGCACGTGCGCTGAAAGCCACCGTCCTCCGCAAGTTAGGACATAAAGAAGAGGCCTTGGCGTGGATTCAGGAGAGCCTGCGAGCCGACCATTTCAACTATGGCTGTCGCTACGAGCAGTACCTGCTGACGAACGATGAGGCCTTGCTCAGCGAGATGAAACGACTGTTGCGCCAGTCGGCCAGCAACTACGACGAGCTGGCACTCGACTATGCCGCTGCCGGCTTGCAAGACGAGGCCCGCGCCATCTGGATTATCTCCATCGGCGAGGGAGCGACGAGTCCGATGACCTATTATTACTTAGGCCGCTACGAGGAAGCCGAACAGACCGATGCAGCCTACTGTTTCCCCAACCGTCTGGAGGATGTACTGGCACTGGAAACCGCCAAGGCAGCGTATCCGCAGGGGGCTATGGCACCCTACTATCTGGGCTGTCTCTACTACGACAAGCGGCAGTATGATGTGGCCATCGAGAACTGGGAACTGTCGGCAAAACTCAATCCAGAGTTTCCGACCGTATGGCGAAACCTCGCCTTGGCACGTTTCAACAAGCAGAACCGTCAGGAAGAGGCACTGGCCTATATGGAACGCGCCTTCCACCTTGACGAGACCGACAGCCGAATACTCATGGAACTCGACCAACTCTACAAACGCCTGCACCGTCAGCATCAAGAGCGTCTGGCTTTCCTACAGAGCTATCCGCAGCTGATAGCCGAGCGCGACGACCTCTTGCTCGAAGAGATTACCCTGCTCAATGAGGTAGGCAGCTACGAGGAGGCTATGCAGAAGCTCGACGCCCACACGTTCCATCCGTGGGAGGGCGGCGAAGGAAAGGTGCCCACACAGTACCAGATTGCCCGCGTGGAACTGGCAAAGAGAAGCCTCGCCCCCAACCCATCTCGCAAGGACAGGGAAGTAGATGCTTCTGCTATTCAATATGCTATCCAACTGCTGACTGAGTGTCTTGAATATCCCCACCATCTCGGTGAAGGCAAGCTCTACGGTGCTCAGGAGAACGACTTCTACTATCTGCTTGGTATCGCATACGATGCGCTCGGACAAAAGGCAAAGGCCACCGAATGTTGGGAGGAAGCTACGAAAGGACCACAGGAACCCGCTGCCGCCATGTACTACAACGATGCCAAGCCCGACAAGATTTTCTATCAGGGACTGGCTCTGATGAAGCTTGGCAGGCAGGGCGAGGCAAACGGGCGTTTCTACAAACTCATTAACTACGGCCAACAGCACATCTTCGAGAAGCAGGTGATGGACTACTTTGCCGTCTCGCTGCCCGACCTGCTCATTTGGGAGGACTCCTTGGACACGAAAAACCTCATTCACTGTAAGTATATGCTCGCACTGGGGTACTTTGGGCTGGGCGACAAGGAGAAAGCCTTGCAGTATCTTGGAGAGGTAGAAGCCCTCGACAACAACCATCAGGGCATTCAGCAGTTCCGCACACTCATTAGCGCCAAGCTGTAAGCATAGCAGCGTCATCCTGTCAAAGCGTACGAATTTCCACCAGACTAATGCAAGTGTGTTACGACGTTTTTTATAAAAACCGAGAGCGTTATTGCGTAGTATAGATTTTTTTGCTTATCTTTGCAGCCAAGTTACTGAAACGATGTTGAAAACAGGCTCTATTCTCATTTCGATGCTACTGCTCTCACTGTGCATGCAAGCACAGCGACAAGTGGTAGTGGCCGACGTGAAGACCCGCGAGCCCATAGCCCAGGCCAGCCTCTACAGCAAGACCGACGGGCTATTCAGGTCGGCCATTACCGACGAAGAAGGCAGGGCCACGATAGCCTTTGCCTTTCAGCGCCTCACCGTCTCACACTTGAACTACGAGAAACGGCAAGTGAGACAGCTGTCGGACACCCTGTTCCTTACCCCCCGCTACCGACAGGCTGCCGAGGTAGTGGTGACCAACCGCGAGCCGGCTTGGATAAGAAAAAAACTGCGGCAAGCAGCAGCCCAGAAGGAGAAAACCTATTTCGGAACCGAACGCATGCTCGTCTACAACTATCAGACCCAGAGCATTGCCGACCGCTCCTACTACCGCTTCACGTCGGAAGGACTTATCAAGATGAAAAGCCACGAAAGGAAGCATTACGAACTGTGGCAGCGACGGGGCGACATTACGAGCCTGGACAGTACGCTACTGACAGACGTGGCCAACCTGCGCCGCATGCTTTACGAAGACTTTATGGATGAACTGGACAACCACTTCATACGCAGCCACCGCTTCAACGAGAACCCAGAGTTCAAAGGCCGCTCGAAAAACGAAATAGAACTGGTATTCCGCTCGAAAGACCGCAAGGACGATCGCGGTCGTCTGGTCATCGACACTGCCCGCTGCGTGATTCTCTCGGCCTATCGCAACAGTGGCACCAAGACCAATGTCGACGAGCGAATGCCTTGGGGGCTGCGCACGTTTGCCAGCATACTCTCGGGCTACAAGGTACTGAAGTGGAACCGCAACTATCGAGTGAGCTATGCCGAAGCTACCGACGGCACACTCTACCCACGGGAGGTGACCTACAAGTTCTACATGGAAACCCACGACAACGAGCAGGACAAGAAGGAAAACGAATACCAGAGCCAGACAGGCGGCGGCTTTCCTAACATGGAGGCCACCCTGCGCCTCGAACCAGACACCACCACCTATCGGCAAGACAGCGAGGCAGCACCGTGGCTCACACTGCCCGGCTCCTGGTATCTGCGGTTGAGCAGCGAAGAGCAACGGCGACAGGAAATCAGCCTCTCGCGCATGCCTGCCAACTTTCACCTATACGAAGAGAAAGAATAGCAAACAAAAAACAACAAACAGAAACAGTTATGATACAATCGATGACAGGCTATGGCAAAGCGGTCGTGGCCTACAAAGACAAGAAAATCAATGTGGAAGTAAAGTCGCTCAACTCGAAGCAGTTGGACTTGCAGACCCGTATAGCCCCACTCTTCAGAGAGAAGGAGATGGAGATCCGGCAGATGCTGGCCACTGCCTTGGAGCGTGGAAAGGTTGACTTCTCGCTATGGATAGAGAAAGAGGCTGGCGTCGATGCCACCCCGGTGAATGCCGCATTGGTGGAGAACTACTACCACCAACTGAAAGACGTGGCCGAGCGGGTGGGAATACCTGAACCGGCCGACTGGATGTACACGCTGACCCGCATGCCCGACGTGCTGACAAAGCCTGAGCTGGAAGAACTCACCGACGAAGGATGGGCAGCAGCGCGGAAAGCAGTGGAGCAGAGCATCGAGGCACTGGTGGAATTCCGCCGACAAGAAGGTGCTGCACTGGAAAAGAAATTCACGGAAAAGACCGACAGCATTGAGCGGCTGCTGGCAGAAATCGAGCCTTGGGAGAAAAGCCGTGTAGAAAAAATCAGACAGCGCATCGTGGACGGTCTGACACAGATTCCCGGCGTAGATTACGACAAAAACCGTTTGGAGCAGGAACTCATATACTATATTGAGAAGCTCGACATCAGCGAGGAGAAGCAACGGCTGACAAACCACATAAAGTATTTCCGCGAAACAATGGCCAACGGCTACGGACAGGGCAAGAAGCTGGGCTTCATTGCACAGGAGATGGGTCGCGAAATCAATACTACCGGCTCGAAGTCGAACCAGGCCGAGATGCAGAACATCGTGGTGCAAATGAAGGACGAGCTGGAGCAAATCAAGGAGCAGGTACTGAACGTGCTGTAACATTATTTTTCTCGATACAAAAGAAACAATGACAGATTCTACTAACACGAAGGGAAGCCTTCTCATCTTCAGCGCCCCCAGCGGTTCGGGCAAGTCGACCATTGTACAATGGCTCATGCAGGAGCATCCGGAGCTGAACCTGTATTTTTCTATTTCCTGCACCTCACGCCCACCAAGGGGCACGGAGCAGAACGGGGTGGAGTATTTCTTCCTGTCGCCCGAAGAGTTCCGGCAGCGCATAGCTGGCGGCGAGTTCCTGGAATACGAAGAAGTATATGAGGACCGCTTCTATGGTACGCTGAAAGCGCAAATAGAACATCAGCTGGCAGAAGGGCAGAACGTAGTGTTCGACGTTGATGTGAAGGGTGGCATCAACATCAAGCGGTTCTATGGCGAGAAGGCTATGAGCCTTTTCATTCAGCCACCATCGGTCGAAGAACTGCGCCGACGCCTCGTGGGTCGTGGCACCGACACGCCAGAGGCCATCGAAAACCGTCTGGCAAAGGCTGAATACGAATTGACCTTCGCACCGCAATTCGACCACATCGTGGTGAACGACAATCTGGAAACGGCCAAGGCTGAGACACTAAGTCTGGTAACGACATTCCTGCAGAAAACCCATTCCTCACATTAATACCCCCGTCAAGAATGAAGATAGGACTATTTGGAGGCTCGTTCAACCCCATACACGTAGGCCACATCGCCTTGGCCCGACAGCTAAAGAAGTTGGCGGGACTCGACGAAGTCTGGCTGATGGTGTCGCCACAGAACCCACTGAAGCAGGGGCGTTCCGACTTGCTCGACGACCACTTGCGTTTCGAAATGACTCGCACCGCCCTGCAGAACGAGGAGGGCATCGTGGCCTGCGACTACGAACTTCGCCTGCCCAAGCCATCGTTCACATGGAACACCTTGCAGCAACTGGAAAAGGACTATCCCGACCACACCTTTATATTATTAATAGGTGGCGACAACTGGCAGCTCTTCCCCCGTTGGTATAAGGCCGAAGAGATTCTTCACTGCTACCAGATTGTCATCTACCCCCGTCAGGGCAGCGACATAGACCGTTCAAAGCTACCTGAGAATGCAATGATTGTCGACACGGAACTGCTCAATATTTCGAGTACGGAAGTAAGGAAACAGGCAGGAGAGGGGAAGAGCGTGAAAGGGATGGTGCCCCCAGCCATCGAGGCGATGGTCTATCAATACTACGGCAAGGCTACTGGAAAGGCAAATGATGTCAGGGTGGAAGCCGGCAACGAAAAGAAGCAAGGCTACCCACAACAGCATTTCGCCCAGCCAGTGAAACGCTACTGTCAGACGCTCGACCTGAAGAACGACCCTGAACTGATAGCCCGCTACGTAGAAGCCCACAGCCGCTACAAGGCATGGCCAGAGATACGCGAGGGCATACGCCAAGTGGGCATCCTCGAAATGGAAATCTACATCTTGGGCAACCGTCTCTTTATGATTGTCGAAACACCTCTCGACTTCGACTGGGACACAGCCATGGCCCGCCTTGCCACGCTGCCCCGTCAAGCCGAGTGGGAAGCCTACGTGGCCATGTTCCAAGCCTGCAAGCCTGGCAGTACGAGCGACGAGAAATGGCAACTGATGGAACGAATGTTTTACCTATATGAATAAGCACATGCTGAAGAGTACTTTACCAACACTGCTGCTGGCCGCCACTTTCATGACAGCCACGGCACAAAAGAGCTACCAGGTGCCTGTTTCGGAAGCTCATGAGCAAATGCTGACAGGCAAGTATGAACCCACGTGGGAGTCGCTCGTAACCCACCAGACGCCAGAGTGGTTCCGCGATGCCAAGTTTGGCATCTGGGCCCACTGGGGACCACAGTGCGTAGAGGGCAGCGGCGACTGGATGGCCCGCTCGCTCTATATAGAGGACTCGCGTGAGTACAAGTGGCACGTGGAGCACTACGGACACCCATCGGAAGTGGGTTTCAAAGACATTCTGCCCCTGTTCAAGGCCGAAAAGTGGAATCCCGAGAAACTGATTGAGAAATACAAGCGCTGCGGCGCACAGTACTTCTTCGTACTCGGCAACCATCACGACAACTACGACCTGTGGGATTCGAAATACCAGCCGTGGAACTCGAAGAACATCGGTCCTAAGCGCGACATCCTCGACGGCTGGGCCAAGGCCGCCAAGAAAGCCGGACTGCCATTAGGCATCTCATTCCATGCCGACCATGCCTGGACGTGGTACGAGCCGGCACAGCGCTACGACCTGAAGGGACCGAAGGCCGGCATTTGGTACGACGGTAACCTGACCAAAGCCGACGGCAAGGGCAAGTGGTGGGAAGGTCTCGACCCGCAGATGCTCTACCAGCAACACCATCCCATGAGCCAAGGGTCGTGGGACAACGGCCGCATACACTCACAATGGGGCTGGGGGAATGGTGCCTGCCTGCCCTCGCAGGAGTTTGTAACCAACTTCTACGACCGCACCCTCGATGCCATCAACCGTTACCAGCCCGACCTTATCTACTTCGATGTCACCGTGCTGCCGTTCTATCCTGTGAGCGACTGCGGCCTGCGCATTGCCGCCCACCTCTACAACAAGAACCCTCGCGGCGTAGTGTTCGGAAAGATTCTCAACGACGAGCAGCGCAAAGCCCTGACATGGGACGTGGAACGCGGTGCCCCCAACGAGATTATTGCCTATCCGTGGCAAACGTGCAACTGCATAGGCGGTTGGCACTACGACACCGGCATCTACGAGCAAGGCCGCTACAAGAGTGCCGAGACGGTAGTGAAACAGCTGGTCGACATCGTATCGAAGAACGGCAACCTTTTGCTATCCATACCCCTGCGCGCCGATGGCACCTACGACGAGAAAGAGGCCAGGATTCTTGACGACCTCGAGGCATGGATGACCGTCAACGGCGAGAGTATCTTCGGCACACGGCCATGGGCCGTATTCGGCGAGGGTCCCGTGGCCGAAAAGGCCATCAAGCTCAACGCCCAGGGCTTCAACGACGGGCAGTATAGCAACATGGACAGTCGCGACATACGCTTCAATCAGACGAAAAAACATCTATACGTCACCTCGATGGGCTGGCCTGCCGACGGCAAACTGGTGGTGAAGTCACTGGCCAAGGGCAACCCCCATCTGAAGAAGCGCATCAGCTCTGTCTATCTTCTCGGCTATGGGAAACTCAAGGCACAGCAGACGGTCGAAGGGCTTACAGTGACCCTGCCCTCGCCCACGAACAAGATTGCCCCAGTGCTGCGCGTAGACTTGTAACCGAAGAATCATAACACAGAAGACGTTGTTTTCCTGCACAGAAAACGTTGTTTCCCAACACAGAAAACGTTGTTTTCCATGCAGGAAAACAACGTTTTCTGTAAAAGCTATTGGCAAGTCGAAGCACTACTCGTCGAGCAACAGCTTCATCATTTCCACAGCAGCCTTCGCCACGCTGGTGCCAGGACCGAAGATGGCGGCAACGCCTGCCTTGTAGAGGAAGTCATAGTCCTGAGCGGGAATAACGCCACCGGCAATGACCATAATGTCGTCGCGTCCCAGTTTGTGAAGTTCCTCTATCAACTGCGGAATGAGCGTCTTATGGCCTGCTGCCAACGAAGATGCACCGACAATGTGGACATCGTTCTCCACTGCCTCACGGGCAGCCTCGGCAGGAGTCTGGAACAGCGGCCCCATGTCTACGTCGAAACCACAGTCGGCATAACCCGTTGCTACTACCTTTGCACCGCGGTCGTGACCGTCCTGACCCATCTTCGCAACGAAGATGCGGGGACGACGGCCTTCCCTCTTCGCAAACTTCTCGGTCAACTCGCAGGCTTTCTCAAAGTCGGAGTCGTTCTTGCTTTCTGATGAATACACGCCTGAAATAGTTCTGATTACTGCTTTATAACGGCCTACGATTTCTTCGCAGGCATCCGAAATTTCTCCTAACGTACAACGCAGCTGGGCAGCCTTCACAGCGAGGTCGAGCAGGTTGTTCTCGCTCTTGCGACCTTCTTTGAAGTCACGCACACACTCGGTGATAGCTTTCAGGGCAGCCTGACAAGCTGCCTCGTCGCGTTTGCCACGCACTTCCTTCAGATTCTCCTCCTGCTGCTTGCGCACAGCGGTGTTGTCTACCTCGAGGATGTCAATAGGATCCTCGTGCTCCAAAGGGTACTTGTTGGTTCCCACGATGGTCTGCACACCTGAGTCGATACGAGCCTGAGTACGAGCAGCAGCCTCCTCGATGCGCATCTTGGGCAGACCGGTCTCGATGGCCTTGGCCATACCGCCCAACTTCTCAATCTCCTGAATATGCTCCCAGGCCTTGTGGACAAGCTCGTTGGTCAGTGTCTCCACGTAGTAGGAACCAGCCCACGGGTCGATCTGCTTGCAGACCTTCGTCTCGTTCTGGATGTAAATTTGGGTATTACGAGCAATACGGGCCGAGAAGTCGGTAGGCAGTGCGATAGCCTCATCGAGAGCGTTGGTGTGCAGCGACTGGGTGTGACCTAAGACGGCAGCCATTGCCTCAATACAAGTACGGCCCACGTTGTTGAAGGGGTCCTGCTCGGTGAGCGACCAGCCTGAGGTCTGCGAGTGTGTACGCAGAGCGAGCGACTTAGGATTCTTAGCGCCGAAGCTCTTAACAATCTTAGCCCACA